>CAYZLL010000065.1:0-2994 GCA_964479225.1 uncultured Smithella sp.
TTCTTTTCTTCAAAAACCAGTTTCTTGATCACCATCAACGAATCGGTGATATCGGCAAGACCGATGAACGCGATACCCGATGAGTTATACACAGCGCCGCCTTTGGTAACATCCCGGCCGCTTTTCAGCGGGCCGTCGATTAACGCGGAGATAAATGGCGTCGGGCGTAAGGTCTGGTGTGCTTCCCCTAAAAGATTGTTGTACTCACACGTCTGGTCCGCCAGAAAACGAAGCTGCCTGGCGAAAGCGTTAAAGAAAGATTCGTAATCTTGGAAATCACCGGCCTGGATGCCACCGGTTTTCGGCCCCAGATCCCAGCGCATCAAGGGATGACGTCCGTTGTTGAGCGCCATTTCCAGCGCCGCCACCGCATTGAACATCATGCAGTTGGTGTGACCGATGTGGCGTCCGGAAAGTGTAGGCTCCACGCAGCCGGTGGCCGACCAGTCGCGCAGATGTTCCGGCGGATAATTGAATTCGGCAAGCGAAGCCATGACCGCTTCGTCATTGTGAATGGATGGGGTGGCCGTTGTGTTTAAATTCACTTCACAGAGCCTCTTCAGATAAGTGGCGCTGTTTTTGCTCTTGTTGTACCGGGCATTAACATTGGGATCCCGGATGGAGAGCATTTCCGTGACTTTCAGAAAGATGTACGTCATGTCATTGACCGCGTCTTCACCGTCCGGTGTCACGCCGCCCAGAGTAATGGCCTGATCGGAGGAGGAGCCGCCGAACAGATAATTGCCGATGTCCGGTATCAGCGGCAGATGATCCGTGCAGCGCATATAAAAGCATCCAATCAATTCAATGGCGTGCTTGATGTAGGCCTGTCTTTCTTTTTCATCCTTAATTTTTTCCAGGTCGGCGATAAAATAAGGCTGCAGCCATTGATCCAGCCGTCCGAGAGAAAATCCGGCGTTCGTGTTTTCCATGTGCACGCCGACCCAGATTATCCACAGGGCATTGACCGCTTCATCAAGTGTCGAGCACGGATTTTGCGGAACGTTTCGGCAGATTTCAGCCAGATGCAGCAGTTCGTTTTTGCGGACAGGTTGCGTTTCCCCAGAGGCCAGCCGCCACGCTTCCTGCGCGAGATTCCCCGCGTAGGCATTGATTCCTTCCAGGCTGATTTTCATTGCCGCGAGCGTATCCCGCTTTTGTTTCTCCGTCTCCGGTGTGGCATTCCACTCCTCGTCAATCCGAGTGATAATGCCGCTGGTGCCCAGACTTAAGACTTCCGGATAATTTAAAATCGTGTGGGAAAGGGCAACGGTTTTCCACAGGAAACAGGCGGCAAACCGCTCATCGAGCTTCTGGCACAGGGGATAACCTTTGTTGTCCCTGACCCATTCGCGGAAATTGCGATGGACCCAGAAAGGAAATACCTTGTTGTGCAGGACTTCAATGGTTTCACCGGACACATCGTAAGCATTCAGCGGTCGATGGGGTGCGGTAATCAGCTCTCCCCACATCATCGTGCCTTGCGCGTCCGGGTAAATGATCACGCCGATTTCTTTCGTGGTGTTGGTTCCGGCAATCAAATCGTTTTGCCGGATGATGGGCTTTCTGTTTTCCAGCAGATATTTGAAAGCATTCGCCTGACGGAGTTCAGGTACCCAGGGCTTGCCGTCCGTGGTTGTTTCAAATCCGTTTGCTTTATAAAAATCCGTCAGCAGCTCTGCGTGCTCATGGCAGATGGCCGGTTTTGTTTTGAAATGGATGTCCAGAAAATCTTTTACCCGGGGAAAATCATCCAGCGAATATTCCGCGAGATACGGATCTTTTAAAAATTTAACACCCGGATCGACGGATTCAGCCTTGAGTTGACGGGTCTTTCGCGATTCAATGCTGTGCCGTGACGCTTTCCCGGTGTCGTAGTTTCTGTTTTCAGTTTTGGTTTCTTTTTTTAGTTTGGCAATCTGGATTTGCCCCAGCAGCAGTGAAAGATAAAAGTTGACCAATTGCAGATAGCCCAGATTCCCCTGCGTAACCATTCTGTTTTCCATCAGTGCCATCATCAGCTTATTGGGGGGCTGGGTGGCCGCTTCTTTCAGCGCGTTCTCGTCTTTAAAAATAAGCTGCGAGTCCGGTTTTGCGGGCATTTCCTTCAATACCCTGACCCTGCCGTTTTCAAATTGCAGCGCCTGCTCGACGCTGCCGTTTTCTGTTTTGACCGCAAACGTAAAATTCAGCCAGCCGTCATCGCTTTTCAAATATTTATTTAAAGAAGAGCGGTTATTGAAATTCAGGGCAAAAAATTTGAAAAACAGGGTTGCCAGTTTATCGGTCATGCTTTTTGGAGCAGGTTGAACGTGATTCATGGTTTACCTCCCAATAAAATAATTAAAAAAGGGTTTCTCCGGCGTCCAGTTTTCCCTTCAATTGCAGCATTTCTGCAATCATATCCGCCGTGCGTTTTTTGATAAAATCATCGACATCGGTCATTACTTCATGGAACAAACGGCTGTTATTGAGCGTAACCAGGCCGTGCAGGTCAGACCAGAATTTCGCAATCTGATACAGGATGAAGGCATCTCTTTTTTTGTCGTCGGCCGCAACGTACGCGCTGATCTCATCGACAAAGCAGGCCAGACATTTCAGGGCGTTTTGTTTTTCCTGAAAGGCGAGCGGTTCGATCTCCGTTCCCACATAATCGAGATATTTCGGTGTGTGCAGATTAAACATGATATCGTAATAGCTGGGATTTGTCAGGCCGAACTCCACATAAGCGCAGGTCATGGCCTCTAAGCGGTCTTCTGTTTTCTTGAACGGCGCAGAACGTTTGGTCAGTAGGTCATGGAGTTTTTCAAATCCCCTGATCCGGATCATCAGATTGATTTCATCTTTATTGGTGTAATAATTGTAAATGGTCGTGGCCGTAAAATTTAATCGGGAAGCGATCTTCCGGACACTCAGATTCTGAAAACCGTCTTTGATAATGATATCCAGAGCGGTATCCAGGATCTTTTCACGTGTTCTTTCGACTTCTTCTTT
>CAYZLL010000065.1:3094-14172 GCA_964479225.1 uncultured Smithella sp.
TTTTCGACGTTGCGGCTGACGACAATGCCTTCCACACCGGCAAAAGGTCCGTCCGTAATGCGCGCCGGCTCGCCCAACTGGGGATACTGCAGGGTGATGACTTCCTCTTTGGAACCGACAAAACGGCGGATGGCCTCAATTTTGGTGTCCGGTACCGGAATGGCTTCGGCATTTTCTTTCTTGCCCAGCAGGCGAACGACGCCAGTCGTTTTCAGGATTTTCAATTTGGTTTCATTGTCCAGGACAGGCGCTTCGACAAAAATATATCCGGGGAAAAGCGGGGTGGATATTTTCTTTTTCCGGTCTTTTCGTTTGCTCCACGATTCGATTTCCGGCAGAAAAGTGGTCAGATTTTTTTGCATCAGGCCCGTGTTGGCCTTGTATTCGTGACGGCTTCTTGTGTGAACAACGTACCAGGACATCAAAACACCTGCTGATTCTCTGTTTAAAATATTGGCGTGCTTATACTAGAAACACACCCGATAATTCAATCACTATTTTGCCGGCGGCAAAACGATGGACGGCATGGTCTTCTGTGAGCTTCGCCATTCGTAGAAAATCGTATAGTCATAAAGACTAAACTCGTGTATGATCAAAACATGAAAAGAGGAAGCGGCATACTGTTGAGCATATCTTCGCTGCCCGGCCGGTTCGGCATCGGCACGCTGGGGGCGGGGGCGCGTGAATTTGTGGATCAGTTGCAGATGAGCGGTCAGTCCTACTGGCAGATTCTGCCGGTTTCTCCCACCGGATTTGGCGATTCACCTTATCAGGCTTTCAGCACCTTTGCGGGCAATCCGTATTTTATTGATTTTGACGATTTGTACAGCGAGGACCTGCTGCCCCGGGAAGCCCTGGATCAGTGCGAGGGTCTTTTCGGATCCGATCCATCAGCTGTCGATTATTACACGCAATATATTTGTAAATCGCAGATTCTACGTCTGGCCTATGAATACAGTGCTCACCGCCTTTCCGAGGAGCTGGACGTTTTTGTAAAAAAGCACGCCGGTTGGATACACGACTACGCGCTGTACATGGCGCTGAAAAGCACTCAGGACATGAAGCCTTTTCAGCAGTGGCCGGAAGACCTTCGTCAGCGGCGCGTTGATGCGCTGAAAAATGCTTCCCCTGGTCTGGAGCAAGACATCCGTTATCATATTTTTGTGCAGTTTCTTTTTTTTCGTCAGTGGCACGCTTTGCGCAGATATGCCAACGTCAAAGGGATAAGCGTTATCGGGGATATGCCCATCTACATGGCGCCGGATGGCGCCGATGCTTGGACAGGTCAAGACATTCTGGACCAGCAGGGACGGGTCGCCGGTTGTCCGCCGGACTACTTTTCGGCAACAGGGCAGCTCTGGGGCAACCCGCTTTATGACTGGGGAGCGCTGAAGAAAACCGGTTACCAATGGTGGCTTGAGCGCATTGCTCATCACATCGCTCTTTTTGATGGCCTGCGCATTGATCATTTCCGTGCATTTGAAGCCTACTATGCCATTCCCGCGGATGCCGGCAATGCGATCGGCGGACAATGGATTCCCGGCCCGGGAATGGATTTTTTTCACGCCATTAAAAAAGAACTGGGAGAGCTCCCGCTGATTGCCGAAGACCTCGGTTATCTGACGCCGGCGGTTTTTGAACTGCTGCGCGAGACCGGTTTCCCCGGCCTGAAGGTGCTGCATTTTGCTTTCACGCCCGACGGCAGCAGCATTTACCTGCCGCACAAATATGAAAGAAATTGCGTGGTTTATACAGGAACGCATGATAACGATACGACCGTCGGCTGGTACAGTTCTCTTGGCGAAGACGAACGGGCATTTATGGATGCCTATCTTGATGGCGCTGATGAACAGCGCATTCACTGGCAATTGATCCGCTTGGCCATGAGTTCGGTTGCGGATGTTTGCATTATTCCGATGCAGGATGTGCTGGGATTGCCGTCGTCCGCGCGCATGAACAAGCCGCAGACGTCGCAGGGTAACTGGCGCTGGCGGCTTACCCCCGGACAATACGATGAAGCGACAAGACAGCAACTGGCGCGGATGACCCGGCTGTACGGACGTTCGTGATCCAGATGAACAACGGAAATATTAAAATGAACGATTTTCAAAAACACATCCATCAAGATGAAATTTATCTGTTCAATACCGGCGAGGCGCAGCAGGCCTATGCGACCTTCGGCTGCCATTATATTGACCAAATCAAGATGCACCGCTTTCTGCTGTGGGCGCCCAACGCGCGCCAGGTCAGTGTTGTCGGGGATTTCAACGGCTGGGACGCAACGAAAAATCCGATGAACAAAATGGACACAGGCGTCTTTGCCGCCTTCATCCCCGGTTTGCAGGATGGCGACTGCTACAAATATCAGGTGGAAGGATTTTACGGTCAGACGGTTCTCAAGGCTGATCCGTTTGCTTTTCATGCCGAAGTGCGACCGAAAACGGCGTCGAAAGTCTGGGGACTGGACGGTTATCAATGGCACGATGCGGATTTTCTGCGATGTCGTCCGGAACAAAACATCCTGAAAAAACCGATGTCGATTTACGAAATGCACATCGGGTCCTGGCGCAAGCCGGAGGATTATGAATTTGCGAATCTGCGGGAAGCCGCCGATGAACTCTCCGATTATCTGGTGGAGATGGGATTTACCCACGTGGAAATCATGCCCGTGACCGAATACCCGCTGGACGATTCCTGGGGCTATCAGGTGACCGGTTTTTACGCGGTCACCAGCCGCTTCGGCACGCCGCAGGATTTTATGTATTTTGTTGATACGATGCACCGAAAGGGTATCGGCGTTATCATGGACTGGGTGCCCGCCCATTTTCCTCGGGATGAACACGGTCTGGCGAGCTTTGACGGTACCTGTTTGTACGAGCATGAAAACCCGCTGCAGGGACATCATCCGCAATGGGGCACACTGATATTTAATTACGGCCGCCCGGAAGTTGTTAGTTTCCTGATCTCCAGCGCGATGCTGTTCTTTGATGTTTATCACATTGACGGCATCCGCGTTGATGCCGTGTCCTCGATGATTTATCTGGATTACGCGCGCAACCACGGCGAGTATGTGCCGAACGAAGAAGGCGGCAACATCGATATATCCGCTCTGGAATTCATGCGGAAGCTCAACTCCGTAATTCTGACGAGGCATCTCGGCACGATCACGATCGCGGAAGAATCCACGGCGTATCCGCTGATCACGAAGCCGCCTTATGTCGGCGGCCTCGGGTTCATGTTCAAATGGAACATGGGCTTTATGCACGACACGCTCAAGTACATGTCGATGGATCCGCTGTTCCGCCGTCATCATCACGACAAAATAACCTTTTCGATGTGCTACGCGTTTTCGGAAAATTATATTCTGCCTTATTCGCACGACGAGGTGGTACATGGTAAAAAATCCTTGCTGGACAAGATGTACGGTTCCTATGACGATAAATTCGCGTCGCTGCGCACATTGCTGGGATTTATGTACGCGCATCCCGGGAAAAAGCTGCTGTTTATGGGGATCGAGTTCGGCCAGTTTATCGAATGGGATTACCACAAGCCACTCGACTGGTTTTTGCAGGATTACGAAAGACACGGACAGATGCGCCAATATGTGAAGGCGCTCAATCATTTTTACAGGGGATGTCCCGCCTTTTATGAAATTGAAGATACCTGGGACGGATTTACCTGGCTGAACGTGGAGAACTATCTGCAAAGCTCGCTTTGCTTTTTGCGCCGGGGCAGCCGGAAAGGGCAGGGCTTCGTTTGCGCTTTCAACTTCACACCGGTGCCGGTGGAGGGTTTTGTGTTCGGGCTGCCGGGAAACGGCACCCTGAAGGAAGTATTCACGAGCGACAACCCGCAGTTTGGCGGGAGTGGACGTCAGCACACAAACGCCATAGCCGCTGTACCGGAAGAATTTGCCGGCCATCCTTACCGCGCAGCCATCAACCTGCCGCCACTGACCGCTGTTTATTTTGAATACAAGGAAGAAGCATAACTGTGAACATACAAGAAGAATTACAAAAGATCATGACGGCAACGAACCGGGAAAAGCTACCAAGTATTCTGATGACCGGCGCGGAATGCGCGCCATTTGCCAAAACCGGCGGGTTGGCGGATGTCATCGGCACCCTGGCCCGCGAGCTGAAAAGTCTGGGCTTTCATATCAGCCTGGCACTGCCGTTTCACCGGCAGATCAAGGACAAGTACCGCGACCGCGTCAGACACATCGTCAGTTTCAGTGTCGATATCGGCTGGCGTTCGCAGTATGTCGGCGTGGAACTGTATGACTGGGAGGGGATTCCGGTTTATTTTATCGATAACGAACATTACTTCGGTCACGCCATTTACTGCGGCGGAAATTTTGAAGGCGAGCAGTACGCCTTTTTTTCACGCGCGCTGATGGAAGCGCTGCCGGTCATTGGGCTGGAACCGGACATCATTCATGTCAATGACTGGCACACGGCCATCATTCCCATGCTGGCGAAAATTCAGTATGACACACTTCCGCAGGGCAGCGCAAAAACGGTCCTGACCATTCATAACATCGGTTATCAGGGGCGTTTCAATTTCGGTTATGCGGCGCACCTGCTGGGCATCGATGATAAATATTTTCACCAGGACTACATCGAGTTTCACGGGGATGCCAATTTTCTAAAGGCCGGCATTGTTTTCGCGGACAAATTGATCACCGTCAGCCCGACGTACGCCCGCGAAATCAGGATGCCGTATTACGGAGAGGGACTCGACGGCATTCTCAACACCAGAGCGGATGACCTGATCGGCATCCTCAACGGCATTGATACGGGTATTTTTAATCCCGCTGCTGATCCGCTGATTCCCTATGCGTATGACGTTTCTTCTCTTGCGGAAAAAAAGAAAAACAAAAATGCGCTGATACAAGAAATGGGACTGGAGATCCCACAGGAGACGCCACTCATCGGGATGGTCACGCGGCTGACAAAGCAGAAGGGGATCGATCTCGTGATGCGCGTTTTTGATGAGATCATTCACGCGGGCGCCGCTTTTGTCCTGATCGGGACCGGCGAACATCATTATGAACATTTTTTCCGCGGGATTGCCCACCGCACGGGCAACCGGGCCCAGGGCGTAACCATCTTTGACGACCGGCTGGCACACCGGATCTACGCGGGGAGTGATTTTTTCCTGATGCCGTCCATGTTTGAGCCGTGCGGTCTGGCGCAGATGATCGCACTGCGCTACGGGACGCTGCCGATCGTCCGTGCGACGGGCGGCCTGAGGGATACCGTCTGGCCCCTCAACGAGCATACCGGAGAAGGCAACGGTTTTTCTTTTGACAATTATAACGCGCACGACATGCTGCACACGATTCGTTACGCGTTGAGCGTTTACCGGAAGAACAAAATGATGGCATTGCTGCAGAAACACGCGATGGAACAGGATTGGAGTTTCCGGAAAAGCTCGCTGGCTTATGCGAAACTTTACGTGTTGACCTGCGCGCAGCCGGCCCCGTGATTTTCTATTGACAGCCATTCAATCTGGACGTAAAAACGCTATCATCATTCAATCATCAATTACGGAGGCTGCCGGCATTGCACAGCCGGCAATGGAAAAATATAATGACGGAAAACAGGATTCAAGAAATCAAAACCAGCATTGAAGGGAAACTGAAGCGGCATTACGGCCGGACGCTGCAGAATGCCTCGGAAGAGGAAATGTTTCAGGCCGTGGCGCTGAGCATCAGGGACATGATTCTGGAACAGTGGGTGAAGGGCAATGAGGAGATTGCGGCGAAAGGCCGCAAGAAACTCTGTTATCTTTCGGTGGAGTTTCTCATGGGACGGGCGCTCGTGAACAACATGATTAACCTGGGCGTTCTGGAAGATTACCGTGCGGTGCTGGCGGAAATCGACTACCCTTTTGAAAAGCTCGAAGAGCAGGAAAATGAAGCGGCGCTGGGCAGCGGCGGCCTGGGACGGCTGGCGGCCTGTTTTCTGGATTCCCTTTCAACGCTGAATCTGCCCGTGACCGGATATGGCATCCGTTATGAATACGGCATGTTCTGTCAGCGAATTGTCGATGGCGAACAGACGGAGGCGCCGGATGACTGGATGTGCAAAGGCGATGTCTGGGAAATCGAGCGGCGCGAAGAACAGGTGGAAGTCCACTTTGAAGGCATGGCGGAGGAAATCTGGACGGAAGACGGGTTGACGGTTGTGCATAAAAACTTTCAAAGGGTGACCGCGATCCCTTACGATATGATTATCACCGGTTATGGAAGCCAGTTGCCGGCCACGCTGCGCCTGTGGCGTGCGGAATATCCCGCGGGATTTGATTTTCACGCATTCAATAAGGGCGACTTCATTTACATGGTTCAGCAAAAAGAAATTGCCGAGTCGATTTCCAAAGTGCTTTATCCCAAGGATGACCACATCGCGGGCAGGATGTTGCGTCTGCGCCAGTATTACTTTCTCGCGTCCGCGACGATGCAGTGCATTGTGCGGGAACACAAAAAACTTTATGGCGATGTGAGCACACTGCCCGATAAAATCGTCATCCAGATCAACGATATTCATCCGGCGTTGGCTATTCCGGAACTGATGCGCATTCTGCTGGATGAAGAGGACATGGGGTGGGACGAAGCGTACGATCTGACCTGCCGCTTGTTCAACTATACCAACCACACCGTCATGCACGAAGCGCTGGAGTCCTGGCCCGAGCAACTGTTCAAATCGATGCTGCCGCGTATTTACGCGATCATTAACGAAATCAGTGAGCGTTTCCGGCAACAACTCGTCAAAAGATTTTCGGACGACCGGGACAAAATATCGCATATGTCCGTGATCGCATATGATGAAATCCGTATGGCCAACATGTGCCTCGCGGTGTGCGCCGCCGTCAACGGCGTTTCGCAATTGCACGGCCGGATCCTGAAAACCCGCACATTCCGCGATTTCTATGTGATGTATCCTAAAAAGTTTTCGGCCATTACCAACGGCATTACACCGCGGCGCTGGCTGGTGGCGGCCAATCCCCGATTGTGCGAACTGATGTGCGATCATATCGGGGATTCCTTTATCCGCGATTACCGTCAGCTGGAAAAGTTGAAACCGCTGGCCGATGACATTCGTTTTCTGAAAGACTTTGCGAGCGTCAAACAGCAGAATAAAAAACGTCTCGCGGAATATGTGTTCAAAAAACAGGGCATCGTCCTGAATGTGGATTCGATCTTTGACGTGCAGGCCAAACGTTTGCATGAGTACAAACGACAGCTTTTGAAGGTGCTGCATATTTTGCATCTGTACAACCGCTTCACGGCCGATGATGCTTACACGCTGCCCCGTCCGGTGACCTTCCTGTTTGCGGCCAAGGCATCGCCCGTTTATCGCCGTGCCAAAGATGTCATCAACCTCATTCACGCCGTTTCTGCCGCTGTGGAAGCGAATCCGCGTACCCGGGATCAAATAAAAGTCATCTTTCTGGAAAACTACAATGTTTCTCTGGCCGAAATCTTGATTCCCGCCGCCGATATCAGCGAACAGATATCCACGGCCGGATGTGAAGCCTCAGGCACCGGCAATATGAAATTCATGCTCAACGGTGCGGTGACGCTGGGAACGATGGATGGCGCCAATGTGGAAATATTCGAGAAAGTCGGAAAAGACAACATCTTCATTTTCGGCGCTCCCGCTGAGGAAATTGACCGGATGGAGAGGGACAACAGTTACAAACCGAAGGATTTGTTTGACACCAATGCGGATATCCGCAACGCGGTATCGCGCCTGATGGATGGTTCGCTCACCGGCGGCACGGACAGGTTCCATGACCTTTACCAGTCTCTGTTGTTCGGCTGCTTTGACCGTGCGGATAAATATTTTGTGCTGCATGATTTTGACGCGTACCGGGGGACTTTTGAAAATGTGCTGACCGCGTACACCGACGTATCCGCGTGGACAAAAAAAGCGGTGCTCAACACCGCTTCTTCCGGTTATTTCAGCGTTGACCGGACGATCAGCGAGTACAACAAAATCATCTGGGGACTGGATGCGATTTAAGGATCGATGAAGGAGCGAACGATGCTGATCAATTACCGCAATGAATTGTTGCATGATTCATCGCTGGACTTATTCCGGGATCCCGTCGGGGCTTTAACGGCGGGTACGCCCGTCAAGCTGCGTTTCCGGGCGCGTCTGGAGAATGTCAGCAGCGTTTATCTGTGCCTGTTTCGCAAGGACTACCGCGAGCAGCATCTCATGCGGCAGTCGGAAGAGTACTGGGAAATCGAAATCACCGCGCCTGCCCACCCCGAGGTTTACTGGTATTATTTCACGGTCAACATCGGCGGCAGGATTTGTTATTACGGGGCCCAGGGCAGTCGCACCGCGGGCGTCGGCTGTGTGTACAGCGATCATCCGCCCTCTTATCAGATGACCGTTTATGATCCTGGCTTTGAGGTGCCCCGGTGGTTTCAAAAAAGTGTTATGTACCAGATCTTTCCCGATCGCTTCCGCCGCAGCGACGACGCGACGGCAAAGCAGGGCATTGATTATCACCGCTCCAAAGGGCGCAAAGTGCATTATCACGAAAAGTGGGAAGAATTGCCGCTTTTCGGCCCGTTGCCGGGAGAAAAACACTACAATCCCTGTGATTACTTTGGCGGAACATTGAAAGGGATAAAAGATTCTCTGGCATATCTGCAGAGCCTCGGCGTCACGGTGGTTTATCTCAATCCGGTGTTTGAAGCAGCTTCCAATCACCGCTACAACACCGCTGACTATTTTAAAATTGATCCGGTGCTGGGCACGGAAGAAGACTTCGAATCGCTTTGCTGTGCGGCCGCAGGGCTGGGCATCCGCATCATGCTCGACGGCGTGTTTTCCCACACCGGTTCCGACAGCATTTATTTCAACCGGGAAGGTCACTATGATATCATCGGCGCCGCCAACAGCAAGGGATCGCCGTATTACTCCTGGTACGATTTCCAGCATCACCCCGATCAATACCGGTGCTGGTGGGGCTTTGACTCCCTGCCCGAGGTGAACGAGAGCGATCCGGCCTGGCAGCAGTATGTCATCACAAGTGAGCACAGTGTCATCCGGCACTGGTTAAGAGCCGGTGCCCGGGGCTACCGTCTGGATGTCGCCGACGAGCTGCCGGACGATATCCTGGCCATGATCTATAAATCCGCTCGGGAAACCGATCCGGAAGCGGTCGTGCTGGGCGAGGTCTGGGAAGACGCGACCACGAAATACAGTTACGGCGCCAAGCGGCAATACGCGCTCGGGAAGATGCTCGATTCGGTGACCAATTATCCCCTGCGCAATGCCCTCGTCGGATTTTTTCACGGTCGGGCCAATGCTGAAGATCTGAAACGCATGCTGGTGGATCAGGCCGCCAATTATCCCCGGCCGATGTATTACGCGCTGACCAATCTGCTTTCCTCGCATGACATCGAACGGGTGCGCACCGCCCTGAGCACACGCATTGATCCGCACCAACTTTCCCGCGAGCAGCAGGCCTCGTTTGTCATTACCGCGACGCAGAATAAAAAAGGCGCGCAACGGCATCGATTGGCGGCAACCCTTCAGTTCTGTCTGCCGGGCGTTCCCTGCGTTTATTACGGCGATGAACGGGGCATGCACGGGTTTCGGGATCCTTTCAACCGGCAGACTTTTCGGGAAGCGCCGCATGATCTGACAGCAGAATACCGGCAGCTGGCGCGGTTGCGTCAGGCGGAAGACGCGGTGCAGACCGGTCATGTTGTTTTTTTTGCTCCAGATCCCGATTGCCTCGGCGTTTTGCGCTACGTGACGGGGGGCGTTGATGCCCTCGGCCACCAGGCGGACAACGGTGTCTTTTTTGTCGCGGTTAATCGCGCGAATGCCGCCCGACTGGTCGTGTTCGATTTCCTCAGCCGCAATCAGCTTTTTGCGGCAGATCATCAGACGAAACTGCGTCCGGTGTTTAACGGCGCGGTCACCTGTCAGTTGACCGGTAAAAATTACACCATCATCGACGGCCTGCTGGAAATCACCCTGGAGGGACTGAGCGCCATCTGGCTGAAGATTGCTTAGTGCTGACTTGAGGACTGGAAATGAATTATCAGGAAACATACGAATACTGGAAAAAATCCGTTCAGGAAGAAGCCCTGCTGCGCGAACTGGAATCCATCCGGGATGATGATGCGCAAATCAAAGAAAGATTTATAAATGATCTTGTTTTCGGAACGGCGGGACTGCGCGGGGTTCTCGGCGCCGGCACCACCCGCATGAACCGTTATGTTATCGGACGCGCGACGCAGGGTCTGGCCGATTATCTGCTTGCTCAGGATGCGACGGAAAAGCGAGTCGTCGTCGCGTATGATTCGCGGCAGTTTTCCCGCGAATTTGCGGACGAAACCGCCCGCGTGTTTGCCGCCAACGGCATCAAGGCCTTTATCTTTCAGGAACTCACCAGCGTCCCGGAACTGTCCTTCGCTGTGCGGCATTTAAAAGCGGATGGCGGCATCGTGATTACGGCCAGTCATAATCCGCGGGAATACAACGGATACAAAGCCTATGCCGCTTACGGCGGGCAGCTCGGCCCCGAAGCAAGCCGGGCGGTTATGGATTGTATCCGGAAACGCGATCCCTTCCGGGATGTCCGCAGAATCGATTACAAAGATGGTGTCGCCGGGGGCCTGATCATTGAAATCGGCGAGGAGATTGATAAGATTTATTACGAGCGCATGCTTTCCCTGTGCCCGCCCGAAAGCGGCGATGATCTGAAGGTCGTCTATACACCGCTGCACGGTTCGGGATTGCGCACAGCAGTCCATGTTTTTCCGGCAGCCGGAATCAAGAATTTCACGGTCGTTGAGGAACAGAAAAATCCGGACGGGCTTTTTCCCACGGTGAGTTCTCCCAATCCGGAAGATCCGGGCGCCATGAAGATGGCCATTGAACTCGCTGGCCGGATGGGAGCGGATCTGGCAATCGGCACGGATCCGGATGCCGATCGCATGGGCGCGGCCGTGCGCCGGTCGGACGGCGCCTACAATATGCTGACGGGCAATCAGATCGGCTGCCTGCTGATCAATTATCTGCTGGAGACGCGCCGGGCAT
>CAYZLL010000066.1:0-14073 GCA_964479225.1 uncultured Smithella sp.
TGGTTCATCCGGTTGATGGGTACTTTTATAGTTGAAAAAATGGACATGAACCCCCAAAAGGGAATCGACCAAGATTTCCAATTAAGGAGGGGGAAGCATGTCCACGAGTATTTTGTATCACGGATTCAGCATTGTAGGCTACAATTATGTTAAGACGCGGTATCAAGGGAATTCGATCATATTCACCATTTCTCACAAGCGTGAGAAGCTGCATTGTCCGGTCTGTAAGAGTCGAAAGGTTGTTTTGCGGGGAACAACGAAGAGACGGTTCAAGGCCATGCGTCTTGGATTTAAAATTGTCTTTCTGGAGCTGGAAGTTCAGCGGGTTGGCTGTTTGGACTGCGACAGCATTCGTCAAGTTCCGCTTGGTTTTGCCGATCCGCGGTTTTCTTACACCCATGCGTTTGAGCGGTATGCTTTGGAGCTGTCGAAACATATGACAATTCAAGATGTTGCCAGACACCTGTCGGTATCCTGGGATGTCATCAAAGACATTCAAAAGCGGGATCTGACGAAACGATTTGCTAAACAGGGCTTGAAGCATTTGAAGACGATTGCCATTGATGAAATTGCGGTTCGGAAAGGGCATCAGTATTTGACCGTTGTCATGGATATGGACAGCGGCGCCATTGTGTTTGTCGGTAACGGAAAGGGTGCTGACGCACTGGCTCCCTTCTGGAAAAGATTGAAACGGGCCAAGGCTAATATTGAAGCCGTCGCGATGGACATGTCTCCGGCTTATACGAGTGCTGTTTCGGCGAATCTTCCGAAGGCGACTATTGTGTTTGATCATTTTCATGTCATCAAGCTCTTCAATGATCAGCTTTCCAACTTACGACGGGACCTTTATCATGAAGCCAAGGATGTCCTTCAGAAGAAGGTCCTGAAAGGCACCCGGTGGCTTCTGCTGAAAAATCCGGAAAATCTTGATTCCGCAAAGAAAGAGAAAGATCGCCTGACAGAGGCTCTCCATCTAAACCAACCGCTCTCCTGTGCCTATTACCTGAAAGAGGATCTCCGGCAAATCTGGTTTCAACATAACAAACCCAAAGCAGACTGTGTATTAACCGATTGGATCAAAAGAGCGGAAGCCTCCGGAATTAAAATGCTGAAGAAATTTGCCAAAACGCTTGCTGCCTTTCGATCTGGAATCCTGGCTTATTACGATTACCGAATCTCTTCGGGACCGTTAGAAGGTACAAACAATAAGATTAAAACCATGAAACGCATGGCCTATGGATTCAGGGATATGGAATTCTTCAAGCTGAAAATTATGGCCATTCATGAATCAAAGTACGCTTTAGTCGGATGAACCTTTTTTATTCATTTTTTCTGTAATACCCCGCCCATTTTTCGTCTATTTGTGTCTGTATTTCAGTAATTTGCGCATCAGTCAGAATCTTGAATCTGGATTGAGCGCGGAAGTATTCGCGCACGGGAGTCAGTTTCCTTTTTTCCACGAGTTTTTCGGAGGCGGCGGTTAATCTGAACTCGCCGTTGATGATTTCGTAGAGATCGTAGTAGCCGCTTTCCACGGCCAGGCGGCCGATCTTGATGCCGTAACGGGGATCATAACCCCAGCCCGGCGGGCAGGGAATGTGAATGTGAAAATATTTGGTGCCCGGTAGATGCAGGCAGTTTTTGATCTTGTCGTACAGATCCAGCGGATAAGCTGCCGAACAGGCGGCCACATAGCTCAAGTGGTGTGCGGCCATGATGGCCGGCACATCCTTTTTCTGTTGCTGTTTGCCTTTGAAAGGTGTGTTGGCCGTGACAGCGCCGATCGGCGTGGTGCCGGAACGCTGGACGCCGGTATTCATGTATCCTTCATTGTCGTAACAAAAATAAATAAAGTTATCGCCGCGCTCTGCAGCGCCGGATAAGGCCTGCAAACCGATATCGCTGGTGCCGCCGTCGCCTGCCCAGGCGGCGACCGTTGTGTGGTCATTGCCCTGGGTCTTTAACGTGGCCAGAATGCCGGTGGCCGCGGCCGCTGTGGACGCAAACGTGACATTTAAACAGGGCAGTTTGGTGGAGGCCACCGGAAAAAGCCCCTGCAGAACCGTCAGACAACTCGGCGGCACAATCAGGATGGTGTCTTTCCCGAGGGCTTTGAGTCCCACCCGGTAAGCAATGGCCAGGCCGCAGCCGGTGCACGCTCTGGTGCCCGGATGAACAAATTCCTGCGTCGGCAAATTTAAGATATTTGTTTTAACCTGCATGCGTTTCTCCTACCCGATAAACGGGATAAGTTCGTTCAAACTTACTAAAGCTTAAGACCGATCCAGAGCGGTTCTTTGGAAATTCGGCTTTGGATGGCCGCTCTGAACGTATTCGTCAGGTCTTCCGTTCTGATTTCGCGACCGCCGATTCCGGCGATAAAATTCTGTACGGGGGGCAAAGAACCTGTTGGGGCGAGATGTTCATAAAGCGCCGATTTGAGATCCGACGCCAGCGCCCCTTCGTAGCCGTAACTGAGCGCTTTTTCGAAGACGATAATCCCTTTCTTGTCTTTCAGGGCATGAGCGATGGCTTCATCAGGGAAGGGTCGGTAGTAACGAACGCCCATCACCCCGACTTTGATCCCTTCATTTCTTAAAAGATCAACACAGACGCGCAACTGATAGGTGAGCGATCCCATGCCCACGGCGACGTACTCCGCGTCGTCGCAGCGATAAGGTTCGATGTACGGATCACCGCCTCGGCCGAATATTGCGGCGAATCTTTTCTCCGCTTCGGCGGCGGCGGCTAACGTTGTCCGCAGGTCTTCCTGCAGCAGGTAACGTATTTCCATGTAACCGTGGGCCAGTTCGCCGTGAATATCTGTCCGGACATCGGGCAGCGTTACCGTGTTAAGGTTGGCCGGTTGATCGGGGTTCAAAGCGTATTCCGGTTGGAACGGTGGTAGAAATGCATCCACCTTTTCCTGATCCGGCAGATCGAAGGGCATATACGTATGAGACAGGATGTAGCCGTCATAGCAGACCATAATCGGGATACTGATTTTTTCCGCGAGCCAGTATGCTTTGATCACGGTGTCAATAATCTGTTGATGATCGCAACAGTAGATTTGTATCCAGCCGGTATCGCGCTGGGAGATGGAATCCTGCTGGTCGTTCCAGACATTCCAGGGTGCTCCGACCGCGCGGTTGACCACGCACATGACAATGGGCAGCCTCGCGCCGGAAGCCCACTGAACCTGTTCGTGCATATAAAGCAGGCCGTTGGCGCTGGTGGCGGTAAACGTTCTGGCGCCGGCGGATGAAGCCGCGATGCAGACCGCCAGTGCGGAATGTTCGCTTTCCACCGGAATGTATTCAGCCTTCATGTCGCCTGCTTCAACATATTCGGAGAGTCTTTCCGTCAGCGGCGTCTGCGGGGTGATCGGATAAGCCGCGATAACAGCGGCGCGGCAGAGTTTCACGCCCAGAGCGGCGGCCACATTTCCGTTTTCGATAATATGCATGGCAACTACTCCTTTTCCTCTTCTGAAAATTTGGCTTCATCCACCATCGTGATCGCCCGGGTCGGACATTCTTCAGCGCAAATGCCGCACCCCTTGCAGTATTCCAGATTGAAGGTTGGCGGAATGGTTCGGGAGATGACGATTTCCGGGCAGAAAAGCCAGCAAATGAAACAGGATTCTTTACCCCTTTTACAGGGGGTGCAGAGATTCTGGTCCAGAACCGGTCTTTCTACGCGCCATGAACCTGTCCGGCCGCCGTCGCCGGGGCCGTGTTCACTGTGGGATGTTTTCCGTCGGTAATTTCTGGTGCCCATTTTCATTCTCCCGTTATCGTCCGTTCATAAGTGATTTTTGCCGCCCGTGAATTGTTTTGAGGCTTGCGCGTGCGGAATTCCTCTTCAATGCCTTGAATCAGTATTTCTATTCCCAGCAGATTCATGGCCTTTTCCAGCGAACCGATGATTCCGGTATTGACCATGCCGTGAGGCAGTCCGGCCTCCACCGAAATGGCCGTGACGTCCGCAGTAGCCAGCCGGTATTTTTTAAAATGGTAGGTATCGTGAGCCATCGGCGTATTCAAAACGATGATTCCTCCCTGCTTCAGGCCGTGGGTGACGTCCGCCTCTTTCAAAAGCAGGTGATCGAGCACGACAACGACATCCGGGGTCTCAATAGGCGTTAAATCATAAATTTTTTCTTTGGATATTTTCAGCGACGTCATCACCGGCGCGCCGCGGCGCTCTGTTCCGAAAGTCGGCGCCATGACCACGCCCGCGTAACCGGAAATAAACGCGGCGCCCGCGACAATCTTGGCTGCGGTGATCGCGCCCTGGCCGCCCCGACCGTGCCAGCGGATTTCAATAAAATCTTTGTTCATGAATACGTCCTTGCGTTTTGGGATGGTCTGCGGGTCGTTGCGTTTTGGCAATCCATGGATTCCGTCAAGAGGAGGGAGGCTTTAACCAGACTCTGGCTGTCTCTTCCATGCCAGATTATTTCATGCATACAACCTACTCAAACAAACTTTTATAATCAGGATCCCCGCCTGCATCCGGAGGACGACTTGGTTCCTTCCGGAAAGTTCCGACAAATGCGGATGACGGTAAATCGTGTTTCTCATAGCACAAAATCAGGACGATGGAAAGTTGTGTTTGACGGCAATCATCGATTCTATTTTTTCCATCAATCCGAAAAGCGTTTTCTTATCCAGCGCCGACACGGCCACGGCGTCCAGACGCCGACACAGATTTTCCAGCAGTTCTTTGTCCGCGACGAGGTCGCATTTATTCAGCGCCCGGATGGTCGGTTTATCATGGATTTCCAGTTCTTTTAGAATTTTTTCCACAGCAGCCATCTGCTTTTCGAGCTGACTGCTGCTGGCGTCCAGGATATGCAGCAGAATGTCAGCGTCAATGAGTTCATCCAGGGTGGCCCGAAAAGCGGTAAACAGTTCTTCGGGAAGATTGCGGATGAAGCCGACCGTATCGGTGATGATGACTTCCGTATCCTGAGGGAAACGCAAGCGGGCGCTTTTCGTGTCGAGCGTGGCAAAGAGTTTGTCCTCCGCCAGCACCGAGCTTTTGGTCAGTGTATTGAGCAGCGTCGATTTTCCGGCGTTGGTATAACCGACGATGGAAATAATGGGCAGCCCCGTTCTTTCCCTCCGGCCATACCGCTGTCGGCGGGATTTGGTGATGGTTTTAATATCTTTTTCCAGCCGGTGAATGCGTTCGCGGACGCGGCGGCGGTCAATCTCGAGTTTTGTTTCGCCCGGGCCTGTTCCGCCGATTCCTCCGGCCAGACGGGAAAGCGATGTATCCGCGTGCGTCAGTCGCGGCAGGCGGTACTTGAGCTGCGCCAGTTCCACCTGAATCTTGCCTTCGCGGCTGTGGGCGCGGCGGGCGAAAATATCCAGAATGACCTGCGTACGGTCGATGATTTTCAGGCCGGTAAAATCGCTGATGGACCGTGCCTGCGCCGGTGTCAGTTCATGATCAAAGATCAGCATGTTTGCGCCGATTTGCGAAGCGCGCAGGTCGATGGCCGATAATTTACCGCGCCCCACCATGTATTTGGGGTCGGGTTGCGGCCGGTACTGCACCAGGGAATCGAAAACCTCCACGCCGCAGGTGTGAGCCAGTTGTGCAAGTTCTTCCAGAGATGCCGCCGCGTCGGCCATGGGATTGGTTTCCACGCGCAGCAGGATAGCTTTATCCTTGGCGTCTATTTTGCGCGCTTTTTGTTTTCGGGTGAATTCATCCTCCAGCGATTGAATGAAGGCAAGGAAATTGATTTTCAACTGGTGCGGTTCTTCCGGCTTCATAAAAAGCCAGTAGTCGCCCGCGGGATTTTCCGGGACAAGATGCGCCCAGTGCAGGACGCCGGGAGAACCATCCTCCAGCACGTCCAGCGCGCCGATGAGATCAAGGCGCAGATGCGACAAGTCGGTCAGATCTTCATCAGAAAGATTCTCGCCGCCCAGATGCGTGTGAATCAGGCGCAGTCCCTTGAAACGCATGGAAGAGGAACGGAAACCGTCCAGCGAGGGAATCAAAATGCTGTTATGATCGCCGACGATGACGCAACTGATTTCTCCCCTGCGACTGATGAGTAAACCGATTTGCCGGTTTATCTCACGGGAAATAAATGATAACTGTCGCGCCAGATCGTTGGTGATGATGCTTTCCGGAGGAATGCCCTTATGCCCCAGACGCTCGATCTGCTTGATTTGCGCCGCTTTCAACCCTGTAGTATTTCCAGAAATTTTATTGATAACCCATAGCTCCTTTTTTGCGGGATACCTCCGCTGTGAATGTTTAGCACATCTCATGGCGGTTAGTCAAAAGCGGTTTGCATAGGGATGATCAGGTCATTGCAGCAAAGCTACCTTTAAAAGTGTTTGACAATTCATTAAAAAATAATCAAATTGGCGGCGGTTGCATAAGCAATCATTATAAGCTAGGATCATGAACAAAAATAACGATGAAGAAACAAGACCGAATGAAGTAGCGAAAGGTACGAACATGAAAAGAAATTGCTTGCTCCTGTTGCTCCTGCTGGCCGTCGTGCTCATGAACGGTTGCCAGGGAAAAGAAACCGCCGATAAAAATGCCCCCCCTCCGGTTTCCGTCATTGCGCAAAAGGTTGCGAAAGCATCCGTCAACCGGGAAATATCGGCCAGCGGCAATATTGAAGGCAACAAAACAGCGCGTCTGGGTTTCCTCGTCGCGGGGAAAATAAATTATATCGCCGGTGAGGAGGGGGCGACCCTCGGCGCCGGAAAACTGCTGGCCAGCCTCGATCCGGAAAATTACCGGATCGCCAAAGAAATGGCCGACGCCAATCTGGCGCAGGTTCAGGATGAATTCAACCGGTTGAGCGTCATGCACGCCAGAAAGAGTTTATCGGATGGCGATTTCAGTAAAATATCCAACGCCCTGAAAGGAGCCAGAGCGCAACAGCAGCTTCAAAATAAAAATCTGCTCGATACCCGATTATATGCACCCTTTCAGGGTGTGCTGTTGAAAAAAGGAGCGGAAACGGGTGAAATTGTCGGCACCGGCATGCCGCTTTTTGTTCTCTCGGATATCAGCCGCGTCAAGGTGATTGCCTCCATTCCGGAAGCTGATTTACAGCAGGTGAAAATCGGCGGCGAGGCGCGTGTGTATGTTTCAGCGATTGATTCCACACTGACCGGCAGAATCATTGAAGTGGGTGCGGTTTCTGAGCCGTCAACGCGGGCTTTTAATGTCAAAATCGAACTGAAAAATCCCGATTTAAAAATTCGGCCGGGCATGACGGCGGAAGTCAAAATAGCTTCCGGGCAGCAAACCGAAATCATCGCTCTTCCCGCGGAAGCCGTGTTGCGCGATCTGGACAACTCGGCCTTTGTTTTTGTCGTCGATGAGAAAAAAATGCAGGCTTTCAAACGGAAGGTGTCCCTGGGGCCAATGACAGGGAACGACATTGAAATCACTTCCGGCATCAGCCCCGATGAAAGGATTGTTGTCGGCGGTCAGCATAAATTAAACGACGGGTCACCCATCATCTTTAGATAACGCCTATGAATTTTGTCAAAAAATCTCTGAAATATCCGCAGGTAACCGTCTCTATCCTGGTTCTGGCTTTTATTGTCGGCGTACATTCGCTGATTTCCATGCCACGGCGTGAAGACGCCAAAATCCATGTCCGCATCGGTCAGGTCATTGCCTATTATCCCGGCGCCAATTCATTACAGGTGGAGGAACAGGTAACCAAAAAACTGGAGCAATATCTGTTTCAGTACGAAGAAGTCAAAAAAGAAAAAACGATTTCCGTGACGCGGGACGGCGTTGTGATTATCAATGTCTGGGTCAATGACAATGTCGAAAATCTCGATACGTTCTGGAGCAAGCTCAATCATCAACTGCTCGTGTTGAAAGCGGTCACTCTGCCGCCGGGCGTGCAGGGTCCGTTTGTCAATTATGAATTTGGCGACACGGAAGCGCTGCTGATTGCCGTGGAGATGGACCGGCCCGATTATGCCCGCTTGAGAGACTACATAGAGCAACTGGAGGACAATCTCAAAACCATCAAGGCGGTTTCGAAAATCAAACGCATCGGCGAGCAAAAAGAACAGATCGTCATCACGTCCGACAGCGCCCGTTTAAACCAGTATGGCATTTCTTTTGCGAAAGTCATGCAGGTTCTGCAGTCGCAAAATGACATCGGTCCTACAGGAGATGTTAAAACCGCCGATACGAAAGTTGTTCTGCACAGTCAGGGATATTACAGGACCGCGGACGACATTGCCGATCAGATTATCGGCGCCGCCAGGACAGGGCAGGTGGTTCGTCTGAAAGATGTGGCCCGCATTGAACGACGTTACCAGGAGCCGACCAGCAGGGCGATGGTGAACGGACGCAACACCATGCTGCTGACTGTGCAGATGCATGAAGGCAACAACATCGTTGAGTTCGGTAAAGAGGTGGACAAAAAACTGGCTCAGACGGCCCAAAGGCTTCCTTCCGGTGTCAAACTGACTACGATTGTCAATCAGCCTAAGATCGTCGATAAAAATGTCAGCCAATTCCTGCGCGAGTTCCTGATGGCCATTATCGCCGTGCTGGTGATCATTGTACTCCTGCTGCCGTTTCGTGTCGCCGCTGTCGCCGCCGCGGCGATCCCCATGACGATTGCCGTGACGTTCGCGGTCATGCATGCCATCGGCATTGAACTGCATCAGGTGTCCCTGGCTTCGCTGATCATCGTTCTGGGCATGGTGGTGGATGACGCCATCGTTGTTGCCGATAATTATGTGGAGCTTCTGGACAAGGGCATGGAAAGGCAGACCGCCGCCTGGCTCAGCGCCACCGAGCTGGTAATACCGATTCTGACGGCAACTCTGGCCATTATCGCGGCTTTTCTGCCGCTGGTGATTTTAACCGGCATGGTCCGCGAATTCATCATTGCGCTGCCTTTGACCGTCACCATCGCGCTTTTATCTTCATTCCTCGTGGCCATGCTGTTCACACCGATTTTGTGCATGACCTTTATCAAAAAAGGCATTCGCGAGTCTTCCGCGGAAGCCCCGCAAAACAAGAAGAAGTTCTCCATGCTGGACTTTATGCAAAGCGGATACAACAAAACAATCACTTGGTGTATGGCGCATCCCGCATTAACGGTTGTCGGCTGTCTGTCGAGCCTGGTTCTCGCGGCTCTTTTATATCAGGTTGTGCCTCAGAAATTTTTCCCGGCTGCCGAACGCAGTCAGTTTGTGGTGGATCTGTGGATGCCGACCGGCACAAAACTGGAGAAAACCGAACAGGCCATTTTAAAAATTCAAAACCTGATTAAAAATGACCGGCGGGTTGTCTCGTACGCCACATTTATCGGCGCCAGTGCGCCCCGCTTTTATTATAATTTCACCCCCGAACCGCCGGTGGAAAATTTCGCGCAAATTCTGATTAATACAAAGACCGATGAGGAAACGCGGCAGTTGCGGTTGGAGTTGAACACCAAAGCCGACAAGGAGGTGCCGGAAGGAAATATCCAGGCCAGGCTTCTCCAGCAGGGGAAATCTTACGTGACCCCCGTGGAAATCAGAATTGTCGGCGATGAACTGACCACGCTGAAAGAAACGGCCAACCGGATTATGAGTATTGTTCAAAAGACCGGGATGACAGCTTTTGTCCGTACCGATTTTAAAGAGGATTATTACGGTGTCGCCATCGGGCTTAAGGACAGCGCCGAACGCTTGGGCTTCACCACGACGGCCATTGCCCGCTCTGTCTATGCCGGATTCACCGGTGTTCCGGTATCCACCTTGTATGAAGGCAATAAACCGGTGGAAATTCTGCTTCGTCTGGATGAACAAAACCGGCGTAATTTTGACGACCTGCAAAATATGTATCTGACTTCACCGGTAACCGGCGCTGCTGTGCCGCTTCGTCAGATCGCCACCCTACAACCTCAGTGGCATACCGGACGGATTATGCACCGCAACGGCCTGCGCACGCTGACGGTTCTATGCGAACCTGCCGGGGGCGTTCTGGCGTCCGGGCTGCTGAAAAAAATCAGGCCGGAAATTGACGGGCTGACCCTGCCCGCAGGCTACAAAATCGAATATGGCGGAGAATATGAAAACCGGCAGGAAACATTTACCGAAATGCGTCTGGCGCTGGGCATCAGCCTGCTACTGATTTTTCTCGTGCTCCTGTTCCAGTTCCGCAATCTTAAGGAATCATCGATTGTCATGCTGACCATTCCGTTGAGCATTTTCGGAGCCTTGCTGGGATTGCTCGTGACCCGCAATTCTTTCGGGTTTACAGCTTTCGTGGGGCTGATGAGTTTAGCCGGCCTGGTGGTGAGAAACGCAATTATCCTGATCGACCACGCCAACGAACTGGTGCGCAAAGGCATATCCATTCACACGGCCGCTCTGGAAGCCGGCAAAAGAAGATTGCGGCCCATTTTTCTGACGGCCAGCGCGGCCGCCATCGGTGTTCTGCCTATGATTCTCTCCGGCTCGCCGATGTGGAGCCCGCTGGCGAGTGTTATTGCCGTGGGGTTGATGTTCGGCATGGTCATCTCCCTGCTGCTGGTGCCGGTTCTTTACGCGCAGTTTGTGAAACCTTCTGATAAACAATATACGTTTGACGCAGACACCGGTAAAGCTGGGACGTCCATCAAGCAAAGCAACGTCGCGATGTTGATTCTCATGGTCCTGTTTTTATTGCCGCTGCACGTCAACGCCGGACAGAATCCGGAAGAAAATAATCCGGAAAGGATTAATCTGGAAAAGGTCATCGATCTTGCGGTTCAAAACAACCGTTTGCTCAACGTTAAAAGGTTACAGGTAGATGAAAAACATCAGAAGGTGAATGAAGACCGGGTGAAATTTTTTCCCTCCGTGATCCTGGGTGGCGCTTATCAATACAACGATAATACGCCGGTTCTCAGTGTTTCACGCGGTGCTTTCGGCGAACTGCCCCTGGGCACTATGAATATTCCCATGCCGGCCGCGGATAAAAATTTCGAGTTGGGGGCTCGTGAAATGTGGGGTGCCGGCGCCATCTTGTATCAGCCGATTTCACAGCTTCCGAAAATCAGCGCGGGCGTTGATGTTGCTAAAACGGAACTGGCGATTGCCCGGATAGAACAGGCGAAAGCGATCCTGCAGATTCAACAAAACGCTGAAAAACTGTACATGGGGCTGCTCATTTTACAGAAGCAGCAAGAGGAAGCTGAAATTAAATTGTTGCTGGCTCAAAGAAAACTTTACGATGTGGAAAGCGCCGTTCTCGCCGGCAAAACAAACCGTTCCAGCGCAACTGGTTTGCGCGCCAGCGTAGCTGATGAAGAGCAGAATCTTCTCAAAATCAATATTCAGATGGATGATTATACCACTGACCTGAAACGCCTGACGGGGCTGCCCCGGACAACGGTATTGATTCTCGACCCGGTTTCCTTTGAGGAGGTGTCGGTCCATGATGAAAAACTGGACGCAATCATCAGTGCCGCGCAAAAGAACAACAACGACCTGAAAATGGCCGGTTTGTATAAAACGAAGGCGGAGTATGCGGTTAGGGCAAGCCGGTACAGCTATCTGCCGGATGTGGGAGCCATTGGCGGCTATACCTATCAGGATGGCATGACGCTTTATCCGGAAAATAATTCATTTATCGGCGTGTTGATGAAATGGAACCTTCAGGACGTTTTTTCCAATACCTATGTTCTCAAGCAGCGGTTGGCTTTGAAAAAACAGGCTGAAGAAAATCTGGCCAATGCACAAGAACAGCTCCATGCGGACATTGAAAAAGCTCATCGCAAGCTCAACCAGACGATGGAGTTGATCCGTGTGGCTAAAAAGGCCTTGGATTTTCGGATGGAGGATTTGCAGATTCAAACCGACCGGAACCAGGCGGGATTGAACCTGGAAGCGGACGTGCTTACCGCCAGGGCCGCCATGGCTAAAGCCGAGTCGGACTTTTACGCGGCACAGCTGAACCATAGAATAGCCGCTACCGATTTAAGGATCCTGACCGGGAAATATTAAAATCCTACGTCGCTTCGCTCCTAGGATAATTCGACTAACAACATTTATTGGTAAGCGTCACAATCCCGCAGTTGCGGGATTGTTCAACCATCAAGTTCCAGTGCGCTTCGCTTCTAGAACTTGGGTTTCACTAAAAACCCCGGGAGGTTACCCGTCCTCCCGGGGTTCAGTATTAAGTTTCAATCAGCCGGCACATCATGTGACCTTTATGTGCGCCGGGTAAGTCACTCTCTTAGAAGCTCAGAGTGAGTTTGTTGAGTACGACGTAATCGTCTTCAATATCATGGTCTCCCGTGGGACCTTTATAGAAATCACCGGTGAAGAGGTAACCAACGCCCAGCATATAGGACAGGTTGTTGGTGATTTTGTAGGTACCGGTTAAATCAACTTCGAAGCCCTTATCGGTGTCGCCGCCAAAATCTTCATCAGCCTGTGCCATGGAGAGGGACATTCCGGCCGTCAAATTCGGCATGGGAGTTACGCTACCGCGAACCTGAGCGAAGATCGCATTGGTTATTTCGCCGTTGACATTTTCATTATTACCGCCAGCCATCGGACCAATCCAGGTATAGAACATATTGTTGTTGTACATGATCAGACAGGGATTCCAATCGCGTCCACCGGTCAAAGCATTATTAATCTCGTCTGCTTCTTTAGGATCCTGACCCTGAACATAAGCAACAGATCCACCAACACTGAACATACCGAAATTGGCATCGGCATCCAACCAAGCGGTCAGAGAATTGATATCCTTATCTTTAACCAAATCGGTTTCGAAATCTCTGTCACCAAAAGCGTAGTTTACTTCACCCTGCATGGCGACGGGGCCGAACTTGGCTTTGAAATAAGGCTGAATGACATACATATCCTGCTTGAAAGGTGCTGTTGTTGCGGAAAGCGGTAATCCTCTGTACTGATTGACATTATTGTAAACGAACAGAACACCGGCTTCACCGGTTGCCGCGTCACTCTTGAAATTGAAAATCGGGCCTACGCGGTAGGAATCGAAATCTCTGTCTTCAGCCTGCATACCACCCTGAATGCTCAGGCTGTTTTCTTCTTCCTTCGCATAAGCAAATACCATCATTACAGGTGTATTGGGGATCGGAACGATGTATTTAATCTGGCCGGTTGTGGGTCCTGTGGCTCTGTTGCCCCAGATGGTTCCCCATACATAATCTTCCATGTAACCAACCACAAATTTACCAATGGGAGATGTATAATCAATGTAAGCTATATCCCAGTCAACATTTCTTGCGTCAGCACCACCTGCATCAGCGCCGTAATTCGCAGCTGAATCCGGTTCCCATGTTCTTTCCATGATGTCCACGCGGGTGACCAGTTTCAAACAATCGGATACGATGAAATCAGTTCCCAGGCGGAATCTCTGGAAAAAGAAAGCCGTGCTGGGGTCGTTGCCGTCAGAGGCATCCAACACGTCTGTTTTATCCAGATACATTCCCTGTGCGTAATATTCACCGCTGAACTTCACATCTACTGCTAAAGCTGAAACACTGAAGGCCATGACCAGCCCCAGTGACAACAAAACTAACCAAAATCTCTTCATTTTTTCCTCCTATTTTTTATATAGAGTAAATAGATGGCGCTTTTAGAAACGGGTATTTTCCAAAAGCTCCCTTGCCGCCGGCATATTGGTCGATTGCTTAAGAAAATGCAATCGCGGGTAATAATATACCGTGTTGAAACTAACATACCTTAAATTATTTTGTCAAGAATATTGTTTGATTTCGCGGATGTAATTCGTCCCGGATTTTTCCGGGAAAATAAAGGCGGCATCGCCTGCTTTTAAAGGTGAACATCAGCCAAACGACAGGTGCAAAAGATTCTAAATATTTCTTGACATCACATAAATCTTAGGATAGGAAAAATTCGACGCGGTTCTGACTTTCAGTCAAGTTGTGACCTTTGTTCAAAAAAAATCGGTAGTATCAAGTATTTATAGAATTTTTTATTTTAGTATCAAGGCGTTAATTAAACGTTTAAAATCATAAAAAATTTAGGGAGGAATAAATTATCATGGCTGATGCAAAAGTTCAATTAAAGGAGATAT
>CAYZLL010000067.1:0-13548 GCA_964479225.1 uncultured Smithella sp.
AAAGGAGAGAGGATGGCGTTTCAGCACGGACCATCAACTACGAACTTGCCACAATTAATCACGCTTTTAATCTCGCTATTCGCGAGTGGGAGTTGATAAATGAAAATCCCGTTGTTAAAGTCAGGAAAGAAAAGGTTTCCAATATTATTGAACGCTGGTTGAGTCTGAATGAAGAAAAAAAACTTCTTATAGCGTCTCCAAAGTGGCTTCAGGAAATTATCATTTTTGCGATTAACACAGGCCTGCGTCAGAGTGAAATTTTGGATTTGAAATGGAAGCAGATTGACATGACTAGAGAAAGTCTGACCATCTCGGAACAGAAAAATCATTGTGTGGATACCCTGCCTCTGAATGAAACGGTAATGAGATTGTTAAGAAGTAAATACCGTGAAGATCTTGATTTGGACAGTTATGTTTTCCCCAATACGAATTCTGATCGCAAAGGGAACAGATTACTGTTGAAAGCTTTCTACGCAGCGTTAAAAAGATCTGGCATCACCAACTTCAGATTTCATGATCTGAGGCATACCTTTGCAACAAGACTAGTGCAAAACGGTGTTGATCTTTACACTGTACAAAAACTCGGCAGATGGAAAACAGTATCAATGGTTCAACGATATGCTCATCACCATCCGGAAAGTTTAAGGTCAGCAATTCAGGTTATGGATGGTATCAATACACATTTATCACAATTTTAGCACAATCATCTTAAAAATAAAAAAAGGGTCTCGACGCTAAAAGTCGAGAACCCTTGATTTTAGTGGTGCCTGGGGCGAGAATTGAACTCGCACAATCACAGGGATCGAGGGATTTTAAGTCCCTTGCGTCTACCAGTTCCGCCACCCAGGCACAAGCATGAAAATACTTAAAGCGAGACGGTTTATATTATTTTTGTAAGGTAGTGTCAAGCGATTACCGCTTGGCGAATATTTTTACAAACTTTTGGTTCTTGAAGATTTGAAGGCTTGTATGGTAAGCATTATTCTCTTAAAAAAGGATGCTGAATATGCAGGAAGTTGATCTCATTATCACCAGTGAAAAAGCGCTACTACTGGATGCTCAAAACACCGTTCTGGAACAGGCCGCCGTTGCGGTTAAGGCCGATGAGATAGTTGCTGTCGGCCCGGCCGAAAAGATAACCAGTCAATATCACGCCGCAAAAACCATCGCCACGGGAAATTCGCTGATGATGCCCGGTTTGGTGAACTGTCACACGCACGCGGCGATGACCTGTTTTCGGGGCATCGCGGATGATCTGGCATTGATGGACTGGCTCAATCATTACATCTTTCCCGCCGAAGCAAAAAATGTAAATCCTGAACTAGCCTATTGGGGCTCTCTGCTCGGCGCTGCGGAAATGATTAAATCCGGCACAACAACTTTTTGTGATATGTATATTTTTGAAGACGAAACCGCCCGCGCGGCCAAAGCAGCCGGCATTCGCTGTCTGATCGGAGAAGTGCTTTTCGATTTCCCGTCTCCTAATTTCAAGACGCCCGAAGAAGGGCTTGCCTATACCAGAATGCTGGCAGAAAAATGGCAGGACGATCCACTCGTCAATATCATGATCGAACCGCACGCGCTTTATACCTGCTCCCGGCCTTTGCTGAACGGGGTGAAAAAAATGGCCGAAGATTATCATCTGCCCATTGGAGTGCATCTGCTGGAAAACGCCGCTGAGAAAAAACAGCTTGAAGAAAAATTCGGGGAAGGCGCTGTCCCCTTTCTCAAAGACATCGGATATCTGGATGAAAATCTGATCGCGTTTCACTGTGTTTATTTTTCCGAAGCAGACATTAAGTTGTTTGCTGATCACGGCTGTAAAGTTTCCCATAATCCGGCCAGCAATATGAAGCTCGCCAGCGGTGTTGCTCCGGTGCCGGAGATGCTCAAGGCCGGAATTACCGTGGGCCTGGGAACCGACGGCTGCGCCAGCAATAACAATCTGGACATCATCAAGGAAATGGGGACAGCCGCGAGGCTTCACAAAGTCGCCCGTCTTGATCCGACGGTCATGGACGCAAAAACCGTTGTGCGTATGGCGACGATTGAAGGCGCGAAAGTTCTGGGCATGGAAAAGAAAATCGGTTCACTGGAAGCAGGCAAGAAAGCCGACATCATTATTATCGGCCTGAACAAGCCGCATTTGACGCCGCTTTACAGCGAGTATTCACATCTGGTTTACGCGGCAAGCGGCGCTGATGTTGATACGGTGTTCATCAACGGCAAAGTGGTTATGGAAAACCGCCGCCTGCTGACGATTGACGAAGAAGAGGTCATGCGAAAAGTCCGGGAAATTGCCGTCAGGGTGAAAGAAAGTCTGCGAAAGTAACTGCGTATTTGTCATGCCGGACTCGATCCGGCATCCAGTGTTTTTTATAGATACCGGCCATATGCCGACATAACGATGTCCACAAGGAGATGTGACCATGAAAGCCCCTCATTATTTTATTCGCCTGAACGTGATACTTATTGCAATTCTTTTATTGCCTGTCGTTTCTCTGGCAACAATCAGGGAAGTCACGCTCTATCCCGATTCTGCAAAAATAACGGAAATCGTAAAAATCAATCCTTCTTGTGACAAAGCAAAGTGCGCGGCAATTTTAAACCTGCCTCCGCAATCCGACCCGGAATCGCTCGCTTTTTTAACCGAAGCGGGAAGCCCTGCAAAAATTAATGATATTCAGATCAAATCCATCCCGGTGCAGCATACAGCCAGAATCGCCGAGCTGCAGAAAAAATTAACCGCTGCTGAAGGTGAAAAGAAAGAAACCAAAGCGAAACTGCAGGCGCTCGATGCTCAGATTCAATTCTGGCAGTCGCAGACAAAAACCAAAACCAAAACGATTGCCGATTCGTATAAACTGGCCGACGCCATCGGCAGAAATATCCAGAAAGCAAATCAGGATAAATTTGCCGCAGAAGCGCAACTGGAAAAAATAGAAAAGAACATCAAGAAAATTCAGGAAGAACTGGTGCAAGCATCCGGTAAAAAAGAAACCGCGTGGGAAATAACGCTGCATATGCCCGCCACCGCTCAAAAAGAAGTTTCTTTATCCTATACCTACCTGCTGGCCGGTTGCGGCTGGCGTCCCCTTTATCGTCTGGAAGCGTTGCCCGGAAACAACAAAGTTTTATTTACGTGGGAAGCGGAAGTCTGGCAGTCTTCCGGTTCAGACTGGAAACAGGCACAGTTGAATCTCGCCACGCTCCAACCGGCATTAAATGTCGAACCGCGAGAGATGCCGGAATGGATTATCAAGCCCCGCAGGTTATACAAAAAAGCTTCCCGTAAAGCCGCCGGGGCTGCCCCTTTGATGAGCGAAGCGGCTGTCGCGGAAGATGAAGGGTTGGGTGCTGAATCCGTGGAAACAAGAAACACAACTTTTTCTGTCTGGTCCCTGGGCCAGAGAAATATCGCTGCCGGCAGCAAACAGCTTCTGAAAATAAAAGATGAATCGTGGCCTGCTGAGTTTCTTTTCCTCGCCCGTCCCGCTCTCAACTCACAGGCTTTTGTCCGCGCGTCGGTGAAACTGAATCAACCGGCTGAAATACCTGCCGGTCAGGCGATGTTTGTTATCGAAGGGGCCATACTGGGTAAACGCGAATTTTCCTTTGCCGGTTCCGAGGGAACACTTTTTTTCGGAACCAGTCCGCTCATCACCGTCACCTCCGCAACCATCGCGGATCAGGCTGATGAAAAAACCGTTTTTCAGGATAAACAGACACGAAGCTGGCAGTGGTTGATTGAAGCGAAGAACAACGGGGGTTCCGATATTAAGCTCCGCATTGAAGAACCGGTGCCGCAGGCGCGTGACAAGAGGATCAAGTTGAACTTTCAGCAGAATCCGGAACCGGCGGAAAAAGATCACGCCAAATTTGTCTGGCTTCTGGATGTTCCCGCCAAACAGATGAAAACGATTCATAACAAAATTGAACTGGAAGCCCCCAATGATTTGAATATTGATTTCGGCTGGCGGTAAAATAAAAAATACTTCTTTGTCATACCGGACTTGATCCGGCATCCAGCGTTTCGCGACTGGTTAAAGCTTGCAGCTTAAACTGAAACCACGCTAATAATATTTTAACTGACCGGTCAAATATTTATGGATTATACTGGAAATAAGCGTCTGATAAGGTAGTCCTTCAACGACCGCTTTTATTTTAATTTTCTCATAATCCCAATCAGTTATTCGGATGTTAATTTTTTTATTTTTGCTCAATGTATTGCTGGCGTATTTTTGATACTTTTTAATTTCTTCTGCAAGGTTGGGAACAACTTTCCATTCCCCGCTTTCGACTTCTTTTTCTAATTGCCGTTCTTCTTTATTCAACATTATTTTTTTCATAATTACCCCTTAAGATACTTTTTAGTCGATGCACGACTCGGATATATTGTTTTTAAAAAGCATGTCCCGTCGTCTTCTTCAACAAAAGGAATATTATAAGCATAACCATCTCGCTCAACTATAAATACTTTTTGTTTTTCCTTACGTGGATGTTTTAAGATGCTGATAAGATGCCCTTCATCAATCAGACAAGTTATTTCATCAAAAGAAATATCCCTATTTTCTTTCAGCCACCCATTCTTTTTCGGACTCCAGTCAAATTTCATGGTTGAATGCTAGCATAATGTCTACCTTTTGTCTATACCATTTTTACATAGAAAATAACGATTGAAGAAAGAAGCATCCAGTCAGGTACGGCGTGAAATGTAGTAATAAAGGTGGTTAGCGAGAAGACCATCCATAACAATGTTGAACTGGCCCCCCGCTGACATGAACATTGATTTCGGCTGGCGGTGAAATAAAATAAACTTCCTTTGTCATGCCGGACTTGATCCGGCATCCAGTGTTTCGTGGCTGGTTAAAGCTTGCAGCTTAAACTGAAACTTTCTACGAGCTGGTTCAATCTGCAAAATTGAACCAGCTTAAAATGTTTTGAAGTTTTTGTTATTTTATCAAAATACTGGATACCAGCCTTCGCTGGTATGACAGAGAAAAGTAATAATAACATTTTTATTATTCGTATTCTTCCAGATACCGCTCAATATAAGAGCGAACGCGCTCCTTGGGCTGATAAATTCCGAAATGACCTTCGCAGAGGATATCGGCATCCAGAGCCAGTAATTTCTGCATGGATTTTTTCCACTCTCCGATATCGGAGTCAAAGTCTTTGTGAAAAGGCCCGTGGATGTCCTGACCAAAAAGCACCCTCTTTCCTGCCCTGTCCAGATAAAGAGAAATGGAACCGGGCGTATGGCCGGGCGTGTGCAAACAGTGCAATGCTTCATCACCAAATTTTAATGTTTCTTTTTCGCCCTTGAGTTTCACGTCAACCGTTGTCGGAGGGAAAGTCGTGCCGTACCAGCTCGCAGCCGTTTTACGGGAATCACCTTTTTCTATGGCTCCGGCATCCAGTTCGTGAATCATCAATTTTGTTCCGTATTGTTTTTTAAAGAAAGGCGCCGAACCGATGTGATCGATGTGGCAATGGGTCAATATTAAACTGGAAATACTGGCGGGGTTAAAGCCCAGCATTTCAACGTTGCGGATAATCTGCGAAGAACTTCTGCCGGCTCCCGCGTCAATCAGAACCAGTTCTCCGGAAAAATCGATCAGATAAATTGCCGCGTCATCGGCCGATGTGATTCCCGGTCCGCCAATCAGATAAACACCGCTGATGATTTCTTCACAGTTTTTTCTCATGTTGTTAATCTTTTTAAGCGAACCTTAAGGTTCGCATTACATAGTTTGCTACATATCGCACACCGTGACTACATTCTTTCGCGTAGTCCGGGTCTCGCGAGACCTTCAGGTTATTTAACCCGCATATCAAAACAAGATTTCCTTGACATCCATCACCAATGATCCCGAATAATTATAATCGAGATGGTTCATTACTAATCCCTTTCGAACAGGGTTATTCAGGATATATCGAAGGATTTCATTCGTATCTTCTTCTTTCCTCAATACATGTTCATAATATCCGGACTGCCATAATTTATTTTCTGCGCTTGATCCTTTATGCTTATACCAGTAACCTGTTCTCTGCTTAAAATCCTTAACGAACTTCTTTAAATCCGAATGCACATTTCTGCCTTCCACAAGAATATGCAAATGATCCGGCATGAAGCAATAAACCCAAATGGTGAAAAATAGTTTTTCACCTGCCTGTTCGAGGAATCCAATCAACTTGTTTACAAGATGATCATTGTTCGCAAATACATTTTTCTTATTGTTTGCACAAATAGTAATGAAATAACGATAGGGACCGCAGTAGTCAAAATCTTTGAGATGTGGTTTGGGTTTGTATTTTATCATGCTTTATTAATGACTGATAATCTATACCTGTATTTCTAACTCGTAGTTCGAACCTTTAGGTTCGCTTTTTACGGGTCTAAAGACCCGAAGGTCACACGAGACCCAAACTACATTTTCATGACCGAGTACTAACCTGTAGTCCGAACCTTCAGGTTCGTGTGTTTATCGGGTCTAAAGACCCGAACTACGTTTGGTTTAGTGTTGGAAAGTGCCGATCATATCATTGACGTCTTTTATTTTATGATCGGTCAGATAATCTTTGATGCCTTCGACAATCTCGGTGGTGGCGCGGGGATTGATAAAATTGGCTGTGCCGATTTGCACCGATTTCGCGCCGACAACCAGAAATTCCAGAGCGTCTTCGGCCGTCATGATGCCGCCGATGCCGATCACCGGGATGGAAACTTTTTGAACAACCTGCCAGACCATTCTGAGTGCCACGGGTTTTATCGCCGGTCCGGACAAGCCGCCGGTAATGTTTTTCAGGTGAGGTCGTCTCGTCTTCAAATCAACCGACATACCCGTTAACGTGTTGATTAAAGATATGATGTCCGCACCGGCTTCCTCCACGGCCACAGCGATAGATGTGATATCCGTGACATTAGGGGTTAGTTTAACAATGACGGGCAGGGATGTTTCATTTTTGACGATGCTTGTCACTTTTGCAGCGATTTTCGGATCAGCACCGAAACTCAACCCGCCGTTTTTAACATTCGGACAGGAAATATTGACTTCCAGCGCGTGCACACCTTTTGCCGCACTGAGTTTTTTGGCAACATTTTTATATTCATCGTACGTCTCACCGTAGATATTGGCAATGACTTTCGTGTCGTATTTGCGCAGAAAGGGAAGTTTATCTTCGATAAATGCTTCGACACCAATGTTCTGCAATCCGACGGCGTTGAGCATGCCGCCGGTCGTTTCCATAATGCGCGGCGGTGGATTTCCGGAACGGGGCTGGAGAGATAGACCTTTGACAACAATAGCACCCAGGTTGTCCAAATCAATGTAACCGGAATATTCTTCTCCGTAACCGAATGTGCCCGAAGCGGTCATCACCGGATTGTTCAGTCTTAAACGTCCCAGATTCACGGCCATTTTCGGGGCTGTTGCTGCTTTTGCCTTCGTCATCAGATTAATCCCAGATTATATCCTTCAAATGAAATATAGGCCCGTCAGCGCACACCCGTTTGTAAACAGGCGCGCCTTTTTTATCCTGCACAGCGACCACACAACCCATGCAGGCGCCCGTACCACAGGCCATGCGCTCTTCCAGCGATACCTGACAACGGTATCCGTCTTTTCCCAATACTTTGGCCAGAGCTTTCAGCATACCGCGGGGACCGCAGGCAAAAACGGATGTCTCCTCCGGCTTGAATTTCATGATATCCTTTTGAAAAATCTGTGTGACAAAACCTTTTTTTCCGAGTGTCCCGTCGTCGGTGCAAACATGAATTTCATGACAAATTTTGTTCATTTTCTCCAGACCGACAACTGCTGAAACGCTCTGGAAACCGGGATACATAATCAGAGAGGGCAAAGAACAATCCGTTTCCCGCGTTAGAGTTTCGATTAACAAGGACAATGGTGCAATGCCGATTCCTCCGGAGATAAAAACAATATTCTTCTTGACCGGATCGAGTGCAAAACCGTTTCCCAGCGGCCCATTGATTTCCACCTGTGAATCCTCAATCAGCCCGGCGAGAATCTGCGTTCCCTTGCCCACCACCCGATACAAAAACGAAAGGGTGCAGTCATATTCATTACGGGAAAAAGAATAAATACTGATGGGGCGCGAAAGGAAAGGATCCATCAGTCCGGCAATGCGCATCATCACGAATTGCCCCGGTTGAGGGTTCGAGAATGAAGGAGCCACACGTATCTTCATCAGAAAACAATCTTTCTGAATCTCTTCGTTCTCCAGAACTTCTCCGATATAAATGTTTCCGGCCATTTTTTTATTTTTCCTGATGGACATCCGCCCACATGATCAAAGCATCTTCATGGGTATCCGTGTAGTATCTCGGTCTGATTCCCTTTACTACAAAACCGCATTTCTCGTAAAGCTTTATTGCGGCGATATTGGATGGCCTGACTTCCAGCGTCTGAGCCGTGACTTCATTCTTTGCGGCGGTTTCTTTCATCGTTTCCATGAGTCTCAAAGCCAGCCCCCGCCTTTTGTATTCCTGATCGACGGCAAGATTGTGCAGTTGAGCTTCACCGGCAATCAGCCAGAAAACAATGTACGCGGCAACAATGTTTTTATCATGTAGGTTGAGTCGCGCACAAAGACATCGTGCGTGAGCGCTTTCCAACTCCCGTTGAAACATACCCGGCGTCCAGGGCGTGGGAAAAGATACCTGCTCGATGGCCAGAATGGCCGGCAGATCGGACTCCTTCATCGAATCAATGGTCATGAGCGAAGCAATTCCAATCTCAGACATGAAAATATTCCAGAATGATCGCCACGATTAAAAACACCGCGCAGACAATGGGAATCGTACGGCGGAGCTTCAGCATGTTCATCGCCACGGCAATTCCCAAAAGCGGAAGGAAATAGTAAGTGAAGGAAAGGGCTTTAAGCAATGTTGCGTTGAATCGGGGATAGATCCAGACAACCAGGGGAACCAAAACCGCCAGGAAGATCAAAAGGCATAAAGCATACATTGAAAATATCTTAGCCAGTCCCATATAGCTTTTTCTTTCGATGGCCCTGATGTTGTTTTCTTTTGCATCCTCCAGCGCCTGATCGGAAAGCGCGTTATTGGATTTAATGACCAAAACCCCCGCCTGTTTGGCCATCATGCCGCAGGGAAGCGCTAAAAGAACGCTCAGAGCAATCAGTTCCGGTGATTGCGATTGGACTCCCAAATGCGAGCCGGCAACGGCGGTGATGGCAATGGCCACAACAGCGGCGATGGAATCGTTGGGCGGGATATATGTGCCCAGCGGCAGGCGATCAACCCAGATCAGTTCGATGATGGCCCCGATGATCAATCCCGCATATAAATTATTCATCAGCAGGCCGATGATTGGAGCGATGATCACCGGACGGGAAATCATCGCCTGAATAAAGACACGATCCAGACACAGCAGGCTTCCACCAATGGCGATTAAAATAATTTCAGTCAACACGCGCACGCCCCCGATCATTGTTAAAAGCCATTAACGGCGCATTCCCGCGACAAAGACAGATGTGTAAATTTTCAATGAAATGATTTTCGCGATGGTCTATTGAAGCATTGGCAGCCATAAAAATACTCTATTTTTGGGGCCAGTAATCTTTCAGGGCTTCCCGGATGTTTACCGGTCTCCCTTTCGGCACCACCTGCAGCTCGACAAAAACGCCTGTTTCCTTCAGAAGGTTTTCCAGAGTGGTAATCTCATCTTCGCACAAAAACACCGAGGAAGAACAGCAGACCTTGTATTCGTTATTATGCACATTCCCGATATTCAATCTTTCGAAACGAAATCCGCGTTTAAAAGCTTCGCAGGCATCGGCAATGCAGCTGAATAAAACGATTGTTTTCTTTCCGGTGCCGTGAGTGTATTTATAACTTCGCTCAAAATCCTCCAGTGAGCTGATAATAACATCCATATCACTAGGGACCGCCATTTTCATGACGGTTTCCAGAAAAGGATCCGCGGCCACCTTGTCATTCACGACAATAATGCATTTGGCATTGATGAACGGAACCCACGCTTCCAGTATCTGACCATGGATCAGTCTGCTGTCCACCCTGACCAGGGCTATATTCAAATCCTTTGCCAAAAGGAGCTCCACAAAAAAATGTCATGCAAAAGCGAAAATATTATCTGGCGGCTTTCTTGCTGAGAATCTCGCTGGCCAGCATAATATTCTTTTCACCGTAACTTTTTATCAAACAGGCAAAATCCCGCAAATTCATATTTTCTTTTGCCTCCGACAGCTTCAGCATCATCGGCAGATTGACTCCGGTGAGCACTTCAACCTTCCCTTCTTTCATAAAAGAAAGTGAAATATTGGACGGGGTCCCGCCAAAAAGATCGGTCAGAATTAATACCCCGTTTCCCTTATCTAGTTTTTTAATGGCGGCGCTGATTTCTTTTTTCAATTCCTCAACGTCTTTGGTCTGGTCAATACAGATATGTACGATATTTTCCAACGGGCCTTTAATAAGCTCCGCTGATTTGATTAATTCATCGCCCAGATTACCGTGTGTGGTGATAAGAGTACCGAACATGATTGTCTCCCTTCCAAACGCATTGAGGCAATTGTCGCGCCAATGCCCCAATCTTCAAATTGATTGGTAAGCTAATGGATTGCACCGTAATTGTCAAGATTTATGGATAGATTCTTTTCAACTGTTTTTACCAAACGACCTGCACCGTAAACTTCCGGATTTAAATGTAAAAGTGGACTGCTGGACCCTGTAAACATCACGCCGCAAAAATTATCTTGACTCCGACGTCATTTTCGTCAATACTTGCATGCAAGTAAATTGTATGCAAGCTTGTTGAGGTGATCCCATGCAGGAAACAGATTGTATTTTCTTTCAACTGGCCAAGGCCAATCAACTTGCCAGCCGGTTTCTCACCCAAAAGGTTTCCGGGTTGAATCTCACGCCGATGCAGGCTCTGGTACTGGGTTTTCTCCATCAGGAAGATCAGATTACATCCGCTGAACTCGGCAGGAAAACCGGGTTGGACAGCGCGACGCTCACCGGCATTCTGGATCGTCTGGAAGCGGCTGATTTTATCGAGCGTAAAAATAATCCCGAAGACCGGCGTTCCATCCATATTCATTTAACTTCCCGGGGGAAGGAACTCAGCAGGAAAGCGATCGAGATGATTGTCGAAGCCAACACCGAATTTTTGCAGGTTTTAACGAAAGAACAAAAGCGTAATTTATTCGATATCATAAAAAAACTGCGTCTTAGCGCTTCGCGTTAAATTAGGATGCGCATTGGACTTCCGGCATGAAAACCGGAGAAGGGAGCTATTATGGGAACAATTCATAAAACCGGTTGTGTGCTGTGCGCGCAAAACTGCGGCCTGGAAATCGAAGTGGAAAATAACCGCATTGTCAAGGTCAAACCGGATAAGTCCAACCCCAAAAGCGAAGGCTACTTTTGCCGGAAAGGCATGAACGTCGCTTATCACCAGCATAACGCCGACCGGTTGAAGTATCCCTTAAAAAAAGTCGGAGATAAATTCGAGCGCATTTCCTGGGAGCAGGCCATTGATGAAATTTCCGCCAAACTCAAAGGCATTGTTGATCAATACGGGCCGCGGTCGTTTGCCTATATGGGCGGAGGCAATCAGGGCTGCCATCTGGAAGCGGCGTTTGGCGTTCGGCTGATGCGGGGACTGGGTTCGCAATATCAGTACAGTGCCCTCGCGCAGGAATTTGCCGGCGCGTTCTGGGTGTGCGGACGCACACACGGAAAACAATACCTGCATGACGGACCGGATGTAAACAATACCGATGTTCTTCTGATACTCGGCTGGAACGGCATGCAGAGCCACCAGATACCGCAGGCGCCGCGGCATCTTCAGCGTCTTTCCAAAGATCCGGACAAATTGCTGATTGTCGTTGACCCCCGGATTTCAGAAACCGCAAAGATCGCGGATATCCACCTTCAGATCCGCCCCGGCACGGATGCCCTGCTGCTCAAATCCATGATCGCCATGATTTTGAAAGAAGGCTGGGAAAATAAGGACTATTTGGAGAATCACACATCGGGCTTTGAACAAGTGAAATCGCTTTTTGAGAATTTCGATGTCCGCGCCGCCCTGAAAATCTGCGAGCTCGATTTTGATCGTGTCCGCGAAGTTACCAAAGCGTATGCCACTCGCAAATCCTCCCTGCGTTATGATCTCGGTATCTTCATGGGACGCCACAGCGGGCTTAATTCCTATTTAATTGTTATGCTTCAGACCCTGTGCGGCAGACTTTGCGTTCCCGGAGGAAATATCATTCCCGGCCACATGGTGCCCATCGGCCCCAACACGGATGAAAGAGATCCCAAAATCTGGCGGACCGTGGCCACCAACGCCTTCCCGGTTTGCGGATGCTTCCCGCCCAATGTCATGCCGGAAGAAATTATTTCCGATCATCCAGAAAGACTGCGCGCGGTGCTGGTTTCCGGCTTGAATCCTCTGCGTTCGTATGCAGATACGACAGCTTACGAAAAAGCATTTCAGCGTCTGGATTTGCTGGTCACGGTAGAACTGGCCATGACAGAAACGGCCGCGCTTTCTCATTACGTGCTGCCTTCCCGCTCCGGTTACGAATCATGGGACGGCACCTTCTTCCCCATGAGTTATCCCGACATCTACTTCCAGATGCGCCGGCCCATCATCAAACATGAAGGAGAGGGACTGGAACAGGGTGAAATTGATCTGCGACTGGCCGACAAGCTCGGATTGATTCCCCCGATTCCGGATCGCCTTTATCAAGCGGCTTATGAAAGCCATGCCGCTTTTGGACAAGCATTAATGGAGTACGCGATAACGGAACCGAAGGCCATGAAAGCCATGCCGTTTATTTTGGGAAAAACTCTGGGCAAGGCGATGGGCTCCGTGCATCTGGCGGCATTGTGGGGGATGCTGCAGGTCATGCCCAAATCATTTCAGGCCAATGCCGCGAGAGCGGGCTTTCAACCGGGACCGATGCTCGGCGAGGAAATCTTCCAGCAGATTATCGATCACCCCGAAGGCATCTGGGTGGGAAAAGTCGATGAAGAAAATAATTTAGCGGAAATTAAAACGGCAGACGGCAAAATCAATCTTCACATCCCGGAATTGCTTGATGAACTCCAATCGATACAAGCAGCCAGCGAAGAAGCCGCGCTGGGTATGCCTTCCGAATTTCCGCTGGTGCTCATGGCGGGAAAACATATGTCCATGAACGTCAATACATTGATGCGCGATCCGTCCTGGAATGAAGGCAAGCGCGCCTGCACCGTCACCATGCATCCGGATGATGCGGCAGCACTGAATTTAAAGGACGGCCAGCAGGTCCGGGTAACGACGGAAGCGGGCAGCGAACAGATTGAACTGGAAATCACCGATACGGCTCGTCCCGGGCATGTGGTGATTCCGCACGGCTTTGGATTGGTTTACAACGGTGTCAAATACGGCGCGAATGTTAACAGGCTGACCAAAAACACGCACCGCGATCAGTTCGGAACGCCGATGCATCGTTATGTACCCTGCCGGGTGGAAGGAATATAATTAAAAA
>CAYZLL010000068.1:0-13531 GCA_964479225.1 uncultured Smithella sp.
AAAATGAAGGAGGTAAATGTATGCCCACAGCAATAATTAAAGAAGAAGCCCACAAAATCATCGACCAGATGCCTGCAGGTGCTACATGGGATGATTTGATGCATGAAATATACGTGCGTGAGGTAATCGAGCTGGGGTTGGCAGATAGTAAAGCAGGCCGAACAAAAGATGTGAAAGAAATCCGTGCAAAGTATGACCTGCCGGAATGAAAGTTCACTGGACAAATACGGCTGAAGGACATCTCGATGCCATCTTCAAGCATATAGCACAGAATTCCCCCGAGTATGCCAAGCGCATGGTTGATCGCATTACTCGGCGATCCCAACAGATTGCTGAATATCCCCTCTCTGGCCGCAAAGTTTCTGAATACGATTTTAATCAGATTCGCGAAGTTATTGAAGGTTTCTACCGTATTATTTATCACATAAAATCTGACCAAGTTGATGTCCTGGCAGTTATCCATGGTGCCATGAATATATTGCACACCTCAAAAAAGGCTGATGATTGAGCCGTTCCAATCAATCCCAATGTCACTCATTACTCGCGCCAAACATACGCACTCTTACTCTCTTGCCAGCCATTATCCTCAGGTCTGAAGAGTTACCATCGTTGAGCATTTGTCGGTGAAAGAAAAAACAAGACAATATTTTCTCTCTAAATTCAAGCATAGAGCATGACAGGACTTCATGAGAAGAAATTAATCCTCTCGTAAGTTAACGCCTCAACATCGAAGACAGCGCAATCGCCTGCATCGGCGGAACCGATCACGAAAATGTAACGACTTGATGATTGCAATAAAAGTTTTTTTCCCGATGGAATCTCCTTGCGAAGAACACCCTCTGAATGGCTCATGCTAAAATATATCGGGGCATGAGAATGACCGCAGAAAAGGATCCTGTAAGGCATCTGCCCAAACAAAATTGACGCGCGCTCGGTTGAGCCTACATCGATCGGATCGTAAAAGGCCCGCAAATAATCGAAGGGAAAAGAATGAGCAAAACAAATATCATCCATGACCACCTTCATGGGAACTTCTTTGAGAAATTCATACATCCCCTTTGGATTGGAAAATTCCAACCCTGCACCGCTTAGCAAAGATAACTCAATTAAATAGTCGTTGTTTCCTTTGACGGCAACAACTTTCCGTTCTTGAAAGAGTTGGAAGATTGCTTCCATGCTATCGCGGCGGTTGGTATCGCAGAAATCACCAAGATGAATCACGCGCGCGCAACCCCGGTTCATTAGGACGTCTATTGCTTTTTTAGTGGCCTCAAGATTCCCGTGACTATCCGCCATTAATCCTAAAAGCGGCCGTTTATTCATAAAGGTACTCAAAAATAATTTCTCTAACTTAATATACTCCAGCCCACCATTGTATACTTTACGGACGAATATTTTGACAATGCTGCCTTTATAGAAATTCTTTGTCTATATAAGCAATCCGTTTTGTGCTTAATCCTTGCGATACATGGTTACAACACAGGCGCCACCGATTCCGATATTCTGCTGAAGGCCTATTCTCGCGCCTTCCACTTGACGAAGACCGGCTTGACCGCGAAGCTGCCAAACTATTTCAGCGCACTGGGCAATACCAGTGGCACCGAGAGGATGACCTTTGGAAAGCAGGCCTCCTGAAGGATTTGTAACGACACGACCACCATAAGTATTATCGCCGTCTTCGATAAATTTCTCGGCCGTTCCCTCGGGGGTCAATCCCAGTGCTTCGTAGGTGATCAGTTCATTAGCAGTGAAGCAGTCGTGCATTTCGGCCAAATTAACTTCTTCGGGACCGATACCTGATTTTTCATAAACTTCTTTGGCGGCAACCGCAGTCATATCGTAGCCGACTATTCTCATCGGGCTTTTACTATCAAAGGTGCTGGCAAAGTCGGTCGTCATGGATTGCGCGGCGATATAAATGGGTTTGCTGATGTTGTGTTTTTTAGCAAATTCATCGGAACAAATTATGGCAGCAGCAGCACCGCAGGTCGGAGGACAACATTGTAACCGTGTCAGTGGCGGCGCCTGCATCGGAGAATCCAGTACTTCCTCAAGTGTTACCAGATTCCTGAAGATAGCCCGCTCGTTGTGCTGACCGTGCTTTCTCGCTTTGACAGTTATTTTTGCAAAGGTTTCATTCCTGGTACCATATTTTTTCTGATGCTCAATGCCGGCGCTGGCAAATAACTGAGCCGCCAAAGGAGCATTATCCAAGGCCGGAACAACTTCGAACATTTTTTCGAAAAATGTTTGCAGCGGAATGGGACGGTCATTGAAAACAATTCCCAGGGCACCGGGAGTCATCTGTTCAAAACCAAGGGCCAGAGCACACTCAATCACACCGGAAGCAACCGCCAAGCGAGCCAGGTAAAGGGCGTTCGAGCCGGTGGAACAATTGTTGTTCACATTGAAGATGGGAATGCCCGTCATACCAACTTCATACAAAACTTTCTCACCGGCGCAACTGTCGGCGTAAACCCATCCTGTATAAGCATGTTGAATTTCCTTGTAATCAACCCCGGCATCCTTGAGAGCATCCAAAAGCGCTTCCTTGGCCATTTCTGTATAAGGCCGCAGTGCTTTAGGCGACGTAAATTTTGTCATACCGACACCAATAACGTTTACTTTTCTCATATCGTCCCCTCTCTCTTAACGGTTTTTAGTTGTGAGTTCTGCTTTCCTCCCTTTTTATCGATTCAATGAGTCTCTCCTCAAAAGGCATTTCAATTGTGCTCTACTGTGAAAAGAGGAATCCATCAAAAAAATAACAATATCAATATCTTGTGTAAATACGGGCCGGTTTGTTCACCATCATTAAAATGACCGGATAAATATTTTCATCCTTTGTTTTCCCAAGGAGAGCACATAAATCCAGCTTCAGAATTTTTTACTGGAGAAGCGGCATCATATATTCGAAAGATTCTGCTATGCTGCCCAGTGGTTTCGCACCATCCAGTCCTTTGATGACATTCCAGCTCTCCTGAATCTCTTCCGGCTTGATCGGCCGTTTGCCGTCACCAATGGTGACTCCTTTAGCACAAACAACTGCTGTACGACTGTACCAGCCGGCTCCGCAGTTGAAAATCATGCCGGAATCCTGATTGGCCTCAGAAGCCAAGAAAAGAACAATGGGCATGACATAATCCGGTTTCAGTTTATTAAATAAGTCAGGAGGTAGAACGTCCTCGGTCAAACGGGATGCTGCAACAGGAGCAATGGTATTCGTTTTAATGTTGTATTTAGCACCTTCGATATTCAGAACATTCATTAGTCCAACCAGTCCCATTTTGGCGGCACTGTAGTTGGCCTGGCCGAAGTTGCCGTAGAGACCGGCACCGGAAGTTGTACAGACGATGCGGCCATACTGATTCTCCCGCATCACATTAAAAGCCGGCTTTGTTACGCAGTATGCACCACGAAGATGAACGTTATAAACCAGATCCCATTCATCTTCACTCATTTTAGTAAAACTTTTATCACGGAGAATCCCCGCATTGTTTATCAAAATATCGACCTTGCCAAAAGCATCAACTGCGGCTTTGACGATATTCTCTCCACCGGCGACTGTTGCCACGGAATCATAATTGGCAACGGCCTCACCGCCTAGTGCTTTTATTTCATTAACTACGACATCGGCGGCACTATGGCTGGCACCGGAACCATCACGGGAACCACCCAGATCATTGACAACAACCCTGGCACCTCTTTTGGCAAACTCCAACGCATAGGAGCGACCCAAACCAGCCCCTGCTCCGGTCACGATTGCCACCCTGCCATCAAATCTGATATCCGGCATATTATCCTCCTTAAAATTTTAATTATTTTCTAGTTCCGCATAAACGCATTGTTTTTATTTGATTTATTCCCATTTTGACATCTTTTTTTAAAAAAGTGAAAATGTTTCACGTGAAACATTAATCCTTCAGCCATTGGGTGTATTTATACATCTTTCCCAATGCCTTGACGGCGCGCTCCGGAGAAATAAAATTTACTCCTTTATATTTACAACCATTAACATCCATGATGGTCCGTGTTTTATCATCATTGAGCAAATAAACACCGACGATTGGTTTATCGTATTTTTCCATTAATGATACTGTTTGCGAAATGGTCTGTTTTTCAAAATCCTCCAGATAATGCAAAGCACTTTCTATTTTCTGGTGATCATAGGTTTTATCGACAAGACTGGTTGCTTCCAGCGTCGCTTTTATCATCATTAATCTTCCGATAATGCCCATATGGATTATTGCATCGCATTCAGACCATTGAATAAGTTCTTCCATAATCTTCATGTATTTTCCGGGATTCATATCCCCGACAACATCTATCGGATTGGCATGGCTCCAGAATGATGGAAGCAATTCATTTATCTTAGCAATAACATCCTCTGATAATTTTGGCACTTCTAAACCATGTTCCACGCATAAATCAGATGCTACAACGCCCCAACCGCCCCCTAAAGTAATGAGACCAACTTTGTTACCTTTGGGCAAGGGCAGCGAAGAAAATGCCGCGGACATATCAAGCAAGTCCATCGGGTTTTCCACCTCTATTATGCCTGATTGTTTACACGCTTCTCTAAAAACTTTGATATTAGAGGCCATAGCGCCTGTATGGCTGGCCGCCGCCTGGGCACCTGCTTGTGTCCGGCCTCCCTTTAAGATAATAACCGGCTTCTTTTTACCAACCCTCTTTGCTGCCTCAAAGAATCTCCGGCCATTTTTCAAACTTTCAATATACAGAACAACTGTTTTTGTTTTCTCATCAACTTCAAATCCCTCCATGGCGTCTTCAATGGTTATCATTGCTTCATTCCCCGAACCGCCAAAAGCCCGGATGCCAATGCCTTCCTTTTCGGCAAAAGCCAATAACTGCGTTCCCAAATTTCCTGATTGAGTAACCAAAACGATGCTGCCCTTTTGGGGTCTGACATGCGATCCCGTACAATAAAGCGATATGCAGGGATTACATATTCCCATTGTATTGGGGCCAAGAATTAAAATGCCTGCTTCTCTGGCTTTTTCCACCAACTCATTTTCCAATGCTTTACCTTCTGCGCCGGTTTCACCAAAACCGGACGATATAAGCAATACATATTTAATCTTCTTTTTCTTGAACTCAGGAATGAGCGAAACGACAACATTTGCAGGCACAGTAACGACCGCAAGATCTATCGGATCGGGAATTTCTGTTACGGATTTAAACACAGCTCGGCCGGCAATTTCACCACCCTTGGCATTAACCAAATAAAGTTCTCCCTGATATTTACCGGCAACAACATTAGAGAAAAGCAAGTGTCCCCATTTGCTTATATCCGCAGATGCTCCAATAAAAGCAATTGATTTCGGATAGAATAATTTATAAATATCCGCAGGCTTCACAGGTAAAGGCAATTCTTTTTGTTTTTCCTGCTCTCCTAAAACAATTAGTGCGTCAACAGCCGTAACCTTGCCTTCCGCACTAATTAATAATGGGTTGATATCGATTTCCTTTATTTCCGGAATTTCCATGCCTATTCTGGACAAACCGACAAGAGTTTTAATCAATGCGCTTTTATCCGGAGCTTTTTCTCCGCGAAAAGCTCCCAGCAGTTTCTGGGCAAGCAAACCATCAATCATATTTCCTGCTTCTTTTTCATCAAAAGGAGCAAGACGAAAAACAACATCTCCGATTGCCTCTGTAAATATTCCTCCCAAACCAAACATTATCGTAGGCCCAAACTGCTTGTCTCGAAAAAGACCGGCCACAAATTCTCTCTTTCCTTCCAGCATCGGCTGAACCAAAAAACCTTCCAAATCGCTTCCGGCTGCTTCCTTTATATATTGTGCCGCAGAGCGAACATCTTCCTTGCTTTTTAAGTTGAGTTTAACCAGACCTTTTTCTGTTTTATGCGTAAGACGGGAACCCAATCCTTTTAGAACAACCGGGTATCCGATTTTTTCCGCCGTTTTTTCAGCTTCTTCCCATGTTCTAACAACTTTTTCCTGTACTACCGGAATTCCATATTTTTTTAATACTTCCTTTGATTCTGCTTCTGTCAAGGCAGTTCGCTTTTCAGATTTTGCTTGCTCAATTATATCTATTCTTTTCGTTTCCATTCTTCAATACGACTCCTGATTTATTTAGGATTAATTAATATTTATGCATATAATATCATATACTTAAATAGAATTATGCTCATATTTTTCTCACATTATTATTTACAATTTCCTGATTACTTAGAGGCGCGACTACTTTCCAGAAAAAATCAAAAAACTGGTTTATCGTATCAGCGAGTTTCCATTTCATTCCGTGTACATACCAGTTTTGTATATGTCTTACCGTTATCATCATATACAGGTCTGCAAAATAATGGTTTTCCATGTCCAAAATAACTGCGCCCTTCTTTTTCGCCTTTTCCACTATTTCATTTAATATATCTATTTCAGTTTTTCTTTTATAAGATTTGTTGGCCATAAAGCTTTTCAATGGTACCGTTATAAAAGCTGTAATTGCCAGATCGGGATTTTCATCGAAAAAATTCATCGTTACCCAGAAAAGCTTTCTGAACATCTCACGTACATCTTCGGTTCCCGCAAGATGCATCCTCAACAAGGTTGCCAAATCAAGCAGCTTTTCATCAACGATGGAAAAAAGAAGTTCTTCCTTGGACGAGAAATATTTGTAAATAGTCCCAGTGCTGATTCCGCTTTCTCTTGATATGTCGCGAATGTTAACTGCATGAAAATCTTTCATGGAAAATTGCCGTAAAACTACGGGGTACAGGCGCTCCTTTAATTTTTGCGGCATTGCCGGTTTTTCTGTTGCCATCATTTTATTTTCATCCTTAATTGCGTATAACTATATGAAACATTGTTTCAATTGTCAAGCATTTTTTGAAACGTTGTTTCAATACATAACGATTTGAGTTTGAAGTTACTACAGCTCTTAAAGGCAATGTTAATATCATTGATTTCATAACACCATCAACTTTATTGCTTGACGAAACAGTTCCACGCTAATAAATTCAAACAAAATTTCTTATTGATGAAAAAATGCCAGAAAAAACATTAAATAAAAAACTAAATTTTTAATGAATATTTCGATAATCACGCTTGCCGTAGTATTTCTTCTGATCGCCGTAAGACAAATCGGGAATACCAGACTTAAAATTTGGCAGGTCATGTTGTGTGGCGCGATGACAGTTATGCTTACCGGAGAAATCTCTCCACGCGCGGCATTTCAAGCGATTAATTTTGATGTAATCTTTTTTCTTATTGGAATGTTCATCATCGGTCAGGCAATAGAAGATTCCGGTTACTTAACCCATCTTTGCCACAAGTTTTTTGGAAAGGTAAAATCTGTTGATAAATTGGTTCTGGCGATCCTTCTGACCATGGGAATCGGCTCAGCTTTTTTGATGAATGATACGCTGGCTATCATCGGCACTCCCATGATGATTCTGCTGGCTAAAAGAAACAATATCTCCACAAAGCTTCTTTTGCTTTGCCTGGCGTTCGCCATCACGATCGGCAGCGTCATGAGCCCCATTGGCAACCCGCAGAATTTGCTGATTGCCATGGTCGGAAACATCGAAAATCCTTTTCTGACTTTCTTAAAACATTTGTTTATCCCGACGATATTGAATCTCTTCCTTACTTATTATCTCCTGAAATTTTTTTATCAGAAAGACTTCAACATCACCAATCTCCAACCAGGCGACGTTGCAATTACACATGTCAGGCTTTCCAGAGTTGCCAGAACATCTTTAATCCTTGTGGTTTGTCTGATATTTTTGAAAATTGCACTGGCCTTCATTCATCTTTTTGCAGATGTAAATTTTGACTTTAAACTTACCTATATTGCGCTTGTCGGCTGTTCACCGATATTAATTTATCGATTCATGTCCAAAAAGAAAAAATACAGGTTTCATATCTTGAGAAAGATAGACTGGTTCACCATTGTCTTTTTTGCATCCATGTTTGTCCTCATGGAAAGTGTATGGCAGTCCGGCTTTTTTCAAAATCTCATGGCCGGACTTTCTCTGAACATGACCAGCGTTGCCGTCATTATGATCATTTCCATCTTTGTCAGCCAACTGATATCGAATGTGCCGATGGTGGCGCTGTTTCTGCCATTGATGATCTCTTCGGGTGCGGGTAGTAAGGAATTAATGGCGCTCGCTGCCGGATCGACGATTGCAGGTAATCTTTTTATTCTTGGTGCGGCAAGCAATGTCATCATCATTCAGCATGCTGAAAAAGAAAAGAACGGGGAAAGCATCTCTTTCCTGGAATTTGCTAAAATCGGCATCCCTTTAACGTTCGTGAATGTTCTGGTTTATTTATTCTTTTTAATTTAATCAGACGCCCCCAAAGAACAAAATAACGGCGACATTTTAAAATTGTTCTCCGTTTTTTGATAACTGATCTCACCTGCAATCATTATAGCCTTTAACGCAATGTGACAGAATGATTTTATAAACTATTTTTTCTTTGTTCTTGTCATAACCTCATTAACACAAATTCCCCTTGCCTTATAGGTCAGGTCAATGGCTTTCTTTTCAACATCATTATATTTTTTGTAATTTAATTCTTCTTTGTTTGCAGTAACAATAGCTATATAATTCTCAAACGAACTTAAAACAGGAAGATTTTTACATAAGCATTGACAAAAATTGTCGTCCCCAAAAGATGTCATACATTTTAAATATTTTTCTTTCAGAAGAGCATCAGCCAGTTTTTGCAATTTCTCGCTCTTTTCATCAGCCAGTTCCAGTTTTTGTTTTTCATCAACTTTATTAACTGACATTTTTTTACCATCGGCAAATAATACTAAGGGAAAAACCAATAACATTACGAATAATATTCTTATAATTTTCATACTTTTCTCCTCATATTTATTATTTTTGATGCAATTCCCTCATACTCTAAAATTTTCAAATACACAATATGCGCGATATGCTCGCATGGACTTCTTTTTACATAAACCCCGTTAATCGTGAACCAAGATAAACGTCACGGCATTTGGATTTCTCCAATAATAATGTTTGTATGAAATTTATTAACGTTCTCTTGATTTTAGTCTTATTTTAAGTTATCTCTCCAAAATATCTTGAATATGGAGCATTGAATTGCAATTCAATCCCTGCACCAAACATAAACTTATACGTGATTCCATCAGGAACTTCTCGGAAACGGAACTTGCGCCGATTGCCGCTGAAATAGACCGCAAGGCAATTTTTCCCCGTGAAGTCATACAGAAAATGAGGCCTTTAAATTATTTCGGTCTGCAGGTACCGAAAGAATTCGGTGGCGCGGCACTCGATTCCATCAGTGCGGCCATCGTGGTTGAGGAACTCTCCCGTGTTTGCGCAGCCATTGGTTTATGTATCACCGTTCATAACGGTGTTGCTGTTTATCCCTTGCTGAAATTTGCCAACAAGGAGCAAAAAAATGAGTATCTTCCAAAGCTCGCCAGCGGTGAATTTATCGGAGCTTTCAGCTTAACGGAGGCCAACGCCGGTTCCGATTCCGCCAGCGTGGAAACCACAGCGGTCAAAAGAAATAACGAGTACATTTTAAACGGGACAAAAATCTTTGTCACCAACGGCGGCGCCTGTGATCTCGCTTTGATTTTCGCACTGACCGGATCTGAGCCGGGGAAACCTCAGAGCAGCGTTTTTATGGTCGAAAGCCGTTATGCCGGTTTTATGCGCGGAGAGCTGGAAGACCTTTGCGGCATGCGCGCCAATCCGGTTTCTTCGTTGTTTTTGGAAGACTGCCCTGTGCCGGAAAAAAATCTTCTCGGTAAAATCGGTGATGGCATGAAAATAGGTTTGGCCACACTGGATAACGGCCGTATCGGCGTTGCCGCACAGGCATTGGGTATCGCCCAAGGAGCGTTTGAAGCCGCGGTTAAATACGCCAAAGAAAGACAGCAGTTCAAAAAACCAATCTCATCTTTACAGACCATCCAAAATTACATTGCCGATATGGCCACAGAGATTGCGGCCGCCCGTCTGCTTTTGTACCGCGCCTGTTCGCTGAAAGATGAAGGCGTTCCCTTTGGTTGCGAAGCTTCAATGGCGAAACTTTATTGCAGCTCTGTTGCGTCTAAGGTTACGTCTCTTGCCGTTCAGATTCACGGCGGTTACGGATACAGCAAGGAATACGATGTGGAAAGATATTTCCGCGACGCCAAAGTTACGGAAATTTATGAAGGCACCAGCGAAATTCAGCGCATGGTGATCGCTCGATCCATTCTTTCACAGTTAACTTTTTAGAAGAATATGTTGAAACTGGTCGTTTGCATAAAACAGGTTCCCCGGGTAACAGAACTGCCATGGGATGAAAAGACGGGAACGTTGCGGCGTGATCTTGCCGCCGGAATGATGAATCCGGCATGTAAGCATGCTCTGGAAGCCGCCCTGCGAATCAAAGAACTACTCCCCGCGAAAATCACAGTCATCACCATGGGACCAACTGCTGCCCAAGAGGTACTGCGCGAAGCGCTGGCGCTAGGCGCCGATGAAGCGATTCTGATATGTGATCGTTTTCTGGCGGGGTCGGATACTTTTGCCACTTCGCTGGTTTTAAAAGAAGCCATCAAAAAGAAGTGTCCAAAATTTGATTTGATTTTATGCGGCGCATACACGGCGGACAGCGAAACCGCTCAGGTCGGCCCTCAACTGGCCGAAGAACTGGATTTACCCGCAGTGGCTTATGTGGAAAAACTCGAAATTTCCGGCAGGACATTGCGTGTTCGTCGTCTGGTGGATAATTTCCGCGAAACACTGGAAATGGAATTCCCCGCACTCGTGACGATTTCCATGGAAAACTATAAACCGCGCTATGCCGGTCTGGCCGGTCTGGAAAACGCCTTTGAGGAAAATGATATCGCCGTCCTCGATGGCAAGTCTTTAGGCCTCAATGCCGCGTCCATGGAAACCAAAGGCTCTCGCACCAAAGTACGCAAAGTTTTTTTACGAAAAGCGCAGAAAGGTAATGTGATTTTACAGGGGGCGGCATCTCATGTTGTTCATGAATTTCTCGACAGGTATCAGAGAAAAATCGGCACGGTCATAGGCAAATCCATTGAGGAAAAGAAGCTCGATGATGAAAAGTAGAAAAAAAAGCATCTGGGTATTCGGCGATTACCGCAATTATTATCAAAATCGCGTGACCCTGCAATTGATTGCCCGGGCGGTAGCACTGGCCAAAACCATTAACGCGGAAGTCTGTGCTTTGATATTCGGTCATGAAATTGACGAATGGATTATGGAATACACGGCTCACGGCGCCGATAGAATTCTGGCGATCGATGATCCCGCTCTGAAGAGCTATAGCACAGAAAAATATCTGGCCATTATTGAAAGGTTGTCTAAGGAAAGAGACCCGGAAATCATTTTGATCGGCGCGACGGATTTCGGGCGCGAATTTGCGCCCCGTCTCGCCAAACGACTAAAAACCGGATTGTCCGCCGATTGCGTGGGTCTGGATATCACCGAAGAAGGATTATTGTTGCAGATCGCTCCTTCCTTTGGCGGCAACATGCTGGCGGAAATCGTTACAGAGTTCCACCGTCCACAGATGGCGACCGTGCGACCGGGGACATTTAAGGAAATACCGCATGACTACCAAAGAAAAGCCATCGTCGAGCGCCTGCCCCTGATGAAGGGCTTACCCAAACCCCGTGTTCGTTTGATTGAGTATGAACGCTCTGTCGAAAAAGAACACACAATTGAAAACGCGTCGATAATTGTTTGCGGCGGCCGCGGCATGGGCAATAAAGAAAAATTCAAAAAACTACAAGACCTCGCCAAGCTTTTAGGCGGCGATGTCGGCGCTACAAGACCAGTCGTTTATGCGGGATGGGCTGATCATAATGTATTGGTTGGTCAGGCGGGGAAGCATATCAAACCGAAAATTCTTTTTTCCTTCGGTATCAGCGGTGCGATTCAGCATACGGCAGGCCTCGGTGAAGCCGATTTCATTGTCGCCATCAATAAAAATCCACAGGCAACTATGCTGAAGATGGCTGATGTTGCCGTCGTCGGTGATGCCAGCGACGTGCTCAATCATTTGATTAGAGAACTCAAAAAACGCATACGAGAATAATCTTTCTAAAAATACATATTATATTGTATTAAATACAACCGTGATGCCAAAACAGAATTACCGGCATCACCCGTGACGCTTTATCCAGTATCACCCCTCAATCTAATCTGGTATGCTGAACACATTATCTTCTTGAATGTTGCAGGAATATCGTTTATAAAAATTATCAACGAAAAAAGAAATATTTAAATGTTTTTACGGAGGAATTTATGATTTCCACTAATGAAGCTATAGCAGAGGTATATTGGACAGCTTTTCAGGCTCTGCCAAAACGAGAACGGGAAGCAGTAATCAATCGTTTTCTGGAGAATTCCGAATTTAGGGAAGATGTGATGGATATGTCCATTATGAAAGCAAGGCAAAAAGAGCCTTCCCGCCCTCTCAAAGTATATCTTGCTGAACGTAAAAGGAAAAATCGCTGATGTCTTATTCAGTTTATCTTAAAAAGAGCGCTGAAAAAGAACTGTTATCCTTATCCTCTGCAATTCATGATAAAATTATAAAACATCTTGTTGACTTAGAACAAAATCAGCTTCCCAAAGGAGTAAAGAAACTACGCGGTATGGAAGCTTACCGTTTGAGAGTTGGCGATTATAGAATTCTTTATCAAATCAAAAGTAAGAAAAAAATAATTGAGATAGTGGCTATTACACACAGAAAAGATGCTTATAGATAATCAGTTTTTATTACGGAAGGAGAATTTTTTTCATGATTAAATCAAGACTTTGTGACATGACCGGCATCAAATATCCCATCATCCAGGCAGGCATGGGACCTTTCAGTAACAATAACCTTGGCGTAGCCGCGGCCAACGCCGGAGTGCTGGGCTTGTTCTCCACGAGCGGGCTCTGCAATAAGGATTTTCTGCCATTTATCTACAATGATTGGATTAAGAGCGCCGAGGCCCATCTGAACGACGATATTCCGACAGCGATGGAGAAAATGCTCAAACGGTCTTATCGATTGACCAAAGACACAGGCGGTGTGTTCGGCATCAATGTGATGGTGTCCGCCGAGTTAATGTTTCAGGCAGAGCTGATTATCAACGCGGCAATTCAGGTTCGTGCAGCAAATCCGGGCATGGAAAAACACTTCAAAGTTATCTTCACTTCAGCAGGCGATCCGGTGCCTTGGCGGGAACGAATAAAGGACGCTGGTTTTACGTGGATGCATGTCGTGCCATCTGTTAAAGGCGCGCTGCGCTGCAAAAAAGCAGGGGTTGATGTCATCGTAGCTTCCGGCCATGAAGGAGGATTCCATACATCCTGGGAGCCGGTGCACTCGATGATTCTGCTGCCCGCTGTTGTGGAAGCGGTTTCCGATGCCAAGACCCTGGTCTGTGGAGCCGGCGGCTTCTGCGACGGCAAGACTCTGGCGGCAGCCCTGGTGATGGGCGCTGACGGTGTTCAGATGGGCACGCGTTTTCTGGCAAC
>CAYZLL010000069.1:0-13214 GCA_964479225.1 uncultured Smithella sp.
AAGTCATGGTCAAGGTCCTGGAAATTGACAAGTCCGGCAAGATTCGCCTCAGCCGTAAAGAGGCGCTGGGCGCGGAAGTTCAATAACCCTTTGCGTTTTATTAAAAAACCGTTCCGCATTCGTGACATAAACGGGTGCGGAACGGATCTCTTCATAAAGTTTTTTATAATCCCTTTTCATAAGAATATTTCTGGTTGAAAAAATGGAAAAAATAAAAATTTTTATTCAGAAACTGCCGGGAAATGAGGATCTTCCCCTTCCTCAATATATGACGGATCAGGCTGCCGGTATGGATCTGTTTGCAGCCGTGACCGGGGAAGAAATTATTTTGCCGGGTCAGCGGAAAAAGATTGCGACCGGCATGGCAATTGCGCTGCCGGAAGGTTATGAAGCGCAGATCAGGCCTCGCAGTGGTCTGGCGCTGAACAACGGCATCACATTGTTGAATACACCGGGAACGATTGACGCTGATTATCGCGGAGAAATCGGATTAATTGTGATTAATCACGGTGAAAAACCTTTTGTAGTTCAACGCGGAATGCGTCTGGCGCAGATGGTGGTGCAGAAGGTTTGCCGTGTGGATTGGATAGAAAGTGCGGAACTGGAACATACTTCAAGGGGAGCGGGAGGGTTCGGTCACACCTGAAAACCTACTTCTTAGGTTTTGCAATTGATATGAAACGGTGGTATGAAAGAAACGTTATTGGACCGAATGACTATGAAAAAATTCAAAGTTAAAAAAACATTAAAAGAAATTAACGATAAAATAAAAGAAGGCCGTGCCGTTGTTGTCACGGCGGAAGAAATGATTGATGTCGTGGCAAGGCACGGCGACGTGGAAGCCGCTCGCAAAATTGATGTTGTTACGACTGGAACATTCGGTGCGATGTGCTCGTCCGGTGCTTTTCTTAATTTCGGCCATACATCACCTAAAATGCGGGCATCGAAAGTTTGGCTCAATGATGTTCCGGCGTACGGCGGTATTGCGGCTGTTGATTGTTATATCGGGGCGACGGAAGTTGCCGAAAACGATCCGCTCAACAGTGTTTATCCGGGGGAATTTAATTACGGTGGAGGTCATGTTATCGAAGACCTCGTGTCCGGAAATGTTGTGAAGCTCCGCGCGGAAGGCTACGGAACCGATTGTTATCCCGCCCGTAAATATGAAAGAAACATTACCATAAAGGATTTACGTAACGCGGTTTTATTCAATCCCCGCAATGCTTATCAGAATTATAACTGCGCCGTTAATCTTTCGGACAGGACCATTTACACATATATGGGAATGCTTCGTCCGCAAATGGCCAATGCGGCTTATGCGACATCCGGACAACTGAGTCCTTTATTTAACGATCCTTATTATCGGACAATCGGTGTCGGGACGCGCATCTTTCTGGGGGGAGCGCAGGGATTTGTGGCATGGCCCGGCACACAGCACAATCCTAATGTGCTCCGCGGGCCTAATGGCGTTCCCAAAGAGGGTGCGGGCACGATCGCTGTCATCGGCAATTTAAAAGAAATGAGCCCAGAGTGGCTGGCAGGCGCAAGTGTCCTAGGGTATGGCATTTCGCTTTTTGTCGGGATAGGAATTCCCATTCCCATCCTCGATGAAGAGATGGCATTTTATACATCTGTAAAAGATGAAAATATTTATACTCAGATTTATGATTACAGCATGGATTATCCCAAAGGAGCGCCCAAGTCTATTGCCGAAGTCAGTTACAAAGACCTGCGTAGTGGAACAATCACCATAGAAGGTAAGAAAGTTATCACGGCGCCCCTTTCCAGTTACTACAAGGCGCGGCAGATTGCCAATGTCTTAAAAGAATGGATTGAAAGCGGTCGTTTCATCCTGGGAGAATCGCAGCAGAATCTCCCTTCCTTGTAAATATTATTTAATTTACCATTTTTTTTAATAAGATTATCTTCCCTGCTCTTTAATGTTTTATTTTATTTAAAAATATTGCACAATATTAATGAATATTAATTAATATTAAAGTATGTTTAGAAATATCTTGACTTTTATTTAAAATTAGTGCCTTATATGAAACACATGAGGTTTCCCTTTATCTATGAAAGATAATATGAAGAAAAATCAGGTAAAAAAATTTCGAGAAACAATTCCTTTGAGCATATCTGAATTAGCGAGGAAAGCGGGTTTAACTCCTCAAACGATATCGAAGATGGAAAAGGGATTGTCCACCAGGAAAAACTCCGAGTTAAAAGTGGCGAAAGCATTACAAAAGCCTTATGAAGAAGTATTCCCCTAATCAGGGAATGAAGAACAATTCTATTACATTTTTTAGCAGTATTAATGTTAATTTTTGATGAAAATAGGCCGGTATTTAATTTTCTTTTTGTTGTTTATGGCTGTTTTAATAACTTTTGGTAACAGGGGTTTGGTTGATAATTATTTAATGAGTAAAAGGCTGGCTGATTTAAAATCACAAACCAGTAAGATAACCGCGGAAAACAATGAATTGAAAAGGAAAATACTTTTATTACGAAACGACATTAATTACATTGAAATGATCGCCCGCAATGAATTGGGCATGGTAAAGAAAGGGGATGTCGTTTACCGGTTTGTGAAACAACAATAAGAGATTTAGTCCATTTTCGTTGATGGTGATTTAATGTTGGATTTAAAAGAAATTTTTTCCGGTAAAAAGAGTCTTGTCGGTTTGGATATCGGCTCCAGCTCTATTAAAATAGCCGAGGTAACCGGCAGCTCAAAAGGATACTATCTCAATCGTTTCCATGAACTTCCTCTTCCTAAAGGTGTTATCATTGACGGCATTCTCGCTGATGCCGGAGCGTTGACTACGCATATCAAGGAAATCTTCAAAATTTCCAAGTGTGGACATAAGGGGATCGTAACTTCTCTGGCAGGCAACTCGGTTATCATCAAAAAAGTGACCCTGGAGAAAATGGATGAAACGCAATTGCGTGATTTGATCCGTGATGAGGCCGGTAAGTATCTGCCATTTGAAACGATGGATGATGTTAATTATGACTTTCAGATTCTGGGCGAAAATAATTACAACCCCAATCAAATGGATATCATTATCGTTGCGGCCAAAAAAGAAATCGTCAACAGTTATCTGGATGCCGCAAAGGCTGCCGGACAGAATGTGATGATTATGGATGTGGCGCCCTTTGTCTTGGAAACATTGTATGCCCTGAATTATGATTTTAGCAATGATGACATTGTTGTCCTGATTAACATCGGCGCCAGCACCACCGGCATCAATATTGTTAAAGGTGAAACATCCGTCTTTACGCGAGATTTTGCCATGGCGGGAAACTCCATCACGGAAAGCTTGCAGGAAAAATACAAGGTTACCTTTGAAGAAGCGGAGAAAATCAAGCTAGAAGGGCTGCCCAATGGCAGTGAAGGAGACAACCAGGATTTAAAAAACAGCATTTTGGACCTTGCGCGACCGATTTGCATGGAAATCGAAAGATCGATCGATTATTTTCGTTCCACGTTCGGTGGTGAAGATATTAAGCATGTACTGCTTGCGGGCGGGACCGCAAGGATTGATAAATTATCAAAACATTTATCACAAATGTTGAATGTTAAAACCGATATCATCGATCCATTTTTAAAAATCAATTATAATAAAAGAAACATCGATGTGAAAAATCTGGAAAGTATAAAGCCGGTTGCAGCAACGGCCATAGGTTTGGGGTTGAGGACAGTAGGCGACAAATGATTAAAATTAATCTTTTACCATATCGTGAAAAGGCGAAGAAAGACACATTTTCCAGGCAAATATTTATTCTTGCCGGATCGTTGATTATACTGCTTCTTGTCCTCGGTTGGGTAACGATTTGGATGAAGTCGTCCATCAGTAATCTGGAAAATCAGGTGAAAGAATCGGAAGCCACGCTGGCTGATTTAGACAAAAAAATAGGCAATCTGGAAAATTTTAAAAAAGATAAAAAAGATCTGGAAGATAAACTAGGCGTTATCTCGACGCTGGAAGAGAATCGTCTGGCGCCGGTAAAAACTCTGGATAGTTTGGCTCTGCTTGTACCTCCGAAAGATATCTGGCTGACCAAAATAACTCAAAAAGGGAATAGCATCAGTTTGGAAGGAATTGGTCGGGATAATCTGGTGGTTGCGGATTTTATGAAAACACTGGAAAAATTCGATCCGATAAAATCAGTTGATTTGATCTCTTCCAAAAAAACTGAAGTTGCGGGCATTACGGTGCAACAGTTTAATTTCGCATGTGTTCTGAAAAAAGGATTCTAATCCATGGCTATTGATATTAATACCATAAAGAAACTTCCACCTAAGGCCAAATTGGGTATAATTGTACTGGTCTTCTTTTTAGTTGGTTATTTCTACTGGTTTCTCTTTTTAAATTCAGCGATGCAAAAAAGAAGTGAATTGAGCACGCAAGTGACAGAAATGCAGGATAAAATCCGGGAGAAAACAAAAATTGCAGGACAGGTTAAAAAGTTCGTGGCGGACATTGCCATATTGAAAAACAATTACCAGATAGCGTTACAAAAGCTTCCCGACCAGCGGGAAATTCCCTCTCTTTTTCATTCTGTCTCCTTGGCAGGAAGAGATGCGGGAGTTGAGTTTATCTTGTTTGAACCCAAGGCTTCCGTTCCCGGAACGGTTACCGCAAAACCACCGGAGGGCAAAGTTTCATCGTTGATGAAACCGTCCGATCAACGCGATGAAAAAGCAGCAGCCCCTGCCGCTGCCGCTCCTGCTGCAAAGGGTGCGAAAGCACCTCCGCCGCCGGAGCCTTTTTATGAAGAAATACCGGTGGGCGTCTCGGTAACGGGTACCTATCAGAACACGCTTTATTTTTTTGACAAGGTGGCCAAACTGCCAAGAATCGTTAATATTTCTGATATTTCTGTGATTCCCGCAGCCGCAAAAGGTAAAAAAAACATACTTACAGTAAATTGTACCGTGAAGACATATATGTTTATAGATAAAAATAAAAAATAAGTGTAACCATCTGTGAAAAAAATGAAAAAAAGTAAATTCATTTTAATGAGTTCAATAGGGATTTTTTTTCTGGCAACAGTTTTTGCTTATGCTGCTGAAGTTAAAGCTTTGCCCAATGCAGTCAAGGAAGTAACCGGATCCGCTAATGTCCCGGCCAAGAAGGTTCCTGCTCAAGCAGCTCCCGCTGCCGCTAAAGTTTCCACGCCAGTCAATGTAAAACCTATGTCGGCGGCGGCTAATGTCCCGGCGACGAAGGTTCCTGTTCAAGCAGCTCCCGTTGCCGCTAAAGTTTCCACGCCAGTCAATGTAAAACCTGTGCCAGCGGCGGCCAATGTCCCTGTCCAAAATCAGGCTCAACCTGCGGTGGCGACCGATCAGAATAAAACCACGCCTACGGAAGTCCTCCCCGTAACACAGGCACCTGCTTACAGTTATAATCCAATGGACAAACCGGATCCTTTCAAGCCTTTTATTGAGATAGAAAAAGTAGCCAAGCAAAAGGTCGAAAAAAAAGCTCCGGATTCTATTTTCCCCCTGCAGAGAGCCGAAGCAGACAGTTATCGCGTGGTTGGCATAGCTGGTACTCCGGAGAAAAGAGTGGCTATTGTTGAAGATTCCGCAAAGAAGTTTTATCCCCTGGTCAAGGGAACACGCATAGGACTGTATGATGGCAAGGTCATTGAAATTACGGATGACCGCGTTGTTGTGGAAGAATATGAAGATAAAAAAGCAAGAAGGGTTATTTTAAAATTGCGCAAAAATTAAAAAGAGGTAAAAGCATGAAAAAATATTTAATCCCCGTACTGATTGTTTTTTTAGCCATTACGTTGATTTTTACATATATCACGGGAAGGTCGTTTGCCGCTTCCAATGATGATAAGAATTCGGAGAATACGATAAAGGTCACCGCCAATACCGGAACACTGGAAAATATTTATCTGTCCAAATTACCCGGTAAGGAAAGAGTTCACCTGATCGTTTCCAAACAGCCTTTTATTGATGTGAGCAACAAAGTCAGCGGCAGCTATCTGATCAAACTCGAAGATATGATGATCCCCGGCAAGTTGCGCCGCACTTTCGGGGAGGGCGAACTGCAGAACATTATCAATGTTGTTCCGTCGCATAAACTGGTCAAGGGGAAGAACTGGGTTTTCTTAAACATTGCCATTAACAAAGTCGTACCGTATTCCATCCGTCAGGAAGACCAAAACGTTTTTATTGATTTCAATGTTTCCAGTCTGGAAAAGCAAAAAACGGCTGCTGTGAAAAAAGCAGTACCACGCAAAAAAGATTTCGCCAAAGGCAGTGGTACAGACAGTTGGGGCAGCGAGGAACCGCTGAATGTTCCGGGTGTCAAAGAAAAAGAGAAAAAACCAACGGACAGAATAATATCACTTGATTTCCAGGACGCGGATATTAAGAGTGTATTTCGTCTGATGGCTGAATACGGCAACACCAGCATTATTACCAGTGATGAAGTCAAAGGCAATATTACGCTGACCTTAAAAAATGTTCCTTGGACGAAAGCGCTGGACACCATTCTGGACGTTAATGCTCTGACGAAAAGAGAAGAAGGCAATGTCATCATCATTACAAGCCTGGCGAGAAGTCAAAAAGATGAAGCGGCCAAAGAAGCGGTTATTGAGCGAGACAAAAAGAGGATGGCTGATAAAGGCCTTTTGAAACAGGTGTTAATTGAAGCGAAAATTGTCGAAGCCACCGAGGGATTTGTCCGCAATCTGGGTGTTCAATGGGGCTTCGGTAATGAGAAAAAAGTCAACATCAATAATGGAAAATATGGTTTCGGCGCGGCAGGAGGAAGTGGTTCAACGGGAACGATGTATCAACAAGGATATCCTTCCCAAATAGGTGTTAAAGATGCTGCGGGAGAAGCCTTGGCCATGGCTGCCGTGAATTTTCCGCAGGCCGTGGCATCACCGGCCATTGGCCTCGTCTTTGGCGGCGCAACGGGATTTCTGGAAGCTCAATTAGCGGCATTGGAAACCAACTCCACCGGTAAGATAATTTCTGCGCCCAAAGTTGTCACCATGGAAGGCATCAAGGCGATTATCAAACAGGGCGATGAAGTTCCTTACATAACCCCGGCATCCGGCACATCTCCGGCAACGGTTTCTTTTAAGGAAGCTTTGTTGAAATTAGAAGTTACGCCTAAGTTGACAGCTGAGGGGAAAATTTCCATGGACATCAAAGCCAGCAATGATACGCCGGACTGGTCCAAAGCCGCCCTGAATCCGCAGGGAAATCCTCCCATCGTCAAGAGTGAAGTGGAATCCAAAGTGGTCATTAACGATGGAGATACCATCGTTATCGGAGGAATTTTAAGATCAACGGAAAGCAAATCTGTCAGCGGCTGGCCCTGGCTGCAGAAAATCCCCGTTCTGGGCTGGTTATTTAAAAAACAGGACGTTAACAAAGAAAAAAGACAGTTGCTGATTTTCGTGACGCCCAAAGTGTTGAACAGCGAAAATCTTGACGGGCGTCAGGCGCTATAATCATCGCTGAACGATTTGAAAAAATATATTTTCTTATCAGCGCTCAATTATTGTTCTGGACAAAAATGTTTTTTGGCAAAACAAAACTTACACTCAATAAAGCCTTGCTTATTGGTGTTGCTTTGTCAACATTCCTGTGTTTTTCCTGTACCTATACTCCCTGGCACAGAGAACAAGCCGAGGTCTTTTTAAACAAAGGCATTTCTTATCTTACTGTCGGCCAGTATAACAGTGCGCTGAAAGAATTGATGGAGTCCGCAAAATACTATTCCGGCAATCCCAAGGTTCATTATTATCTGGGGATGGCTTATCACGGCAAGGGTATGCAGGATAAGGCCATCGAGGCATTTGAAGAAGCCGTTTCACTGGATAAAAATTATTCCGAAGCTCATAATTATCTGGGCATCCTGTATTCAGAAAAAGAGCGTTGGGATGACGCCATTGAGGAATTCGAAAAAGCCCTCAGTAATTATTTATATGACACACCGTCCATGGCGCTTTATAATATGGCCTCCGCGTACTATGCAAAGCATGATTATAAAAAAGCGTTGCTGAAATATAATGAAGCGCTTCGGGTAGATCCCATGACCGGATTGCGCCCGCAGATCTATAAAAAAATGGGACAAATTTATTATGACCAGGATAATTTCCCTGAAGCCATCTGGCACTTTAAAAAGTCTCTTGAAATGGATGCATCGCTTTACGATGCCTATTTTCTGCTGGGGCAAAGTTATTTGAAAAATAGAGATAATGAAAACGCCCGTCGGGCGTTTCAACAGGTTATTCGGTTATCTCCGGAATCTTCTTTCGGCCGCCGGGCGAAAAATTATCTGCAATCATTAAAATAATTGGCTCATGATCTCGGTTCCATCAATTCTTGACACGCCCTATCTGCTGTGTTACGTACCGCAAAACTCTGTTATTTTATCAAGGTGCATCAATACGGGGAAAGATAAATTTGAAAAAAACCGCCTATGATTTTTTGCTTGAAGCAGAAGAATATCTGCGGAGGGATAACCTGCCGGAGGCGCTGAACCTGGCCACCGAAAGATTGCGGGATGTTCCCACGGATGCCGCCGCGCTTGGAATATACTGTGACGCACTCATTGGCCTAGGCAGGATTGAAGATGCACGCAAAGTCCTCCATGAGGTGCCGAAAATCATTAACGGACTGAATCTTGTTTTTGAACGCGCCGGGGATGCCTGCCGAGAAAAAGGTTTGCACCGCGAAGCCGCTACCTGCTACGAAAATTTTCTTTCTCTTCGTCCGGACACAGAACGTGCCCGGGAAATCATCGGAAAGATGGCGTTCTTGGAACAGGATGATATTGTCACCATTGAAAACGACATACCTGAGAACGAAAACAAGGCGGCTGAAAAAGAATTTTTTACGGTGACGATGGCGCAATTATATATAAAGCAGGGACATTTCGAGGACGCGGAAACTGTTTTGGAAAAAATTATAAAAAAGGAATCCGACAATCTTGAAGCGATCAATATGCTTGATGACTTGAAGTTAACCCGGCGTTCACCGTCGGCAGGTGTCAAAAAAAATCCCGCGGAGAATAATCTGCTTAAAATCCTTACCGGTTGGCTCAGGAATGTTGAAAGGTTAAAATCAAATGCAGTCGCAAAATAAATATCTTTCGAGAAGACGATGGTCCCTGAGGCAACTATTTCCGGACTGTAAAATCGACAGCCTGCTTGTTTGGGATATGAACAATATCTTCTATCTTTCGGGTTTTACGGGCTCGGAAGGGGTTCTTTTACTCAGCCGTGAAGAAACAATACTGTTTGTTGACGGCCGTTACACGGAGCAGGCCGCCTCGGAAACCCGTGGCGTTGAAATAAGGAATTTTACCGATAAAATTGCAGCCATTGTTCAGACAATAAAAAACTTGAAATTAAAACGAGTCGGTCTGGAAGCGGACGCCGTCACGCTAGGTACGTATAATCAACTGGCCGGCAGATTGGCCAAAGATAAATTTATTTTTTTAACAAAAGAATTAAGAATGCTCAGAGCCTGTAAAGATGAGCATGAAGCAGCCTGTATGAGGAACGCTGCAAAAATTGCCTCGTCCGCAATCAACAGGGTTATACAGCAGATTAAACCCGGCTGGACGGAAAAAGAAGCCGCTCTGCAACTGGAGATTTACGCGCGAAAATCCGGCGCCGAAGGCTTGTCCTTTGAAACAATCATTGCTGCTGGAAAAAATTCTTCAAGACCCCATGCGAAACCGACTGACCGAAAAATAAAAAAAGGTGATTTTGTCGTCATTGATTTTGGGGTTCGGTACAAAGGTTATTGTTCTGACGAAACGTGTACCATCGCTATTGGAAAATTGACAGACAAGCAAAAAAATGCTTATCAGATTGTGAAAGCATCCCATGACTGTGCTCTGGATGCCATTGCTGATGGTGTTGGGGCTGCCCAGGTTGATCAGCGAGCGCGAAATGTTTTCGGCAAAAAATACGAAAGTTACTTTGTGCACGGAACGGGACACGGCGTTGGTTTGGATGTTCACGAAGCGCCGCGCTTATCCTCAACGTCGGAAGATATTCTGAAATCGGGGATGGTCTTTACAGTGGAACCCGGATTATATATTCCGGGGCACTGGGGCATCAGAATAGAAGATACCGTATTTTTGAAAGAAAACAGTTGCGAAAAGTTTACAAAAATGGATAAAGAACTTACCATCATAGAATAAAGAAAGAGGTTGTTCTATTATGAAAGATTTTCCGGAAGATATTATATACAGTTGCGAACATATATGGCTGCGTGTGGACGGTAACATGGCCACGATCGGCATTACGGATTATGCCCAGGAAAGATTGGGTGATGTTCTTTCTGTGGAGTTTATTGAAACGGACACGTACGTGGAACGTGACGAAACGTTCGGCTCGATTGAATCCGTCAAGGAAGTCGTGGACTTAATTTCTCCCGTTAGTGGCACGGTGGTCGTTATTAACGAAGATATTCTTGAAGATGTCAGTATCATTAACAGAGATCCGTATGATACCGGATGGCTCGTTGTCATTGAAATGGACAATCTGGACCAACTGGAAGACCTGCTCGCCGCGACCAATTATCAGGATTTAATCGCTCAGGAAGAAGGCGAATAAGCCGTTTTTATGGTCTGGAGACTGCTGGATTTTCAGAGTTTTAATATTTTTGAAAACATGGCCATAGATGAGGCGGTCTTTCATGAGACAATCAAAGGCAACAAACCGCCCACGATAAGGTTTTACACATCCATGCCGCCGGCAATCACCATAGGCTATTTTCAGGATGCGAGCAAAGAATTGAATATTGAAAAATGTTGTCGTCAGGGCATCGACTTTACCCGTCGGATAACAGGCGGGCGGGCCGTTTTTCATTTTAACGAATTAACCTATTCCGTAGCGGCGGGTGAAAACGAAAAAATATTTCCGGCGGACATTTTAGGCGCCTATAAAATCATCAGTCAGTGCATCATCCGTGGTCTGCGTGGTGTGGGCATCAAGGCAAGTCTTGCCGAAGATGGCCGCCTTTACAGGAAAGAGGAAATGCAACCCTGCTGTTTTTCAACGGCCTTGAGAAACGAAATCCTGGTGGATGGACGGAAAATTTGCGGCAGTGCTCAGGTGAGAAGAAAAGGCGGTTTTCTTCAGCACGGTTTGCTGCTGCTGGATTTTGATGCGGAAAAAACAGCGGACCTGATTTTACCCGACCCGAAACCGGAGCAAGTGGAAGAATTGAAAAAATCGGTGACGTCGGTTGCCGATGAACTTGGTGATCCAATGGATGCGCGGGAAGTGTGCTCCCGAATCAAAGAAGGTTTCATGGAAGAGCTGGGCATAAAATTGGAGGAAGGAACCTTAACATCCGCTGAAGAAAAACTGAAAAGCAGCCTGGTGGAAAAATACGCGGATGTGAGCTGGAATCTTGAGCGAAAAAAATATTTTAAGGCAGCGTGATTTTTAATGACCATGAAAGATTTGGTAGCAAGCGATATTTTCAAGCAGAACGGTTATGTTGCGCCGGAAGAGTCCGGGGCGATCAAACTGGATGCCAATGAGAATCCTTTTTCGATGCAGGAACCGCTAAAAAAAATACTGACGGGAAAATTTCTCGACATTGATTTCAATCGTTATCCCGCAGCCGGATCTCCAGAGTTACGAGGGCGATTTGCCCGGTACTACGGCGTGAAGAAAGACATGATCATGCCCGGTAACGGTTCCGACGAGCTGATTCAAATTCTTTGTATGACCTTGAAAGGCAGAATCAAAGGCGTCCTGGTACCCGTGCCCACCTTTTCCATGTACAAAATCATTGCGGTTAATACCGGTAACAAAGTCGTCGAAGTGCCCCTGGACAAGCGTTTCGATCTGGATGTGGAAGCGATGACGTCCAAAATAAAAAACAATTTTCCGGCGCTGATTTTTTTAAGTTGTCCCAACAGTCCCACAGGCAATCTTTTCAGCCGGTCGAAAATTGAAGCGATCATCAAAAAGACGCCCGGTTTCGTGGTGATTGATGAAGCTTACGGCGCTTTTTGTGGACAGAGCCTTCTTCCTTTATTGAAAAAATACGATAATGTCATCTTTCTGAAAACGCTTTCCAAATTGGGGATGGCCTCCATTCGTCTTGGCTTTTTGCTCGGCAATGCCGATATTGTCGCCCAGTTGGACAAGGTCCGACTGCCTTACAATGTCAATGCTCTATCCCAGTCGGCAGCCGGTTTTTTTCTGAACTACCAGAAAGAATTTTCCAAGCAAATCAAGGAGATAACTCAGAGGCGCGAGGAGCTTTACAGGGGGCTTAGAGAAATTAAATGGATTAAAGTTTATCCTTCACAAGCAAATTTTATTTTTTTTAGTTGCGCTTTTGATTCAAATCACATATACAACAAACTCATTGCGGAAGGTATCGCGGTCAAAAATCTCAACCTTCCACCGCTGTTAACCAATTGCATCCGGGTGACAGTGGGAACTAAAAAAGAAAACGAAGTTTTTCTGAATACGTTAAGAAACATAACGCCAGAGCGAGGAGCGTGATTTAAAAATTTATTGAACAAGGCAGGGTGGATTACGGCAGATGAATGTTGCTTTGCCGTACTGCCCTTTTTTTGTGACACTCGCTAAGAACGAGCACAGCGAAGTTCGAAGCGTCAGTGGAACAATCCCAGGAGCGCAGCGACGCGGGATCAGGGACTCGCTGAAAAAAAACATATAAATTCATATAATGAGGAGGATTTAACTTGGAAGTTAAGGTATTGGACAACGACGTAGAGAAGGCTTTAAAGATTTTGAAAAACAAACTTTCAAAGAGCGGTTTGTTTAAAGAACTGAAAGTTCGCCGCGCTTATGAGAAACCTTCAATAAAGCAGAAAAGAAAAAAAATTGAAGCTCAGCGCCGTCTGGCCAAAGTTCAAAGACGCCGCAGATACTAAGCACATAATCCGGCTGTCGCGGAAATTTGTTGTTTCAAAGGGATAATTCCTTATGGATGAAAAACAGTACGTCATTGACGCTCTTTCTGTTAATGAATCATGGCGGGTTTTCCGTATTATGGCGGAATTTGTTGAGGGCATCGAGACACTTTCCAGTGTCGAAAATGCCGTTACCATTTTCGGTTCCGCCAGGGCTAAACCGGAAGATATCGACTACCAGAGAGCTGAAAAGCTGGCCAAACTTCTGGTTCACGAAAAATTTAATGTCATTACCGGCGGCGGTCCGGGAAT
>CAYZLL010000070.1:0-10051 GCA_964479225.1 uncultured Smithella sp.
AAAAGCAAGTTGCCAAAAGATATTTTTATATTATTTCATCATGCATTCATTGCTCTGGAAAAAACAAATGATCTTAATTTGTTCGATATAAAGCGGTTACGGTCAAATATAAAAAGAACTTATTACAGACTGAGGAAGAATAAATATCGTGCAATATTTTATATTGAGAATGATAATTATTTCGTAATCAGCATAGCAAAGAGGGAAGAGGTATACAAACAATGGGAATAATATCTGTGAGACTCAATTCTCAGGAAGAAAAAGTGATAAAAAGATTAGTAGAGTATTATGATGAAGATAGATCAAAATTATTAAAAAGATCACTTTTTGAACTGTATGAAAATATTGTTGATGGGAATGTGATTGAGAAATATGAAAGAAAAGAATCTGCAAAAAAGGCAAAATTTCATTCAGCAGAGGAAATATTAAAGACAATTTAACGAGACCCAAATTTCAGAAACGAAGTGCACTGAAATTTGATGGTCGAATTATCCCGGGCACTCTGCGCCGTGGGACACTATCCACTATCCCCCTGCTTGATCTTTATTCAATCTGTAAAAACAATTGACAAATTGCATAACTTTTGTTAGATGTCAGGCATGATTAATCGCATCGCCGAAAAAACAATTCGGACTCTACTGCGCGGATTTCCCATCGTTACAATAACGGGGCCGCGTCAGTCAGGTAAAACAACTCTGGCCAGAGCGGTATTCAAAAACAAGCCTTACGCTTCTCTGGAAGAACCTGATTTGCGACAGGCCGCTCAGGATGATCCGCGCTCCTTCCTGGCCCGTTACCCCAAAGGCGCGGTACTGGACGAAGTCCAGCGTTGTCCCGCTATTCTTTCCTATCTTCAAACGATGGTAGATACCGAAGGACGCATGGGCCTTTATATTCTAACAGGGTCTCAGCAATTCGGCCTCATGTCGGGCATAACTCAATCCCTTGCCGGGCGCACGGCTTTTGTCGAACTTCTTCCTTTTGCTACGCCTGAATTAACTGCCGCAAGTAAGCTTCCGGCGAACATTGACAACATGCTGTTAACCGGCTGCTATCCGCCGATTTATGATCGAAAGTTAGAACCCTCCAGCTGGTACAGCTCTTACGTGACGGCTTATGTTGAACGCGACGTCCGGCAGATGCTGAAGATTCATGAACTGGAAACCTTCCAGCGCTTTGTAAGACTTTGCGCGGGACGTACCGGACAGTTGCTCAATCTTTCATCGCTGGCGACAGAATGCGGCATTACTCACAATACGGCCAAAGCCTGGATATCGGTTCTGGAGGCCAGTTATCTTGTATTTCTTCTCCGTCCACATTCGGCAAACTTTAGTAAGCGCCTGGTCAAGATGCCCAAACTCTATTTCTACGACACCGGTTTGGCCGCGTGGCTTCTGGGAATCAGAACAACGGAACAAATGGTAACACATCCATTGCGGGGCAGTATCTTTGAAACATTCATTATTTCAGAACTCATCAAATCAAAACTAAACAAGGGAGAGAAACCATCATTCTTTTTCTGGCGTGACAGCAACGGCAATGAAATTGATTTGATTGCTGAGCGGGGTACAAAATTACAGCCTATCGAGATTAAATCAGGCCGCACATTGACGCCTGAAGCCTTTTCCGGACTGGAAAAATGGCAATCACTGGCCGGCAAAAAAGCAGTCGATCCTGCATTAATCTATGGCGGTGATGAATCCTATGCTCAAAAAGGCATCAAAGTTGTCGGCTGGAAAGACAGCGGAAAAATAGAATAAAGCATTTATTGATTTATTTGAACGTGATAAATTCGTTAGATCTCGTCACTTGCATAATGTATTTGAAGAAGAACAATTAAACAAAATTCCTTTGATGCAAAATATGCAATAACTGTCTTTAATGGTAAAATACTTCATCTAAGCGTCTTGGAATAAGGCAAAAGGGGGTATATGCAGTACGAAAAGTTATTTTCGGAAGGCCGCATCGGTTCAGTAATTATAAAAAACCGTGTTGTCATGCCTCCCATGGAAGTAGGCATGGCCAATCCTGACGGCACGCCTTCAGAGCAACTGATTGCTTACTATGAAGAACGGGCACGCAACGGATTAGGGTTGTTGATGACCGGCATCACTCGCGTCAATGGACGGCATGGCGCCGCTTTGCCGCGTCAATTGGCCATGACCAGCGACCGCCACATCGCACCCTTTGCCCGCATGGTTCAGCGCGTGCATGCGCACGGAACAAAAATTTTCTGCCAGCTCCATCATCCCGGCCGTCAGAGCACGTCACTGATGATTGAATTCTGGCCCATGATAGAATTGATTGGCCGCGTCTGGCCTGGCTATTGGAAATACTTCTTTAAGATCGTGCCGGCCATGGATAAATTTGCCAAGACCGGTCTGGTGCCTCCGGTCGTTGCGCCATCGGCCGTGGCCTGTGAACATTCCAAGCAGAGAACACGGGCGCTGATGAAATGGGAAATCAAAAGCCTCATCAAAGATTTCATCAAAGCCGCACATCGTGTACAACAAACCGGCACCGACGGTGTTGAACTTCACGCCGCGCACGGCTACCTCATTCAGCAGTTCTTAAGCCCTCATACCAACCGGCGCACGGACGAATATGGCGGCTCGCTGGAAAACCGTATGCGTTTTCTTCTGGAGATCATCCAGGGTATCCGCAATCAGTGCGGGAAAAATTTCCCGATAGCCGTGCGTCTGTCCGTTGATGAATACTACCGCTGTATCAATAAGCCCGGCCAGGGCATTGAACTGGCCGAAGGCATCGAAATGGCGAAGCGTCTGGGACAGGCCGGCATCGACGCCATTGATGTATCCTCCGCCAATTATGAGACCATGAACTACTGGCTGGAACCGATTTCTTACGAACCGGGATGGCGCAACAATCTGGCCAAAGCCGTCAAAGAAAAAGTCAAGATTCCGGTTCTGGCCGCCAACCTGATTCGCAGCGCCGATCAGGCTGAAACCCAGCTCAAAGAAGGATATCAGGATTTCGTTTGCCTGGGGCGGCCACATCTGGCCGATGGTGCCTGGTCGCGAAAAGTCAGCGAGGGTCGAGAACAGGAAATCAAACGCTGCATCAGTTGTTTGTGGTGCTTTGAGTCCCTGCTGGTTAATGCTCTTGTCGGCCAGCCGCTCGAATGTGCTGTTAACCCGCGTCTCGGACGGGAGAGCGAAACAGCCAATCCTGTGAAAAACGGTGCAGGCCGTGTGATCGCCATTGTCGGGGCAGGGCCGGCGGGACTTTCTGCCGCGGAAATTTTAGGACTTCGTGGATTCAAACCAATCGTTTTAGAAAAGAACGCTTTCGTTGGAGGTCAATTGCAATTAGCCAACAAGCCGCCCAAAAAAGAAAAAATCAATTGGTGCTTTACCGATCTGCAAAGTGCCGCCTTGAAAAACGGAGCCGAGATCAGATTCAACACCAAAGCAACACCCGAATCCATCAAGGCTCTTAATCCTTATGCGGTTATCGTGGCCACCGGCGGCAACTCCGTCATCCCGCCCATTGAGGGAGTCAAACAGCCGCACGTCTGCACTGTGACAGAAATCTTAAACGGTACTGTAAAACTTAAGAGCAAGCGGGTGGCCGTTATCGGCTCCGGCTTGACGGGTCTGGAAACTGCGGAAAAATTAGCCGAGGACGGCAATCAGATCCTTGTTGTGGAAATGCTCAACCAGATCGGACCGGACGCGTTTGGACAGCATTTGGACGATATCCTGCCGCGGCTCAACGCGCACAAAGTGAATTTCATTCGCGGACATAAACTGATAAAGATTACCGCAAACAGCATTATCATGGAAAATACATACAGCAGACAGCAACGGGAAGAAAAGATAGATCATGTTGTTCTTTCTGTGGGTGTGAAAAGCAACGACAAGCTGGCCAAAGAACTTCAGCCGCACTTTGAAAGAATTTTCATCATCGGTGATGCCCGGAAAACAGGCCGCATCGCGCAGGCCATCCGTGACGGTTTCGATACCGCCTGGGACCTGGTTTAATGACACTCGATGTCATTGCGAACCGGCCCTCGGACGGTGTGGAAATCTTGAATAGTTTGTGGTGATTTCCGGAGCGTGATAATGCTCATCATCATTAATATGAGGTACCTTCGTTCCAACCATAAAAATCAAAGGAGAAGAGTATGAAAAATCCAATTAAAGTAGTTTTACTGTCGTTGCTGGTAATAACCTTTTCAATGATTTTTTCAGGATGTTCCGACAATAATCCATTACAAAAAGTTACGTCGCTGTTTACTGCCGATGCGGAAAAATCCGGTCCGTCGGACGAAGAGGTTATCGCCGCCATTCCATTGGGTGGGGAGCAAGATTGTACCAATAAAGTAGTACAAAGGGACAAGCAAATGGAGGATGGTGTTTTCCCTGTTCGGGTTAGAACCTCCTGCAATGACGGCACCATGGGCGAGCATGTCTATAATTGTAGGAAGGTGCGCAATGACAGTGGTAATGAAGTGTGGAGCTGTCCCCAGGGTTAGAACCGAATAATAGCGACACCCGCTGAGAACAAGTAACACGCAGTTCGAAGCGTCGGTGGAGCTATCCCCGCAGCAAAGCGGAGCGGGACAGCCTATGCCCCTTCTTTTCTTTCTCATTTTATTTTTGCAATCTAATCAAGCAATTGTAAGATAACCGGCAATCAGAAATAAAAAATGTATGGTATAAGCATACACACCATGGGACTTTTAGCTGAAATATTATCATCAAATATCCGGGCGGAAATCTTCCGCAATCTGTTTGGCACTGAAAAACAGAGCCTTCACCTGCGGGAAATCGTAAGACGCACGGGCTTTGCCGTAGGCACTGTCCAGCAGGAAATCAACAAATTACAGCGTCTGGATATTATAACAAGACTCAAAGACGGCAATCGTATCTATTACAAGGCTAATACCGATCATCCGCTCTATCCGGAAATCAGAAATCTGGTTTTCAAAACCAACGGCTTTACTGATTTGCTTGCAAAAGCACTCTCCTCCGAAACAAAAATCAAAATAGCTTTTATCTTCGGTTCTTTCGCCAGAAAAGAGGAAAAAGCAATCAGCGATGTTGATCTTATGGTCATAGGCGATATCGGTCTCAGAAAATTAACAGGCCTTTTGATGGATGTTTCAACTAAACTCGGACAGGAGATAAATCCGTATCGATTATCGGTAGATGAATTCATTAAACGCAAAAAAGAAAAAGAACATTTTCTTCAAGAAGTGCTCAAGTCGCCAAAAATATTTATAACAGGTACGGAAGATGAGCTTAAAGCAATGGGCTGATAATGGCTGACTGAAACGTAGTTGGTAAGCGAGAAAAAGCAACAGAAAACCATCACCAGTGAAAAAAATTTGTATAAATTCTTGCAATGCATTCAGGAAGTTGTAACATTATGGGTAATTAAAAATTGAATGTCTAATAAATCAGAAAACTGATATTAAAATGGTCTGTTGTCCAAACACATTTTGGTTATTCAGATTATTAAAATAAATATTGTTTGATGAAAGAAACACAGTGAAAAACTACACAGATATTAAATTAATTCTTGTTGAGTCATTGCTGGAATCTTTTCCGCTTTTTGATAGGTGTCTCTTATGGACTATTAAGAAGGACAAATCATTATTCGTAAGTGATGCGAATTATGAAGACTGAAAATGTTGCTTGGACGCGCACGCACCTGTTGATTGCGCTAAATCTCTACTGTAAAATTCCTTACGGCAAGTTCCATAACCGCAACCCAATAATTGCGGACGTAGCGGCACGAATGGGGCGGACGACAAACAGTCTCGCTATGAAGTTGAGTAACTTTGCTTCATTAGATCCGGTACATCGTGCGCGTGGCGTTAAAGGACTTGAGGGTGCTTCTCGACGTGATCGACAGCTATGGAATGAGTTTAACGATAATCCAGAACGGTTAATGCCGGAAAGTGAACAACTGCTTCATGATCTTTATACGATGGATCAGGAGAAAGAAGTCGATATCGTTGGCGCAGAAGTGATTCGGGTGACAACGCCATCAGGTCTATTTGTCGGCCCAACAGAAACGAAAGCAATGGTTAGTGTTCGACGTGGTCAGCAATTCTTTCGGCAGGCAATTCTAGCGGCTTACGATATTGCTTGTTGTATTTCTGGAGTAAATATTTCAACACTTTTAGTAGCGAGTCACATAAGGCCGTGGAAATCATTTCCGGAGGAACGGCTGAATCTTAGGAATGGTCTGTGCCTTTCTTCCATTCATGATGTGGCTTTTGATCAGGGGCTTCTGACCGTGGATGATCAATTTCGCGTAGTGCTAAGTCGTGTGTTACGAGAAAGAATGGACAATCGTGCATGGCGTGTATTCTTTGTTCCATACGAGGGCCAAAAAATTAATCTTCCTAGTAAGTTGGCTGAACCAGATCCTATGGCACTTGAGTACCATAGGACAAATATATTTGAGAAATAAAATAATCGGGTTATAATCGGGGGCGGTTCTATTTAATTTAATGTTTCTGGATTTACACTAATCACCTGACGGTGATGGGCATTTCGCCCGCCTACGCGGGAATAACATACAATCCCACGACACTGCGTGCCTGGGGCAATTCAACTTGCGCTTCGAGAAGAAAATCCAGACCACGCTTGCCCGCGTGTGGGGCGAGGAAAAATCAGACCCGATGGAAAAGAGGATATAATGACACTGATTGAAACAACAAGCGCAAATGCTTTTCTTGCGCAATACAAACGTCTCCTGTGCGCCGTTGCAGCCCAACCGTTGAAGAGCGTCAATGAATACAGCGAGGCTCGCTCAGTGCTTTACAAGGATGGCTTCAACAAATCCTTTGCTTTTGACTCGTCATACGAGGAATCGTTTGTCCATGCCGTAAGAAACGCAACATACGACATATTTGTCTATGCCAAGAAATACAGGCGTGGTTATGCACTCAAGGCCCCGGACGGCGTCTGGTTTTGCGTTAAGGGCCTGACTACGCCTCTGGAGGAGATGATTCCGGAGTGGTGCGTCATTGACACGGCGGTGCTTCCTTATGGCGGGCTTATCATTTGCGACGGGCTCATTGTGGACCGGCACGTATCCATTGGCCCGAACATAATCGCAGACATGACGCAGGAACTGAAAAAAGAAAGAAAAAAATGGCAACAGGAACGATAAGTTCACAATCCCACGGCACTGTGTGCCTGGGACAATTTCCAATCCCGATAAATCGTGCTTGGATAGTGCGTCTTACGCTTCGAATTTCGTTACACTCATTCTCAGCTTGACTCACTACAACTTGCGCTTCGAGCTTCACTACGTTCGCTCTTAGCGAGTTTCATAAAAGGAGATGATTATGAAAAATTTAAATTACATGAGCATTGCTGATGACGCGATGAGCAAAATCAAGAAAGGAGCTTTTCTGACCGTTAAGGCCGCGGATGCGCTCAACACGATGACCATCGGCTGGGCCACTGTCGGCGTTATCTGGCAAAAACCGATCATGATGGTGGCTGTGCGCGATTCGCGTCACACGTTTGGCATTATGGAAAAGGCTCAGGATTTTACAGTTACCATCCCTGCAAACGATATGAGCAAAGCCATCGCTTTTTGCGGAACGAAATCAGGCCGGGACGTGGATAAGTTCAAGATGTGCAATCTGGAAACGGCGGACGGGCAGCATGTCGCATCGCCGATCATCAAGGTGCCGGGAATTCATTATGAGTGCAGGATCGTTTATAAATCTGCCATGAATCCGGCTCATCTGGATAAAGATTATGACCAATCCCTTTATCCGCAAAAAGATTTTCATACGCTTTATTTTGGCGAGATTGTGGGTTGTTACGAAACAGAGTGAAAATAATAAAAACAAAGACCCAGGCCAAGACAAAGACCAAAGCCGGCAAAAAGAGCAGTGTATGGGTTGTGTATATTCTGCGTTGTTCCGATGATAGTCTTTATACGGGCATGACCAATAACATCGAGAGGCGTTTTGCCGCTCATAATCAGGGAACAGCGGCAAAGTATACCCGTTCCCGGCGACCGGTAGAACTAATGGCCACAAGCGTGAAGATGAATAGAAGCGACGCGATGCGTCTGGAAATTAAAATTAAAAAACTGCCCAAAACAAAAAAAATTTCAACGCTAAAGAAAACTGAAAAACGTGGCACTAAAAGAATGATCAGGGACAACGGTTCCATATAGTTTTAAGGTGCTCATCGTCCGGCAAGCTTCATTACAAATGAGGGGGTTGACAAATTTCCGCTACATTGGTACTAATAAATTATGAAAGTAGCGGAAAAAGATATTGTTGTCCAAGGAATGTTGGAAGACGAATACGCGCGTTGTCGTGAGGTTATCGAGGCTCTTCTCGCCAAGGCGAAAAGTTACCCCCAAGGCACCCTCAATGTCCGCAGAAAACAGAATAAGGAAAAAGAGTACGTCTATCATTACCTTGTCCGTCGGGACGGAAAGAAAGTCGTCAACCAGCATATCTCAAAAAAGGAACTGCCGGAACTTCAGAAGTTGATTGAAGAACGCGAAAAATGTCGGAAGGAGATAAGGGCGTATAAGAAACGCATGGCCTATCTGCAAAAGCTTTTGAAAAAACCGAATCCGAGAGGTGGTCATCACGAATCTGTTACCCGATAATCTCTTTCCGTCAAATATCCTTGGGCTTCTTCGCACAATAAGCCGTGCAGGTTTTTTTGACCGTTCCGTAATGATAGGCAGTTGGGTCATGTTGGTCTATCAGGAACTGTATGGCATCCGGTACGCTCTGCGTACAATGGATATCGATTTTGCTGTCCATATCGCCCACACGCGAAGCCAACTTCGGGCAGACTTAAAGCAACTCATAACCGGCCTCGGATTCACGGACTACATAGCCGCTGAAGGTGTACAAAAATTCACCGGCGGCGGTTACGAGGTGGAATTCATCGGGCAGCGTTCCGGCGGTCGCAATACAGGTTTCCTATCCGTGCCCGAATGGAACGTCACCGCTATACCACTTCCCTTTATCAATATCTTGGTGGACTTTTCAGAAGTTGCCGTACTGAATGGCTTTACCATTCGGGTTCCTGTTCCCGAGGCTTATTTTCTCCATAAGCTCATCATTGCCCGGAAGCGGCAGTTCGGCGCAAAGCGGGATAAGGACCTTGAACAGTGTGCTGTAATCGCGCAGGTCATGAATGACGGGCAAATGCTGAAGGTAGCGCGAGCACAGCGGTTTGGCAAAGAGACCCGGCGGCATATCGCAGAATCCTGTGATGCCATCGGTTTTCCACTACACCGCATTGGATTATCATGAGCCGTAGCGGAAAGGGTAAGGAGAAGAATCGGGGACGGTTTCCAATTCCGACATTTCGGGATTGGATAATTCAAATTCAAACAAGCGAAGTTTGTATATTAATTATTAGAATCACTACGACCTTGAAAGGAGTCAATATGAATAAAAGTATCTTTAAAATCATGGGAATTATGCTGTTCTTGGCGATGTCAATGTCATGCCTGTCCTGTACCGCTTCTAAATGCATGATCGATAAACAGACCTGTAATTTTGATTGTCCATCAACGATTGGACTGAAGCAGGTTTGCGAAGAAAAATGCAATCTTGTATATGATATCTGCCGAAATAAAAACAAAGAATAACGGCCGGCGCAGGTAAATCTTTTCAGGAAATAATCTGGGCCGGTTGAATTAAAAATGATGTTCCTGGATTCCGTCCTTCGACGGAATGACGCAAGGATTATCACTCTCTTGACTTTGGTGAGATAGTGGCCTGTTATGAAACGCAATAGAAAAGATGATGGGGAAAAGTGTTCAAGCGCCACGCTCAGATAAATGTTCCCAACGTTCATAATATTTGTCGAGGGCTTCTTTGTCTGAAGTGATTTCCTGAGTTAATTTGTGGAGCAAAACAAAGTCGCTGAAGTTTTTAGGATCGCTAAGCTGAGCTTCGAGTGATTTGATTTTGTCGTCTAAAATTTCAATTTGTTTTTCTACGTTTTCCAGTTCCAGCTTTTCTTTATAGCTCAGTTTTGTTTTTTCTTTTTTAGGTTTCGTATCTTTATTTGTT
>CAYZLL010000070.1:10151-12844 GCA_964479225.1 uncultured Smithella sp.
AAACCCGAACCGTTTTATCCACGAAACCAGATGCACGGATCTGTCTTTAAATATGACCGTGTCATTGCCGTCCGCCAAATATTGCTTGACGGTTTTTTGCCGATGCAGGGATTCCCTTAACTGATCAAAATAAACTATTTTTAAATTGTCGGCATGCTCCACGCTGCCCGCATCCGGTTCTATTTTTTTGCTGAGCAGTTTCAGCAGGGTGGTCTTCCCGACGCCGTTTCCTCCCAGTAATCCGATGCGCAGGCCTGTGGTAAGGTTGGCGGTAAAGTTTTTCAAAATATGTTTATCGCCGAATGATTTGCTGATGTTTTTGATTTTAACCAGCACTTTGGTTTTTCTGTTGGAAGCGCTGAATTCGATTTCTGTCCGGGATGTTTGCTTTCTCTCTTTTAAATCCGCCAGTTCTTTTATTAAGTTATGGGCTTCGTCAATCCTGTATTTCGCTTTTGTCCTGCGGGCTTTGGGGCCTCTTCTTAACCACTCGATTTCCGCCCGGACTTTGTTGGACATCACGGCTTCGAGTTTGTTTTGCTGTTCGATGTAGAGCAGGTGTTTTTCTAAAAAATCGTCATATCGGCCGTCGGATTGAAAAATATTGCCTTCGTACCGTTTGCTGATTTCCACAATTCTGTTGGCACAGCGCTCCAGTAAAAACCTGTCGTGGCTGACCATGACCCACGTAAACCTCGCGGAGCCTAAAAAGTTTTCCAGCCAGGCCAGCGCCTGATAATCCAGATGATTGGTCGGCTCATCCAGGATTAACAGTTCCGGTTCGTTGACGATCCCGCAGGCAATGTCGAGGCGTTTCGACCAGCCGCCGGAAAGGGTGTTCACCCTTACGGTATAATCGTCAAAACCGACCATGCTTAAAGCGGTGGCTGTTTTTACGTCGGCAATTTTAAAATCGGTGGTCGCCGTTTTTGCCACAATATCCCACACCGAGGCATGGGTCTCGTAGTTGCTGACTTGAGGGATGTAGGCGGTTTTTAAGTTTTTTCGGATGGCGATATTGCCGGTATCGGCGCTCTCCAAGCTTGTCATTATTTTGGTTAACGTGGTTTTTCCCGTTCCATTATCGCCGATGATTCCGATCCGGTCACCTTCGTTAACCGTCAGGGAAAGATCTGTGAAAAGAGCTTTGGTCCCAAATGATTTGCTGATTTTGTCCAGGTTCAATAATACGGCCATGTGCGGGACTATATATAAAAAACTTTTTTAGCTCCAGAAAAAAGAGGGTTGCCTGAAATATTGTTTGTTATCTTTTTGCAGATTTGGTAGTGTTTCGTATATTTTAAAAAAATGTCTTGATAAGCGAGCATACTATGCACATCGCATCAAAATTCCGTAACCTATTCAGGGAACTTGAAAAAGGCTATTTGGAAACGCGTGAAACATTGAATAGCCGCAAGGAGCAAGGAATTGAGCTGGAAGCCATCCTGACACAGGAGCTCTTCAAGATGGAATCCTGGCGACCCCGCCTCATGGAGCAGTTGTGGGCAGTTCATTGGGAACTGTCGCATGAGGAGCGGATAAAACATGAGGAGTTTATTCGGCAATCCATGTTCCGGCGTGTTCTTTATGATGAAGCGCCTTTCTATCGCCGGATCATCGACAAGCCGGAGGGTTATGCGGGCGATGCCGAAATGATGAGAATAATCTATAGAAATTTATTCGAGGGCCACACACCCTTTGGCATGTTCGCTCATAAACAGGCAACAGAATGCCCGACCGGCCAGGCGCTTCGGAACCGCCGGGAATTCCTGCGGAGCCATATCCATCAGATAAGGGAAAAAGGGGGCGGGCGAATTTTGAGCATCGCCGCCGGTCCCGCCATGGAAATCCAGGACGTGCTCGCTGAAGATCACAGTGGCAACACCTTGCATTTCCATGCCTTCGACCATGACATCAATACCATCCGGAGCGTTCGCCGGCAATGCATAGATCCCCGGTTGTCTTACGTGCTGGGCAATGCTTTCCACCTGATGAAGGGAAACTATCATGTTGCTATCCCCCGGAAGCCATTCATCAACTACTGCAATCCAAAGCAAGATTTCAAGGGCATCCGCAAAGCGCTTCTGCCCGTGAAATACAGCACCATGAAATTGAAAAGAAAAGATTACAACCTCATCTATTCCGCCGGTCTCTATGATTACATCAAAACATTTGAAGATGATCCAACAAAGGGAACCATCGCCCTGACGAAACATGTCTTTGACCTGCTTCAGCCTGACGGCGCTCTGGTTGTCGGGAATTTTTCCTCCGATACTCCAACCGACATCCGGTTCATGATGGATAACGTTTGTGAATGGAAATTAATCTATAGAACAAAAGAGGAGATGTTCGACTTTGCCCGCGGCATTCCACCCGAGAAGATCAAAAATATGGAAGTTCTCCAGGAACCGCTGGGGATCAACTATTTCTTAAAAATCGAGAAACGATAGTTCAGGCAGATAAAGGGCCATCATGGCAATCAGAAAAGTATTGTTTGCGTCAGTATGTGCAGCGTTAATGGTTGCGATGATGACCTGGTCTGGCCATGCTGCTGGACGTTCGGAAAACATTCTGGACATGACGTACGCTTATGACGAAAATACAATCTACTGGCCGAACGCAAAATCATTTACGTTGACGCCCGAGTTTCATGGCATGACCGATCAGGGTTACTGGTATGCGGCAAACTTTTA
>CAYZLL010000071.1:0-10770 GCA_964479225.1 uncultured Smithella sp.
TCCATCCCGGTGGATGCCTGTTATTACGCCATTCCCTTTGCTCTGGGCGCCATGACGACCGCCATTCTGATTAACAGAAACGTGGCTCTGATTATCAGCGCGCTGACCTCTTTTCTGATCGGTTTTATCTTTGATGAAAAAGTCATTTTCCCGCTTTTTTCTTTTCTGGGCTCCATCGCCGCTTCTTACCAGATTGTGCGCATTCGTCAGCGTTCCGTCTTTTTGAAAATAGGTCTGTTTTTAGGTCTTATCAATATGGTTGCCATCATTTGTCTAAATCTGATCACCGGCAATCTGCTGAACGATCTCTGGCTCAGGTTGATCATGGGATTTATCGGCGGCATTGTAACCGGCATTCTGGTCGCCGGGATTACGCCGCTTTTTGAAAGTGCTTTCGGTTTTATTACGGATATCAAGCTTCTGGAACTGGCCAATCTCAACCAGCCTCTGTTTCAAAAGATGATTATTGAATCGCCCGGAACTTATCATCACAGCATTATCGTTTCTTCTCTGGCAGAAGCTGCGGCGGAAGCCATCGGGGCAAACTCGTTGCTGGTCAAAGTGAGCGCTTATTACCACGACATCGGCAAACTGAAAAAACCTCTTTATTTTATTGAAAACCAGCAGAGCTCTGACAACCGGCACGACAAATTATCACCCAAAATGAGCGGCCTGATCATCATCTCGCATGTCAAAGACGGTTGCGAACTGGCTGCCCAGGCCAAACTCGGACGTCAGATCATTAATATTATCAGGCAGCATCACGGCACCAGCGTTGTCAGTTATTTCTACGGGAAGGCCAAAAAAGACAAGGATGAATCCATCCGCTCATTACCGGAAGCGGAATTCCGCTACCCCGGTCCCAAACCGCAAACGAAGGAAGCGGGCTTGATTATGCTGGGCGACGTCCTGGAAGCGTCATCGCGCACACTGACCAATCCGACGCCCGCCAGAATAAAATCTCTGGTTCGCGAAAGGATTGAAGGCATTTACATGGACGGCCAACTTGACGAATGCGAATTAACGTTAAGTAATTTAAATACGATAGCGGAAACGTTTACAAAAATTCTTACGGGGATTTTCCATCACCGCGTGGATTACCCGGAAGCAGCGCCTAAAGAAAACAATGGAAAAAAAGAGACCGATGAAAATACAAATCGAAAACAGACAATCCAGATTCAAAATTGAAAAAAGGAAAATCCGCAGCACCGTTTCCACAATTTTTCAACTTCTGGACTGTCCGGATAAAGAAGTCAGCATCGTTTTTACGGATGATAAAAATATCCAGACGTTAAACAAAACCTATCTGGGACGCGATAAAACAACCAATGTCATTTCTTTCTCCCTGCAGGAGGGTGAGCATGGCAATATCAATCCCTCATTGCTCGGCGATGTTGTCATCTCTCTGGATACGGCTCAAAAAGACGCCCTGAAAGGCAATCTGGCCCTGGAACAGGAAATTGAATACCTTTTGATTCACGGCATTCTTCATCTACTGGGGTATAACCACGAAAATACTTCACAAGCCGAAACCAGAAAGATGAAACAAAAAGAGAAGGAAATCTTCAGCAAACTTAACCGCAACCAAGTACTCATCTAAACATAACGTTCACGGGAGGAAACAAACAATGAATTTATCTCTGGAAAATAAAGTGGCTCTGGTCACCGGCGGGGGCAGAGGGATCGGGCGCGCTATCGCCCTGGGCCTTGCCAAGTCCGGCGCGGATGTTATTGTAACCAGCCGCAAAATAGCCGATCTGGAAAATGTCGCCGAAGAAATAAAAGCTCTGGGCAGAAAATCTCTGGCCGTGGCCACGCACATCGGCCGTTTGGAAGAAATAAAGAATCTGGTTGAAAAAGCCAAAGCCCAGTTCGGCAGGATTGATATTCTGGTCAATAATGCCGCCACGAATCCTTCGATGGCCGCGGCCATCGATATTGACGATCGCGCCTGGGATTCCATTATGAACCTGAATCTCAAGGGCCTGTTTTTCTTAAGCCAGGCTGTCGCCCGTCTGATGAAGGAACAGGGAGGCGGAAAGATTGTCAATGTCGCCTCTGTTGCCGGCATTTCTCCCGATATCCTGCCGGTGTATTCCATCAGCAAAGCAGGCGTGATCATGGCCACAAAAGTGATGGCGCAACAATGGGCAATCTATAACATCCGGGTCAACGCCATCGCGCCCAGTTTGACGAAAACCAAATTCAGCGAACCGCTCTGGTCCAATCAGGATATTCTGAATATCGCCATGAGCCGCACGCCCCTGGGACGTCCCGCCGAACCCGAAGAAATGGTTGGCGCCGTTATTTTTCTGGCATCGGATGCTGCCAGCTATGTGACGGGACAAGTCCTCGCCATTGACGGCGGAATCACGATTTAGCGGTCGTTTTAATCAGTTTCTCAAAGTGATTTTTTGAATTAATTTAAGCACGTGCCGATGATGAGCAAAAAATCGTTGAACTTTTAATATCGATCAAGTATTATATTGACATGGATACGAGACTGAACAGAATTATATTTTCATTCGCTTTTGCTGTTGTAATTTCAATGATATTGGCAATGACAACGGCGACGGTTGCGTCTGCTGCCGGAGGGGATATCTACAAGGGCGTAGATGATGAGGGTGTTTTGCACATCACCGATAATCCTTCGAATGATCGCAAAATGCAATGGGTGAGGGTTTATAAGGCAAAAAGAATTATTATTTCGTCCATGATTGATGTAAAAAAATATGATTATCTAATCAGCAAAGCTGCCGACAAATTTAACCTTGATTCAGCGTTAATCAAAGCCGTCATCAAGGCGGAATCCAATTTCAATCACCGGGCGGTTTCGCCGGTGGGAGCGCAGGGTCTGATGCAACTGATGCCCAAGACGGCATCCTCTCTGAAAGTCGATGACAGTTTTCATCCGGAAAAGAACATTGAAGGCGGAGCGCGCTATCTGCGTTATCTCCTCAATATTTACAAAGGGAATCTGTCTCTTGCTCTGGCGGCCTACAACGCCGGCGAGGGAGCTGTGGCAAAATATAATTACAACATTCCTCCCTACCGTGAAACGCAAAATTATGTCAGACGGGTGCTGAGTTTTTACCGGGAATACAGCAATTCGTAACGATACACTTCACGGTCGTTTGCCGACGTATAAAAACTTCTGAATTTCCTGCATTTTCTTTTCTTTAATGCCCCGGATCACCATCAACTGCCGTATGTCCTGAAAACCTTTTAGCTGATCTCGCAGGGCGATGATGCTTTGCGCGGTTGATTTCCCGATGCCTTTGACTAAAATCAAATCTTCTTCGCTCGCCTGATTAATATCGATCGGTAACCCGATCGATAATTTTTGAGCATTGGACATTTCACCGGCGACAACCTTTTTTTGTCCCGAATGATCCTCCAGGATTAACTTCATGCCGTTTCTAAGTGGCATATCTTTTTTTGATATTTCTCCCAGACCGGCTGATTGCAATAATTGATGAACGTTTGTTTCGGGTGGGACAAAATAAATCCCGGCACTTTGGTTATTTTCAAAAATCTCAACCGCCAGGCAATCCGGACACTGATTGGCGTGAGCCGGCATTTCATACGTGTTCAGCGCACGCAAAATCAAAATCATAAAGGGAATAACCGCCAGCATGAGACTCAGAACAGTTATTCCCTTCAGGTTACTTTCGGAAATGATCATGAATATTATTTTTTCTTTTCCAGTTCGAACGCATCGTGCAGCACCGTTACCGCCAGTTCCATATATTTCCTTTGAATAATGCAGGATATCTTAATTTCCGACGTGCTGATCATCATGATGTTGATGCCTTCTTTGGCGAGCGTTTTAAACATCTTCGCCGCAACACCGGAATGACTGGCCATGCCCACGCCGATAATTGAAATCTTGGCGACCTGATCATCAATTTCGATCTTTTTGGCGCCGACTTTCTTCGCAGCAGTTTCAACAATCTTTTGCGCGTCCTTCAAATCTTTTTTGGACACGGTGAAGGTCATATCGGTAAAGCCTTCCAAACTGGCATTCTGAATAATCATATCTACAAAAATGTTTTTATTGGAAAGGGGTGAAAACAAATCGGCGGCTATCCCCGGTTGATCGGGAACGTGGACGACCGTAATTTTGACCTGATCACGGTCGTACGTTACGCCTGAAATTATTTCTCGTTCCATATCTTTATCCTCCTTCGTCACAAGCGTTCCTCCTTTATCGGTAAAAGTTGATTTAACATAAACGTGGACATCATATTTCTTGGCCATTTCCACCGATCTTGGCTGCAGCACCTTGGCGCCGGTCATGGCCATTTCCAGCATTTCGTCATAGGAAATTTTATCCAGTCTCCGTGCTTTATTGCAGATGTTCGGATCGGTTGTATAAACACCATCCACATCGGTAAAAATGTCACACTGATCGGCTTTCAGGGCGGCCGCCAGGGCGACGGCGCTGGTATCGGAACCACCCCGGCCCAGCGTTGTAATGTTGTTATCTTTATCCACACCTTGAAAACCGGCCACAATAATAATGGTGCCTTTCTTGAGTTCTTTTTTAATGACGTCCGTGTCTATCAGCGATATTCTGGCTTTCTTATGGGACTGGTCCGTTAATATTTTGACCTGAAATCCCAGAAAAGATCTCGCCTGATAACCCATAGCATTCAAAGCGATCGCCAGCAAGGTCACCGTAACCTGCTCTCCCGTGGAAATCAGAGAATCAAACTCTCTTTCATCGGGCGTGTCGGCCGCCTTATGAGCCAGGTCGATAAGCCTGTCTGTTTCTCCCGCCATCGCGGAGAGAACCACAACCACCTGATTGCCGGCTTTTTTTACATCGGCGACTTTTCGCGCGACATTTTTTATTTTCTCAATGTCCCCAACCGATGTCCCGCCGAATTTCTGAACAATTAACGCCATATTAAACAACCTCCATTTTGGTATCTTGAATCAGCTCTTTGATTCTGCCTGCTGGTCCTTCCACCGTTATTTTTCTACCATTTTCATTCAAATATTCGAATTTGATGATGAGGGAAGTTTCGGGCAGTATTTCCGCTATTTTTTCCGCCCATTCAATAACCACCACGCCTTCCCCGTTGAAATATTCTTCGTAACCTAAATCTTCAAATTCACCATAATCTTTTATGCGATAAATATCAAAATGACACAGTTTAAACCTTCCCGGATATTCATTGATCAGGGTGAAAGTAGGACTCGTGATGCGATATTTTTCATCGATGCCCAAACCGCGTGCCAGGCCTCCGGTGAAACAGGTTTTGCCGGAACCCAGTTCTCCCGATAAAGCCAGAACATCACCGTTTTGCAATCTTTCACCGATCATTCGCGCCAGTTCTACTGTCTCGTCGGCGCTTGCGGATATCATCTGCGCTTTCACATGACTCTGATTTTTACTTTTCATCAATCATGCTCCAGCAGTACAACCGCCGTTGAATAATTTTTAGTGTGCGTTAAACTTAAATGTACTTTTGTTATTTTGTTGCTTTCTAACCGTTTTTTGGCTTCTCCGCTGAGGATCAAAGACGGTTTTCCACCATCTTCACGGATGACTTCAATATCGTTTAATTTTACGCCCTCACCCAAACCAATGCCCAGCGCTTTCAGGAAAGATTCCTTGGCCGCAAAACGGGCGCCGTAATGCGTTGCCGAATGCGCATGCCTTCCGCAATATTCTATTTCACCGTCAGAAAAAATTCGGTTGATAAACTTCTCGCCCCATTTTTGAATAATTTTTTCCATGCGACTGTTTTCCACCAGGTCGATTCCGACACCGTAAATCATTGCGTCACCTGACCCGCATGAACAATTGCATCGGTTACCAAAGCAATTTTTTTCATGGTCGCCACATCATGCACCCGGACAATGTGACATCCGTTCATAATCGCCGCTGCAACCGTCGCCGCCGTTCCTTCCATCCTTTCGCCCGGTTCACCGCCGGTTATTTTCCCGATAAAAGATTTGCGGGAAGTTCCGATCATGACCGGCAAACCCAGCATTTTCAACAAAGAAAGATTTTTAATAATTCTGTAATTGTCTTCCGGTGTCTTTCCAAAACCGATCCCGGGATCAACCACAATGGATTCCCTACCCACACCCGCTTTGATAGCTTTATCAAAGCTTTTTTTCAAATAATCGGTAATCTCTCCCATCAGGTCATGATATTCCAGATTGCCCTGCTGCATATTGCCGGGCTTGCCCCGCATATGCATAAGAATCACGGCCGCTTGACACTCACTGATCGTTTTGGCCATTAATCTGTCACTGTTTAAAGCACTGACGTCGTTGACGATCTCAGCACCGGCCGCAATTGCTTCTTTGGCGACACGCGCCTTTTTCGTGTCAATGGATATGGGAATTTTTATTTTTCTTTTCAACGCTTCAATGACAGGAATGACTCTTTTCAATTCCACATTGACCGGCACGGCACGCGAACCCGGCCTGGTGGATTCTCCCCCCACATCGATGATATCGGCGCCTTCATCGGCCATCTGCCAACCGTGGTCAACAGCGCTCTGATGTGAATAAAAATTCCCGCCATCGGAAAATGAATCGGGCGTCACATTGATGATACCCATCACCTGTGTTTTTTGACCCAGAATAATTTTTCGACGGGATGTTTTCAAAACAAATTCATGGTTGCCGGTATTTTTTAATATTTCTGATATATTTTGGGCAATCTGATTCAATCCAAACGGCTGTTTCTTTATCTTCGATGTCAGAGCCGCCATCTGTTTGTGCGTCCCCATGATTAACACATCCGTTTCCGGAATACTGCACGCCACGCTGCCTCTGGCCACCGCCGCATCGCCTCCGAGTGACAGCATTTCCTGTTTCAGGATATTGGCAACCTTGCATGGCTGCCTATCCAGCAAAACGTTCACATGGAGTGCTTTTGGCGCCATGGCGCCGATGCCGTAAGCATCAACGCCTATTTGCTTCAACACATGAACCGCTTCGTCGATGTTTCTGATTTCGATTATTTTCATCATTCAGGAAAAAATCAAATGAAGATGTTCAGGCTATCGCGTGCGACTCACCATGCTTATCCCGGGGTAAAGCATCGCCAATCAGAACGTCAATTTCATGTCCGTTCAATACTTCTTTTTCCAGAAGCTCACTCGATAGCTTATGCAATATATCCATGTGATCGGTAAGAATTTTCTTCGATCGCTCGTAGTTGCGCGATACGATGGCAACAACTTCTTCATCAATATTCTTGGCCGTATCCTCGCTGTAGTCCTTATGGGTGGCAAACTCCCGTCCCAGGAATATCTGCTCTTCTTTTTTACCGTAACTCAGGGGCCCCAACTTCTCACTCATACCCCATTCGCAAACCATCTTTCTGGCTAAATTTGTCGCCCGTTCGATGTCGTTTCCGGCGCCGGTTGTAAAATCGTTCAACACCAGTTCTTCCGCCGCCCGGCCTCCCAGCAGAATGGAGATACTGTTTTCCAGATATTTTTTCGGATACGTGTGCTTTTCATCAATCGGCAACTGCTGAGTCAGGCCCAGTGCCCGGCCACGGGGAATAATCGTTACTTTATGAATGGGATCGGTGCCCGGCAGCATTCTGGCCACGAGCGTATGTCCGATCTCATGATAAGAAGTATTCTTCTTCTCTTCATCGCTGATCACCATGGTTTTTCTTTCCGCGCCCATCAGAATCTTATCTTTGGCAAATTCGAAATCGCTCATATTGACCTTGTCTTTATTAGACCGGGCGGCATTGAGCACCGCTTCATTAATGAGGTTTTCGATGTCCGCGCCGGACGTTCCGGGCGTCCCTCTGGCCAATACCGCGAAGTTCACGTCTTCCGCGATCGGTGATTTACGGGCATGAACTTCAAATATCTTTTCCCTGCCTTTGACATCCGGCAGCGGGACGACAACCTGCCGGTCAAAACGTCCCGGCCTGAGCAGAGCCGGATCCAGAACATCGGGACGGTTCGTGGCGGAAATCAGAATCACGCCTTCGTTGGATTCAAAGCCGTCCATTTCCACCAGCAACTGATTGAGGGTCTGCTCTCTTTCATCATGACCGCCGCCAAGACCGGCGCCGCGATGACGTCCCACAGCGTCAATTTCATCAATGAAAATGATGCAGGGCGCGTTCTTTTTTGCCTGGCTGAACAGGTCGCGTACACGCGAAGCTCCGACGCCGACAAACATTTCCACGAAATCAGAGCCGCTGATGGTTAAAAAAGGAACTTCCGCTTCACCGGCAATCGCCCGCGCCAGCAGTGTTTTACCCGTTCCGGGAGGACCGACAAGCAACAGGCCTTTGGGAATCCTGCCGCCGAGTTTGGTGTATTTCTTGGGGTCTTTCAGGAAATCGATGACTTCTTCCAGTTCGGACTTGGCTTCATCAATTCCGGCCACATCGGCAAAAGTGACCCGCTTGGATTTATCGGTAATCAGACGCGCCTTGCTTTTGCCAAAGGCCATCGCCTTCCCGCCGCCGGCCTGCATCTGGCGCATAAAAAATATCCAGATACCGATCAGCAGAATCATCGGTGCCCAGGAAATCAGAATCGTCAGCCAGGGAGATTCCTCATCCGGTTTGGCGGTAATCTTGATACCCTTTTCCCGCAACTGCGCGACCAGTTTATCGTCTTTGGGCGCATATGTTTTAAAAAGAGTGCCGTTCGACAACTTACCGCTGATGTTATCACCCTGGACAGTGACTTCACTGATTTCTCCCTTTTCCAGATGGGCGACCATTTCGCTGTATATGATCTCTTTCGTCCCGGTTTTCGGCTGATTGTAAAGCTGCCAAACCAGCAGAAAAACCAGCACAACCGTCAGGACAAGCGCTATATTTTTTTGAAACTGATTCAATATCTTTCTCCTTAAAATTAATAGGATTTATTCTTTATAATAATATTTCACATAACTCAAATATTTTCTATCCAAAGCATTATATCGTTTTTCAAGGATAAATATCTTTAAAAACCGGTAACTTTCATTCGTAAAACTTTTTTTGTTTCCCCGGTTATTTTTACCCGCTCATTGACATGGATATTTTCAATCGCAATGACTGAAATACCGTCAACCATCAGCAAAACATCATCGCGCTTGGCGGCCGGGATTTTGTGGTCGATGAAAAAATTCTTTATTTTCTGCCGTCCGGTCATGCCCAGCGGTTGAAACCAGTCACCGTCTCTCCTGTTGCGAACCATTAAAGGCCGCTTGATTTTGTCCCAATCCAGATAAACTGTGTTTTTATTTTCAAAATCAACCCGGCTTTTCCGAATCAACGCCGCCTCGATTGTCACATTCTTTTCCCGAATCTGCACCGTTCCCGGCACTTCCACAACATATTCAAAGGGAATCTGCTTTCGTGGCGTTTTCTCCACAATCAAATCATTGTACTCGCGCCGCGCTTCAATCCGGGAGGGAAATAAAATTCTTTTCCCCGAGGCGCCCTTTTGAATCAGTTGATCCAGCGCTGTAACATGAAGAAAAGTTATGCCGTTTTTTTGCGGCGTTAAATCTTCCAAAACAGTTTTCAATAACCGCCACCGGAGCGCCGGCGATAATTTTTTCAAATGTTCTATTTTCAGCAAGAAGCGATTTTCAGCGCATTGAACAAAACGGGACCTGAGAACCCTGGCAACCTGCTCCCGGATGAATTGGTCCTCTACGCGCAATATTTCCGCTGTGCGGGCGAGATTTTCAACGATTTTCGGATTGTATTTTTCCTGCAAATAGGGAATCAGTTCAGCCCGGATTTGATTGCGCAGATACAGTCGGTTCTCGTTGGAACTGTCCCGACGATACGCCATGCCGGATTGTTCCAGAAAAGATATAATTTCCTGCCGCGTTATTTCCATCAAAGGACGAATGAATTTGCCGTCTCTTTTTGGCAAAAAACCTTTCAACCCTTCCGGACCGCTGCCGCGCAACAGATTCAGTAAAACCGTTTCCGCCTGATCCTGCAAATTGTGACCCAGCGCAATTTTGCTCGCCCTGCATTCTTTGGCTGTCTGATTCAGAAATTCATATCGTTGCCGCCGATAAAAATCTTCAGGAGAGACGCCTTTTTTGTTGAGATTCTTATCCATCTTCGCCGAACAGAAAATCAGCCCCGTTTTCTTAGCCAGGTCGCGAGAAAATTTCTCATCTGCATTCGATTCCCGCCCCCGTAAACCGTGATTAAAATGGGCCGCAAACAGCGTCAGATTCAGTTCACCCGCCAACCTGATCAGCGCCATCAGCAGCGCCGTGGAATCGGGACCGCCGGAAAGAGCCACCAGCACACGATCGCCGCTTTCCAGAAGATCGTATTTCTGTATCGTACGTTCAACTTTTTTAATCATATTCATATAAACAAAGAATTCATTTCCAGAATATCTTCACAAGAATAGTCGGGATTGAGTTTCAGCAAATCATCGCGATTGCCCAGTCCGTTTAATAAAGCGCAGCTCAAAATTCCTGAATTTCTGGCAATCATCACATCGTTAATGCCGTCACCGACGATGAGAACATTTTCACCGACGGTTGAATGTTTGCTGAAAACGTAATCCATCACCCGACGATCCGGCTTCATAAAGGGCGTGGAATCCGCACCAATAATGTCGGCAAAATAATTTTTAATCTTTAATGTCTCCGCGATACGCAGCGTAAAACGATGTCGTTTGTTGGTCAGAATGATTTTGGTTTTGTGACGAAAATTATCCAAAACGTCTTTGACGCCCGGATAAAGGACAGAGTGATCCAGCAGATGTTCGCCATAATAACCGGAAAAGATTTGCATCGCTT
>CAYZLL010000071.1:10870-12704 GCA_964479225.1 uncultured Smithella sp.
TGTTTGACTAAGCTCAAGGCCGGTGTTAAAAAGAATGCAACCGCTTGGATCACCTTAATCGACTGAGACGGTAGCAGAAATGTCGAATAAAGGTCTTCCTTTGCGCGGAAGGCCTTTTGTATTTTTATGAAGAAACAAACTTCTCATAAATTTGCCATTATCGGCACCGGTATGGTGGGATCCGCCATCGGATTTCTGTTGAAAAAATCCGGTTATCAAATCACTTCTCTTTACGACAAATCGCCGGCTTCCCTGAAAAGAGCCCTGCCCTATACAGGCGGGAATATCGCCCGGAAACCGCAGGACACATTGCATGAAGCCGATTACATTTTAATCACCACGCCTGACGACGCCATTGCGTCCGCGTGCGCGGAGATCGCGCTGTCGCCTCAAATCAAAAACAAGTTGGTTTTTCACATGAGCGGAGCGGGTGGACTGGATCTTCTGGAACCGGCAAATAAAGCCGGTGCGTGTATTGCCAGCATTCATCCCCTGCAAAGTTTTTCATCCATTGAGCAGGCCATCCAAAATATACCCGGCAGCTATTTCGGCATTACGGCGGGTAAGAAGGCTTTGTTGACGGCAAAAAAAATCGTGCGTCATCTGCAGGGCATTCCCATTGTCATTTCACCGGAGCAGAAAGCGCTTTACCACGCCGCTGCTTGTTTTGCTTCCAATTATCTGGTTACTTTAATGAACATTGTAGAATCCATTTCCAAATCCATCGGCATCAACGATAAGGACGCCCGCCAGGCCTATCTGCCCCTCGTTTATGGCAGCCTGAAAAATATCGAAAAGTCCGGTTCCGTTTTATCGTTGACCGGTCCCATCGCCCGCGGGGATTGCAGCACCGTCCAAAAACATATCGCGTCTTTGCAGAAAACACTGCCGCAATATTCTGATGTTTATGCTGAACTGGGACTTTTAGCTGTTCAAATTGCCCGACAAAAAGGCACTTTGAGCGCCGGACAAACAAAAAAAATAAACGCCCTTTTGAAAGGAGTAAAATCATGAGTACTCAGAGTAAAACCACCCGCAAGACCATCGCAGACATCAAAAAAATGAAAGCTTCCGGCGAGAAAATTACTATGCTCACGGCTTACGATTTCGCACTGTCTTCCATTATGGATGAATGCGAAATCGATATCATTCTGGTTGGTGATTCTCTGGGAAATGTTGTTCTCGGTTATGATACGACGCTGCCGGTTACCATGGAAGACATGCTGCACCATACAAAAGCCGTTGCGCGCGGCGCGCACAATGCCCTGATTGTCGCCGACATGCCTTTTTTATCTTATCAGGTTTCGGAACAGGAAGCGGTGAGAAATGCCGGCCGCCTGCTGAAAGAAGCCGACGCCCAGTCTGTCAAACTGGAAGGCGGTAGAGAATTTGCTGAAACGGTGCGTAAAATTACTGCATCGGGCATACCGGTCATGGCGCATCTGGGGCTAACGCCGCAATCTATTCATCAGCTCGGCGGTTACAAGGTGCAGGGCAAAAAAGAAGATGCCGCCCGAAAAATGATTGAAGACGCCAAAATTCTGGAGGAGGCCGGAGCCTTCTCCGTGGTTCTGGAATGCATTCCGGAAGGACTGGCGGAAGAAATCACCACTTCCCTGAACATACCAACTATCGGCATCGGCGCGGGCGTTCATTGCGACGGACAAGTTCTGGTGATTAACGATTTACTGGGAATTAATGAACGGTTTACGCCCAAGTTTGTAAAAAAATACGCCAACCTGAATTTAGAAATTAAAAAAGCCGTTAAAAATTATATCGGGGAAGTTAAAGGCGGTAACTTCCCCGATAATGAGCACAGCTTCAAATAAACTTT
>CAYZLL010000072.1:0-4756 GCA_964479225.1 uncultured Smithella sp.
AACAGATCATTGTTGGCAAAGATCAGTTGTTCTCCGCTGAGGCTGCGAATCCGCGTGGTTTTCAGTCCGATATGTTCGACCGTGCCGGAAAGAGAATCGACCTCTATAAAATCACCAATGAGAAACGGCTTGTCCAGGATGATGGAAAGAGAGCCCAGCAGGTCACCCAATATGTTTTGAACAGCCAGCGCGACAGCGATGCCACCGATGCCCAGGCCGGCGACGAGCCCGGTGATGTTAACGCCCAGATTATCGAGCATCAGCAGAAGAAGAATAATCCAGAGGATAAAACGGCTCATGAATTTCAAAAATTTGATGGTGGTGATGCTGGAAGCATCCTGCTCCATCCTCTGATGAATGGTTTGATCAAACGCAAAAGAAATACCGGCGCCCGCCCATAATCCCGCCTGCAATATCAGCAGCAGCATAATCACCTTTTGCAGGGGGCCGGCGATTGCGGGGCTGATATCAATCATGCCGGATGCGATATAAGCAGAAATGATCAGCAGGATAAAGGATTTTGTATTGCGGAGCATACAGACAAAGAGATCGTCGATCTGATTCTCTGTGGCCGCTGCCATTTTGGAGAGTTTGCGGATGGCGATACTCTGGATAATTTTCAGAGCGGCGAAAACAAGAATGAAAGTCACGGAAGCTGTCAGCCAGCTTTGCAGCGTGTTCCCCCAATAAACTTCCTGTAACAAATGCATCCGGACTCCTTTGTTTAAAATGCTCCCGGGCTACCGCTCGGGTTATATAAAACTAATCTCCTGGGTAAAAGCTGTGATAACATAACAGCGTTCATTATTAGAATCGACATCTACGGGCACAAAGAAAAGCCGGGCGTCCGGGCTGGTAGCCGGTTGTCGTTCCCGCAAGCACTTCGCCATCCTTGAACACCACCTTGATCTTGCGGCCATCGGCAAATCTGGCAACAACTTTGTTCATCCTGTCCCTCCTTCTTTATTATTATAACATTATTATTTTATTTCAACGAAGAAAATCTCCGTGAAGAAAAATTTTCAGGAGAGCTTTTTCACAAACGGGTCATGCTTCCTGAAGGTTCATGAATAATTTTATTGGCGTAAATTGGAAAATGTTGTAAACAATATGGCATTACGTAAGCTGTCAAAGACGGGAAAGAGATTTTTATGAATTTTACACTGATTTATCCGAAATGGGAAAAACTGGACCAGCAAACGCCGTTCATTTTGCCGCCGCACGGGCCGGTCGTTTTTGCCGCCGCGCTGCCCGATGATGTGCAGGTTGAATTTATCGATGAAAATATCCGGAAGATTGATTTTGAGCGGTCGGCTGATTTTGTCGGCATTTCCGTTATGCTGACGGCGCAGATAAAGCGCGGATGGGAAATCGCCGATCAATTCCGCGCCAAAGGCATCAAGGTTATTTTCGGCGGCATTGCCACGATGCTGCATGCTGAAGAAACGCAGCAGCACGCCGATAGTGTTTTTCTCGGGGAAGCGGAAGGCCGGATGGAGCAGGTCTTCGCTGATTTTCAAAACGGCAAACTCCAGAAGGTCTATGACTATATGCAGGATTTCCCGCCGATTGAGAATGTCGGGACAGCACGTCGCAGCATTTTAGATCGCGAGTCATACAATTACCGCGGCGTGCAGATGGTCGATCTGGTGCACGCGTCCCGTGGCTGCCGTTTCAATTGCTATCCCTGCGCGGTACGCTTTCTGGGAGGAAAAAGTTTCCGTCCCCGCCCCTTTGATAAAGTGGTTGAGGAAATGGCGGGCATTAACAACAACCGGCTCTTCATCGTGGATAATTCGCTGGCGCAGGACAAACAATGGGAGATGGATTTGTTCAAGGAAATGATTCCCCTGAAAAAGAAATGGTGCTGTCATCCCATTGAAAATGATGACCAGGTGCTGGATCTGGCGGCGCAGGCGGGCGCGTGGTTTGTGTATCAGGCCATTTTCGATTCATCGGATTTCATCCGCGACCGCATCAAACGCTATCACGATTACGGCATTGCCGTGGAAGGCAGTATTCTGCTGGGTCTGGATTATCACACCGAAGATTACATTAAAAAACTCGTTGATTTTCTGCTCGAAGTCGAGCTGGACATGGCGGAATTTACGGTATTGACTCCCTTTCCGCATACCAAAACTTTTGATGATTTGCATAACGCCGGGAGAATTTCTTCCTATGACTGGAATGATTATACCTGCGGGAAGGTCGTCTTCCAGCCCAAGGTGTTGACTCCGGAGAAATTGCAGGAACTGTATTATTACGCCTGGGATACATTCTACAAGGAAGAACCGCAAAATTATAAAATGTTTAAGTTGTTGAAAAAAGTCATTGATAAGGAAAAGGCGGACGGCACGTATAAACCGCGCGTGCGCCAGAAGGTAACGCAAGAAAGGAAATTTTAATTGATGAAAAAAAAAGTGGATAAGAACGCCGTGGTGATTGACGGAAGCACGGTCCGTTTCAATAATATTATCGCTGTCGCGCGATACGGTGTTCCGGTGCAGATCAGCAAATCTGCTAAATTCATGAAAATGATGGGCAGGACTCAAAAGATTCTGATGGAATCCATGCGCAAAGGAATTCCCGTTTACGGCGTGACCACCGGCTACGGCAAATCGTGCGGCAAGCGCATGTCTCTGGAAATTGCTCTGAAAAATGGCGACAATATTATCGAGTTCCACGGGTGCGGCACGGGAGAGCCTATTGGTATCGAGGAAACGAGAGCGGCCATGCTGTGCCGCATTATTTGTCTGGCGCGCGGTTATTCCGGCGTTTCCGTCGGATTACTTCAGCAAATGGCTGACTTTTTAAATTACGGCATAACGCCGGTGATTCCCAGTGAAGGCTCGGTGGGCGCTTCCGGAGATCTGACGCCGATGTCTTATGTCGGCGCCTGCCTGATGGGCCGGCGTGATGTCATTTATAAGGGCAAGACCATGCCGGCAGCAAAAGCATTAAAAGCGGCGGGTATGAAGCCCTACAAATATCTGCCCAAGGAACCTTTGGCGATGCTCAACGGCACAACCGCCATGACCGGTATCGCTGTTTTAGCCGTGGAAAGAGCCTGGCGGATTTTATCGGCGGCGATTTCGGCGACGGCGCTTTCTATTCATGCCCTGAAGGGAAATGCTCAGCATTATCATCCGGTCATTTCGGAGGCCAAACCCTTCCCGGGTCAGACGTTTGTGGCGGCGCAGATCATCAATCTTTTAAAAGCCGAAGTGGCAGCGCACCAATTGGAAGATGACGCGCTGGATACTTTGCAGGATCCTTATTCCCTGCGTTGCGCTCCGCAGGTGGCGGGCGTTTTATACGATTGCCTGGAATGGATTAAAAAATGGGTGGAAATTGAAGCCAACAGCGCCAACGACAATCCTCTTTTTGATCCTGAAACCGGTGCGGTATTGATGGGCGGCAATTTTTACGGCGGCCATATTGCTTTTGCCATGGACGGATTAAAAGCCGCGCTGGCTTCCGTTGCCGATATGTGCGACCGGCAGATCATGCTGCTGGTTAATCCGAATCTCAACCGCGGCCTGCCCGGTGATCTGGTCAGGAAATCCGCCGGAGAAAAGGGACTGCGTCACGGCTTTAAGGCCATGTCTATTTCTGCATCCGCGCTGACGGCGGAAGCGTTGAAGGCCACCATGCCCGCGGCATCGTTTTCGCGTTCCACCGAATCACATAATCAGGACAAGGTCAGCATGGGAACCATTGCGGCGCGCGATGCCGAAAGGATCTGCACGCTGACGGAGCGCGTTGTGTCCATCCATTTGCTGGCGGCGGCACAGGCCTGCGACATCAGAAACAATGTTGACGCAAGACCGGCGCTGTCCAGTATCATGAAACGTATCCGGTCGGTCAGTGCGCCGGTTGTTGACGACCGGGCGATGGACAAAGACATCGAAAAAATGTGCACGGCCATTCAATACTCCGACTTCTTTAAATAAAACCATGAATGAAAAACAAAAAAGCTTTGAAGTAAAAATAAGAATTCCTTTTTTTGATCTCGATCCGATGCAGATTGTCTGGCACGCCAACTACCTGAACTATTTTGAAGTAGCCCGCGCGGCGCTTTTTGAAAACCACGGGATTGATCTATACACCTTTTTTGAAACGAAACAGCTAATCTTTCCAATCATTAAAACGGCGACAAAGCACATTCTTCCCCTGCGTCACCGCGATGAGATTATCTGCAAAGCCACTCTTGTGGACGCTCGCGTAAAAATCATCGTGGATTTTGAAATCCGCAGAGCCGATGACGGCAGAGTTTGCGCGCGCGGCCGCACGGAACAGGTGACGGTTAAGGTGCCCGAGATGGAAACGGTTTTCAAGGTTCCCGAGGAAATTCGCAACGCTTTCGGTTTCTGAAATGGAAGAGATTTTAAAAAAATCTTTTATCGCCGGTCTGGAGAGGCTCGTTGCCCGAGCCGACTTGCTTGATTCCATCAATGTCTTTCCGATTGCCGACGGCGACACGGGAAGAAACCTGTCTGTCAGTCTTTTTCCCCTGCGCAATGTCGGCCAGCCCGAAGAAAAAAATATCCACGATCTTTTGTTGTCGGCGCGTGGTAATTCCGGCAATATCGCCTCGCAGTTTTTTTCCTCTTTTTGCAGGGCGGCCAGCGTTTCTCAACTGGCCGATTGTGCCAGGGAAGGCACTAAAAAAGCGTGGCAGGCCGTGAGCAATCCCCGGACGGGCACCATGCTGAGTGTCTTTGACGCTCTCTCTGCAGTTCTAACGCCCGATTGG
>CAYZLL010000072.1:4856-12539 GCA_964479225.1 uncultured Smithella sp.
TGCCCGAAACCTTTTTTCATCCCGAGGAACTTTACAGCGCGATGAAAAAAGGCGTGAAGGTTTCCACCTCACAGGCTTCCGTTTATGAACGGCATCAGTTTTATGAAAGCGCGCTGGAGCGTTTTGAAAAGGTTCTGTATCTGTGTGTCGGTTCTGTTTATACCGGTAACTATCAGGCGGCGCAGCAATGGATGAAAGAACACAACAAGCAGGACAGCTTTCTGGTCATGGATACCGGCTCGGCATCGGGAAGACTCGGAACCATCGTGCTGGCGACCGCCCGCTATCTGGCGGAAACAAAAGACATGAAAAAGACCGTCGTCTTTGCCCGAAAATCTGTGCAGGAATGCGAGGAATACGTATTTCTCGATAAACTGCAATACCTGGCCGAAGGCGGCCGTCTTTCCAAGACCAGTGCCCTTTTCGGCGATATGCTTCATGTGAAACCGATCATCTCACCGCTGCCGGAAGGCGCCAAAAAAGTCGGTACGGCTAAAAATCAGGAAGACCAGATAAACTTCGCGCTGAAAAAACTGGACGCCGCCATCAAAGACGATTCCCGCACTTTCATCATGCTGGAATATTCCGATAACAGAAATTGGGTGGAAGGCACGGTGAAGAAAAAGTTGGACGAATTATACCCGGATGCGGAAATTATTCTTCAACCCCTGTCGCTGACGTCCGGCGCACATATGGGGCCGGGGACGTGGGGGGTGGCATTCCTTCCCGAGGGAACGACTCCGTAAAAAGTCCATACCCTGAAGGGCACCATGGTCTGCTGCGTTACGCTTCGTCCCTCGTCATTGCAACGTATGAAAAGATACGTCTCATTCCTCAGGACTCGCGCGCCTTGCATCTGGCGCTTTTTACGAAGCCGTAAATTGGAAATGTCATTGCGAGCCGTGCCTTGCGCGGCGTGGCAATCTTTTCCATTTGTCATTACCCGGCTTGACCGGGTAATCTAGTTTTTATTCCTGGATGCCGGATCAAGTCCGGCATGACAATGGTTTAACAAATTCATTTTTTGTGCTATTTGCAAATTCTCAGGAAGATACAGAAACGTCTTATCAAGAAACAACAATCTGTGTTTTCCGATTCATGCAGACCGTATAATCATTGTTAGGTGGCAATGATATTTCTTAGGAGGAAACGATGCTGAATTTAGACTTAATGATTAATTATTGCCAGATAAACCTAGGTGAAAAAATTAATCATAAAGTTATTCTGGAGGCAAAACTTAATAAACTTAATTTTATAAGTGGGCTATTACTAAGAAAACCTAAAAATACTATTATATATTGGGCAAAGAATTGTCACATCAATTGCTTTGGTATCCAAGTTGCGCTAATACCGCAACTAAAGCCTTCAGACGGGCCTTTTATGTTTGGCACCTCAGCTTATTTATACACTGCAAACGACATAATTTTCAAAATTGTGTATCAATTATTAGACAATAAGGATATTGCTCCTGATGAATTTAATGTGTTTTCTGAAACGTGTTCCGATATTTATGGAGAACCAACAAAACAACATGAAAAGTTACGCATATGGGAAGATGAAAGATCAGCAATAATATGCGAACTAAGTAAAAACGAGAAAAATCACTTTGTTTATTGGTTGCTTATGGCTCCAAGTGTGCAAGTTAAAGGGTAACTGCGCCAATGAAATCATGCGATACCTAATAATTCTACGTGATGAATGAGGCCGAGAAAGCGATATTCGTAAAACAGATTAGCATGAGTCTTAAAAACAAAAAAAACCGTTTTGCCTTTATCATTCCTGTTTACAATCATGCCGGGACGGTGGCGCAGGTGATTAAAGACGCGCAGGCGCTGGGCTTTCCTGTTTTTGTTGTTGATGACGGTTCAACGGACAATACCTATGACCAGATAAAGGAAATCAACGGCATTCAAATCCTGAAGCATGAACAAAACCAGGGCAAGGGCGCGGCGATTCTGACGGGTTTTTCCGCGGCTGCAGCTGTGGCCGATTGGGCAATAACGATTGATGCCGATGGACAGCACTATCCCGAAGACGCCCGAAATCTAATCAAAGCTATTCCTGAAAAATCACGGCCGATTGTTGTGGGAGCCAGAGAAGGAATGGTTGGCAAACATGTTCCGTGGACTAGCAGTTTCGGCCGGAAGTTTTCCAACTTCTGGGTGCGGACTTCGGGCGGTCCTGCTATTACGGATTCCCAAAGCGGTTTTCGCATTTACCCACTGCCCGAAACGCTTAACTTAAAAACACAGGCGCGGCGCTTCCAGTTTGAAGTAGAAATTTTAGTACAGGCCAAAAGAAACAGCATCCCGGTTATTGAAGCTCCCATTCGCGTTCATTACAATCCGGAGGGAGGAAGAATTTCTCACTTTCGCCCTTTCGTGGATTTCCTGCGCAACTCCTCAACTTTCACCCGTTTGATTTTCCGGCGGATTTTTTCTCTGAAATAATTTAAATTAAATATTTACCCGCACAGGCAGGATAACCGTGGTGATGCCTTCCCATTGCAGACGCCGCTGAATGGCAAAGGCTTTTCCATTGTGCAGGATTCGCTGAAAAACAGTTTCATCACGGAAAACAAGGTGATGTTTTACAGCAGATGCGGTCGGTTATTCTAATTCTGGCATAATTCGGGGGACATTATTTACCCCGAATTAACCACAGCCATAAAGAAATAACAATGCCTTTTTAAACTGATCTTCGCCCTATTTTTCATTATTTATCGCTCATTATTTCCCTGTAGCAGGCAGAATTACGAATTTTGTCCATAGCTTTACTCTTCTTAATTATTTCCCACTCCTTAAACCCTTTTTCTATTGACAACTTGAGATATTTACATGCATTTAATTCATCTCCCATTAAAGAAAAAGCACAGGATTTATAATAGTAAGGGATTCCAATCTGTGGTTTTAACTCGATTGCTTTATCAAGATCTACGATTGCCCGCTGATACTGACCGAGTCTATAGTAATCAGCGCCCCGGTTACTGTAGGCTGCGGCGTCCGGCTTCAAACTGATTGTTTTATCATAATCTACAATTGCCTGCTGATACTGATCGAGTTGATCGTAAGCATAGCCTCTCCAAGCGTATGCCTCGACATAGTCCGGCTTCAATTTGATTGCTTTATTAAGCTCAAGAATAGCTTCATTATATTTCTTGAGATCTACATAAGACATTGCACGTTTAAGATAAATTTCCACATCCGCGTGCTTCGAGTCAATATTTAGATAAATTTCTCCGGTCTTATAGTTGTAGACGATCAACTTTTCTAAATTTACACCAAGTCTATTGGAATAATAGTTAACAAAGCCAAAATTCTCAAGCCTTGGAGTGTAGCCACTAATACTGCCTACGAACAATATTCTTATATAATCATTAGTTTTTCTTGCAACATCAGGTGGCATATCAACAACTATCTTATTTACCATCTCCCAATTTTCCTTTGAAAAGTCTATCGTGAAAATTTCTCTAATACCCCCCGCTTGAACAAGTGCGCCCATATAAGCACCCGCCATATCAGTCTGCCACGTATCTTTCCCTTGAATTCTTCTTTTGATTTTTTCGTTTTTAATATATTCTTTTAGCTTTTTTTCTTTAAACTCATCATCGCCAACACGAAAATCCTTAAGAATGACACCATTGTGTTCAAATCTTTTTATTTCAAATATGAATCGTGAATTTTCAGCATCATACTCTTTCTGCGGGTTATCTAAAACAAATGCAAATTTATCATCAGCATTCATATTTCCAATAATTGTCTTTTGCCATGCTTTCTTTCTTCTTTCTTTATACTGCTCTTCTGTTTCAAACTCATCTTTTTTTATCTCCAAAATTTTCGAAAGTGATTTATGAACAGCAACAATATCATGACCATTGTAGCTTTGCGGTAATGACTTCCAAGTGTCATCAAAAGGTACTGTTGAATAAGATACGCTTTCGGACTTTGCTGTTCTTGGCGCAGACTTTGGAGCAGACTTTGAAGATTTCGGCGCCGAGAAAGACTGTGGGGCCATGAGGCAAAAAAAGAGCATGGAAAATATTGATATGAAAAATACATTTTTCTTCAGAAGCATTTTTTTCATTTGAACAATCCCCCTTATTGAATTTATTTTAATGCGTCAGTTTTTTATTTTCTTCTTTTTGGTCCGGCATCCGTAAAAAAGTCTTTGAATGTTTTTGTGATTCCGGCGGCGGCCCCTGTGATAATCGGCTCAAGGTATTGGGATGCTGTGCCCATCAGGACTTCACCGGTTTCATCCGCAACTTTGGAACCAACCCTTTTCAAAACCGCCTTGATTACACCTTTGAAACTGGTGTCGGGAGCACCCGCGGCAATAAGAACTTTCCTGGCATTTTCTTTCTTGTCCTTGTTCCTCTCATACGTGTTATCAATAAGCGCAGCCATGGCATCAAGGGAAAGCTTAACGATGCCCGGCGAAAATGAACCGTCGGTTATATGCCCCAGTGACTTCACTTTTTCCCGTAGATGATCCGTCAAGAGAGGATTCTCGATTTGCAGAATAAACCATTCGCCTTCTTTCAGAATAATTGGCTTTTGCAGAACCGCTAGAAGTTGCTCATCAAGGCCTTCCTGTGTCGTTCTGCGAAGATCACGCTCGTAGATGAGCTTTCGCGCCTTTGCGCTGGTTATTTTCAATTTGGAAACAAGTTCATATATACCGGGCTGTCGGTTGACAATACCCATATCTTCCAGCATTTGTAAAATCAGCAACTCGACTTCTGCTTTAGGCAACGCGCCAAATGCGGGAGTAAGGTAACTTTTTAAAAATGGTTTAAGGGCTTTTGCACAACTTTCAGCACTAGCATCATCTATTGAAGTTTTCTTATCCATTGATTCTTCTTTCGGTATTTCACCAATAAGCCATCGCGCAGCAAGCTATGGAGAATTAACGCTCGTCCCGCAAACGCAGACTTAAATTGAAATTATTGAGTTGGTGAGAACTTTCTTTATTTTAAAATAGATTATAAGGAACACCCTCTCGTGTCAAGAAGATTTGGGGGGATCGAAGATTGAGACATCCTTAAGTATATAAGTTGAAAAAAAATGAACTTAAATATTTACCCGCACCGGCAGGATAACCGTGGTGATGCCTTCCCATTGCAGACGCCGCTGAATGGCAAAGGCTGTTTCGTTGTGCAGAATTCTCTGGAATACATTTTCCTGACGGAACACCAATTTGCCCGTAAAAACTGACGATTTGGGAAACTCCTGAACAATTTCCTGGCAAAGATGTGTTGCCGTTTCCACCACATCCGTTCCGACATCCATGCGGTAATCTGCAGCGTAACCATAGGAACGGGCGATTTTAACGTATTGCAGCATTTGTTCTGTGATTGACGATTTCAGCGCTTCAATCTCCGAAGCGCCCTTAAAAGCGCCGGAATCAATTTCCGCCACGGATACAAAAATAAAATTGCGATAGAGTTTGGGAAATTCTTTAAAAACAGAAAGCCACGCGTGCAGGCCGAACCCGTTGTAACCACTGACTAGAAGAATCGCCGTACGTTCATTTGGATTAAGCGCTTCTTCATTAGGCGCCTTTCCGGAAGGAATAGACGAAAGAATTTCTTCCAGTTGACGCACGCCTTTGCGCACTTTCAGATAATGGCTTCTAATCAGATAACACAATCCAATCAAAACAGACGTAATCAACAGAGTAACCCATCCGCCTTCACCAAATTTTTCATAGATTGTCACCAGCAGGATTGTCAAACAAAGCATCAATCCGATGATATGAATAATAATGTGACTTGCCCAGGCTTTGTCCGTGTTTCTGTTCTGGAAGAAAAATTTTGCCATACCAAACTGAGAGAGTGTAAAATCCAGAAAAACGTTGATTGAATACATGACAACCAGTGCTGTCACAGAGCCTTTCGTGTACATGAGCACCGCTATGGACGTAACGCCCATCAACATAACACCGTTTTGCATGGTCAGGCGTTCTGAAAGAGCCGAAAAACGTCGTGGCAGCCAGGAATCCTTGGCCATGTTGGCCATGATGCTGGGACCACCGGCAAAGCCGGATTGAGCACCAACCATAAGGAGCGCTCCTTCTGACAGGATGGTGATAAAAGCCAGAGCGCCTCCCAGATACCAGCCTCCGAAAGTCTCATTAGCCAGTGTGGCGTTCAGGGTTTGTCCGATGATCGGTTTAATATCAAACAAGGCATAGCATAAAAGCAAGCCTGAAGCCGTCACAGCCAGAGAAACGGCCAGATAAAGCATGGTGCGTTTGCCTGTCTGCACCTTGGGTTCCCGCATGATATGCATGGATGTGGAAACCGCCTCAATTCCTGTATAGGTACCGCCGCCCATGGAAAAAGCACGCAAAAAAATCGCCATGATTCCTAAAAATCCGATGGTTGAAAGATCTGTGCTGATGCTGCCCTGGTATCGCTGTGCCACCGTTCCAAATTCACCGGCATGGGTGAATAGTCCATAACCAATCAAAAGGATGTGAGTAACGACGAAAGTAATGAAAATTGGCGCCAGAAAAGTAACCGACTCTTTCATCCCCCGCAGATTGAGAAAAACTAAAAGGATAATGAGACCCATGACGAAGGGCAGCTTGTAAGCTAAAAAAGTTACGGGAAGATAACTGAAGATTGCATCACCGCAGGCGGCCAGAGAAATCGTGATGGTCAGAATGTAATCGACCAAAAGCGCTGAACCGGAGACGACACCCGCGCTCGTGCTAATCGTATGAGTGGAAACCATGTAGCCGCCGCCGCCGTGGGGAAAGCGCTCGATAATCCGGGAGTAAGCATAGGCAATAATAAATACGGTGAACGCGGTGGCTATCGCGATAAAGATGGCCAGATAAGTGTGGGGTCCCAGGGCCTTGAAGGCTTCTTCCGGTCCATACGAAGACGATGATAAACCGTCGGCGCCCAGACCAATCCAGGCCAGAACCGGAATTAGAGAAATCTTGTGAAAGAGGGAAGGCTCATTGATATTGCGCGGCGCGCCAATAAAACGATGTTTCAGACGCTCCAAGAGCGATTCATGTGGTTTGGTATCAGGTAAATTCATTATCAGGGATTATCGATATGAACACCATCGGCAATATACCCGCAAAGGACACCATTGTGATCATTTAATTGAGTCCCCCTCTCGTCATATATGCCGATCGCAAAGTGCAGAGCAACAATCTTAATATTGGCAGTCTTGCTATCCGCTATCATAATCTGAACAGGCTTGCACGTACTGGGCAATCCTTCTTCATTACTACCTTTGACATCAAGTTTGTATTTTCCTTCTTCCACATCGACTGTAATGTTTTTCAGCGGAAGTACGGTGCCCATTTCACGACCATTGAGCAAAATTGTATAATCATCGTTGCGGCTGAGATTGGAAAATATGATTTTTGAATTCATGATGTTTTGTGAATACGACTCCTTAGCCGTTTTCATTAATTTTAAACGGGGTTTCTACTCCTCTTAGTTGGCAATTGCAAGCAATTAATTAAGCACGTTTGTCTTTATACGTAGGGCTTTTTGTCTTGCCACCGTCGTTAAAATATGGTTTATGAGGTTGTTTTTAGCACCTATAAATAGATGAATTTAAAGGGGTTCATGTCCTTGCTCAGTAAATACCAAATAAAATGGTCTATTGTTGTTATCGTCGCGCTGATTGTTGCGGGGCTTTCTTTCTGGGAATC
>CAYZLL010000073.1:0-3083 GCA_964479225.1 uncultured Smithella sp.
AAAAACCCGTTTTGTTCATTCTGATAGCGGGTGCCTTCCAACTCCTGCACGAGGCGGGGGATTCCGCTATGCTCTACGATATTGGTATAGGTGTTGATCTTTTCGGAAACGATCTGATGATCCTTGGTGCGCATGGAATTCCACAGCGCGACATAGCCTATGCCGAAAAGGAGCAGCGAGCTAAACACGAAGAAGAGCGCATACCAGAGGGTGAGCCGGAAGGTGATTTTGCGTCTGAGCCGTTTAAGATATTTTAAGAACATACCCGACACCCCGTAGCGTGTGGAGAATCTTGGTGTCGAAGTCGCGGTCAATCTTCCCCCGCACCCGGCAAACCAAGACATCCACGGCATTCGTCTGTGGATCGAAATCATAGCCCCAGACATGTTCCAGGAGAGCAGTCTTCGAGACCACTTTGCCGGCATTGAGCAAAAGGTATTGGAGCAGTTCGAACTCCTTGGGCATGAGATCGATCACCTCATCCCCGCGCCTGACCGTGCGGGTCAGCAGGTCCATGCTCAGATCGCCGAAGGTGAGGCGCGTGGGTTCGGCGCTGCCGCTGGAACGGCGGATCAGGGCTTGCACGCGCGCCAGAAGTTCCGAAAATGAAAACGGCTTGGTCAGATAATCGTCCGCGCCGGTCTGCAGGCCCTTGATGCGGTCATCCACCGTGCCCTTGGCGCTCAAGACCAGGACCGGGATTTTAATGCGGCGGTTGCGCATCTTTTCTATAATGCTAAGGCCGTCCAGACCGGGTAACATGATGTCGATTACGGCCACATCATATGGTTCTGTGAGCGCCAGGTCCAGGCCGTCGATGCCGTTTTCGGCATGGTCAACCGCAAAACCGCCTTCACGCAAGCCGCGTCTGACAAAGTTCGCAATCTTGCGATCGTCCTCAATCAGCAATAAGCGCATATTCTGATTCCTTCTGATCTGTCGTTTGGGACAAAATCACTGCGTTCTCTTTACCTGTTTGCCGACATTCTATCAAGCACATAATGCTCGTATATCATGAGCGGTTAGCGGTAGTTTGGGCTGCGAAACCGAATCTAACCACAGAGGGATAAGTTAGCCTTTAAAATGTTTTTTCTTACCCATGGGTACATCTGTCACCTTCCCGTTGTAGGAGTCGACCAACACGCGTTTCAGGTCATCGTTCACAATCATGGTAATCTGATAGAAGACAATGCCGCTGTCTCTATGGACCTTTACGTGTACGGTTTTACCACCAGTTGCTTTTTCAGCAATCCCAATGGCCTGCACCATAGCCAGTTTGACCTGAGAGAGGGCTTTCGCCTTGTTGACCGCACTGAAATAGAAGAAGCCCCATAACGGATCTTTCTTAAGGAGCACTTTACCTGAAGTTACATCAACATAGTACTCCGTAACTGTCCCTTCCTTAACGGTCAGCAGATCATAGCACATAGGCCCTTGCGTCAGGCTAAATGGCTCCGTTTCGACCTTTACCACCCGTATGTCAGAGTTGGATTCAAGCGAGGTGATGATTTGGATTAAACTTACATCCGTTTTTTCGAGTGCAATTTTCTGGGCCTGAATCCGATCTGCATCCGCTCTGGCTAATGCCGGTAAAGCCGCGGCCATCATTACCATAACCAACAAACAAAACCAATTTTTGAATTTCATATATACCTCCTTTGTGTATTTTTATTACCCTATACACTTGTTTGCCTTTCAGAAACCTTTCTCGTTCATTACAATTCTGTAAGGTATTTTAAATGAGGATTGATTTTTGATTTAAAATAGCCAATAGTTTACGAAAGACAAAAATGAAATAAAACATTCTTTTAACTCGGAAATTCGTATGCTACCATTAATTTAAAGGATAAAATTAATGGAACAACACATCCGGAACATCGTAGAACTCGGTCTCGGCAGCACACCTGAAGAGTTATTGAGAACTTCTCTTGAAACATGCATCCAGCTTACCGGCGCGTCGGGAGGCTCTATTCTCGGCGAGGAAGGCCTGCATCTGCAATTCCTGTTCTCGGATGTTACTGAACTCATTGGTGTTCGTGTACCGTTTAACAGCATTGCCGGCATTTCAGTCAACAAAAGTAAAGTCATTTACACATACGCGCCCGCTGACAAACGTCATTTCGACGGAGTGGATTCACAAATTCAGCACAAAACAAAGTATCTATTGAGCATACCGATCCGATCCATCCAAAAATCCAACGCGGGCGATCGTGCAGCCAAGAATGCCGGGGCACTTCAGTTGCTTTTTGAAAACAACATTTTTCCCGCAATCAATGTGGAACACGGAGCGCAGGAATTATCACTCACCTCTTTTGCTCAGGAAAGATCCTCCATGGAAAGGATGAAAGACATCTTATGGATCCTGCCTATTGTCGCGTTTGGCATGGAAGTGATGAGACTTCGTCAGACATCTTATCAGGCGATACACGAACTCAAAAATAAGCTCATATCCGGATTATCATGGATCGGATATCTGAAGGAGGATATTCGTCGCAAGGCGCCGGAGATTCTTGATGAAGAAAACATCCAGCAGGATTTCGACCTGTCCGAAACGGCCATCAGAGAAGGGACAAACATTGCCAGGATGTATCTGCAATTCACAAATATCTACAGCCCTGATTTTGAGCCGGCAAATTTAAATGACATCCTGGCCGAAACTGCCGAGTCTGTCAAAGTGCTGGCAGCGGAACTCAAATCCCCTGATTTAAAAGTTACACTTGACCTCGACAAAAAAATGGAATTGATGAACCTCGACGCATCGCAGATGAAAATGGCATTATTAAATTTGTGCAAAAACGGGGTGGAAGCGCTTGTTGAACACAAAATTCCCGACGCTGAAATAAAAATTTCATCAACGGTTCGTGATGGTCATGCGGTTCTGGAGATTGGTGATAACGGTCCCGGTATGCCGCCGGAAATAGCCAACAATCTTTTTATGGCCTTCAAAACGAAAAAAGAAGGTGGCACGGGACTGGGACTGACGATCACCAAGAAGATTATTGATGTGCATGGCGGGACAATCAAATGCGAGACAGACAACAAGGGCACCAAATTTACGATTACATTATAACGTAAAGGAGATT
>CAYZLL010000073.1:3183-12509 GCA_964479225.1 uncultured Smithella sp.
ATTATGGACGGTTGGGAGGTCATCAACAGGTTGAAGAAGGAATATGAAAACAAAGATCAGGATGCCGGGATTCCCATCATCGTCCTGTCGTCAACCAGCGGTGAAAAAAACAGCCTCTTGAGTAAAAAAAGTGTTCATGACGGCAAATCCGGATACACGCCGCTTATAAGTATAGCAAAGGAAACTTGCATGGACAAAAGTCACTATGACTCGGTAGGCGAACAGGGTTTGCTGGCGTGGCTTCATTTCTTTTTGAAAGAAAAGTAATGCCGTTTTAAAAAACGAGAAATGTCCTTCATTAAGATTGAAACAATCTTCAACGGGTAGATCTGCTTCCGATCGTGAACCTAAGCCCACTGTACATCGAAAACAGTTGTGTTGGCACCTTCCCACATTTTATCTTTGAACTGAACTTGAACGTTTTTTCCTCCCGACATTTCCACCAGTGAATCAAAATGGCCCATCAATTGATAACAAAATGGCATATTGCCCGGGTCGGACTTATCATCAAAGAGATAGGATACCTTGGCGTGCGTGGTATCTATTTTTTTGAATTCGAGAGGATTGGGCATAAAGAGCTGTCCGTATAAGTTTACAAAAGAACTGAGCGCATTCATCGGATTGCGGTCTGCAATGATATGTTTATAGGTCGTCTCAAATAATTCCTGCCCTCTGATTTTTCCCCTTAAACGGACAATATCTGTATTTCCTCCGGCAAGAACCTGAAAAACAGCACGTCCACATCTTTTATATGTTTCTATGGGATACCAGGCAGAGGGCAGAACCATTCCCTTGACGATCGTCCAATCTTCAGGCGTAAGATATCTGTTCCAATCCTTATCTTTATTACCCCTGATCATACGCACCTGATCAATCAGCATTGTTCCCTTGACTTTTTGTACGTCAGACATAAATGTTCCTCCAATATATAACTAATGGATATTGTGTATTGTTTAATATTACATAATACACAATATTTGCAGTAAAACTATAATAAACAGACGATGAATGCAAATAATTTTTTCGGAAATATTTATTTCGACAAATGAAACGTTATTCGAATGTAATTGACTTTATTGGTCAACCGCGGGAAGAACCGGACCAATGTCAGGTTTCAGGAAAAGGTAATAAAGCTGGCCTTCGCGGTAGGTTTTACCGGCAAGATCTCCGGCATGTTCACCGACGCCCATGTAAACATCACAACGTCCTGCGGCGCGGATAGCCCCTCCCGTATCCTGATCAAGAACAAAACCGACGGGTTTTTCCAAATCAACGGCCGCAAATGCAAACATCCCCCGGGGATAAATCGTTTTATCCGTCGCGATCGTTCTGAATGGCGTTACCGGCTCATTGAGCGACCCGCGGGGCTCGCCTTCCTCGTATCGGAAGAACACAAAACGGGGATTTTGATTCACATACATATCGACTTCTTCAGGATGAATCTTGAAATAATCAATCATAGTGTTCATATTGATATTTGTTTCTGTAAGCTTCCCGTCAACGATCATTTTTTTTCTGATACTCCGGTATTCCCAACCGTTATGAGCGGCATAGCCAACTGTTTTGATCAGTCCATCGGGCATGCGAATTTTTGCCGAACCCTGCACATGCACAATATAAACTTCGAAAGGATCAGACAGCCAGACCAGTTCATTGCCGGCCAGCAGATTTGATTTTTGTATTTCCTCCCTGCTCGGGTATTGCTGAATCTGACCATCTTTGCCCTTCCGGCCTAAGATCGTTCCATCAGCATCCTTGACCAGATCATCAGGTGTTTTATGTAAAGGATATCGGAAACGTTCTGTACGTACAGGGGACCCGTCAAAAATCGGCGTATAATATCCAGTAAACAATACGGTTCCCCGATCATCACATCCGACGGATACATAGGTATCGAACTTTTCCTTTAAAATGGCGTTTATTTCCCGGGGAGACGGCTTCAGCGCAAAAAGCTGTTCTAATTCCCGCAGGCTCCGCAACGCCTGTTCATGCGTCATGTCACCATAAGGATAAAACTTTTCACTGGATGGTTTGGTCATGTAATGGATGCTCCTGGAAATGGCACCCAGCAAACCTTCTGGATCAGCGCAAGCTTGTGTGTAATCCGGTATCTGGTTGGGATCGGTAATCTTTCTCAAGGCCAGTTCTCCCGGAGGCAATGCTCGATTATAATCCTTCGGGAGGTCGGGCAGGTTTGTAACAACCGTATAAACACGTCCTTTGCAACCGGCCAGCAACAACAAAGATATGAATAATATTAATGTGAATGAAATATTTTTGATTTTCATTTAAAAAAGCACAATCCGAGATTTACGTACATCTGCAAAACTATTCATCGTCGTGTTTTCTGTCTTTTTATCGCTGATTATTTTCAAAAATTTACCCGATGAATAACGGCTATTCCTCCGGGGAACCTATCGCCACAACTAACCGGATGTGCCTTCTCGCCAGATTCAGTGTGGGACATTGCCAGCTTTGACCGGAGCCATCCAGTGCCAGAAGCTCCACGTTGGAGAGTAACAAAAACTCCTGGTCGCTGCGGTTGATATAATCGGCAAGCGCGTTGCGGTAACTCCCCTGCGGAAGGGTGACATCCCCTTCCACACGATAGCGGTCCGTTTCTACAACAACTCTTTCGTGACGCAAATCTATGCCGGGCATCGGGGTAACCTCCATAATGAGATAGTTCGTGTGTCTTTCATCAACCGTTGAAAAGATATTGCCTATTTGCTGTGGAATTATAGGGAATCGCTATTTATATGTCAAGGGAATCTAAGCCGGAAAAATTAATTGCACGGTTTCTGCGAACACGATCCCTGTGGATATCAATTCTTACCATTCCCGGCTAATATGGAATTCTATTGTCCGTGCAGTTACTTTTTTTCTTTTCTTCTGACATATCATTCACAATCGTTTGTCTCACGGTAATGAGTCGCTCGGCAAGCCGGGGATTAGTTGTGTCATAAGTTTCCCTGATGAAGGCGATCGTCTCCTGCGCTTTTTTTATCCGTCTTTCAATGATACTGCATTTGTCCAGCCCCCAGCGATTGTCAATGGTGTCTTCAGGATCTGAAGACATCCAGACCGCATTGTGGAATACCTGTTCAGCCGTCACAACCAGATGAGGAGCAATCGGCAGATGGACTCTCTTTATTTTACCCGGAATATTTTCACGGCTTAAATTATTATTTTTGATGATTTCCTTGATATGCGAAATCATGACGTAGATATATTCATCCCGGCCGGGGGTGCTGTATACCTCCCATAATGATGATCCCTCCGGACACCCCTTTTTATGGCACTGCTCGTTGCCTTTCAAAACGACGGGAATTCTGTCTTTCAGTTGACGGATAAAAACATCCAGCAATCTGTTTATTTTTACACGGGGTTCATAAATCTTCGGATCGATCCGTTTGGCTACTGCTTCGATATAATCGACATATCCCGCATTAAAAGTTGATGCATACTGTTCTTCGGAATAATAAGGGTGGTCTTGAACAGGAAGATATTGCCACCGATCATCTTTCCTTTCCAGCCATCGGAATTTCACCAGACCGGATTGAAAGGAAGGCTCGGGATTGGTTGAAATGAAATTTTTGTGGTTCAATTTTTGAATGCGGGGCGGCATGGTGGCTTCCAACGTCTGAACCGGATGTGCCGTGCTTCCATCCATAATGACACTCTGGACGATACCTGCATGAGATTCAGCGATAAAAAAAACCGTACCGGCATTGACGGAGTCCTTTGAGATCTGGATAGGATAGGTATCCAGGGGCAGTGTCTTCGTTGATGTTTTGGAAAGTATATACAACAATGCAGCCCGGAAACGTTTATCTTTGTACCATTTTCTGTGTGTGGGCAGGTGTTTCCAGTTCTCTGACCAGTGGCCGATCAGTTCTCCGTCAACGGTGGTAGCCGCCGCCGGCAGATGAGCCTTTCTTGCGTAAATCCAGCGGATCCCGTAAACAACATCCGCACAGTCAACCGGAATGCGATAACGGATAAAGAAGTCTTCAGTTATGTTATCAGCAACCCACTTGCTGTATCTGTTTTCTTCCTGAATCGTCCACTGCCGTTGACTGACTTTCCATAACTGAGCACTTGATTCAATGGAATGCTCACAAAATCCGCTGGCCGGAATGATGATCAACATCAGAAAAAAAACGCTCCATATAAAATTCCGCATCGAGAAACCATCCAAATATTTATTGAATATCTTTATTGAAAAATAAGTTTTTTCATATAGCATTGTTTCATGAAAAAACAAGTTTTTACAAATAGAACGTCGCATCGATGGAAACCTGATTTTTAACCTTTAAAATAGGAGGACGGAACAATGAATATCGGTGATCTTCTCGGAGCCATGGTACAAACCGGAATGTCGCCTTCTTCCACTGAACGAATGAAGAAATCTCTGGGGGGAGGAAATGAGCTTGATGGTCTGGCAGGCACGCTGGGTGATGCATCGGGAAAAGCAGGCGGTGGGATCGGGGATTTACTCTCGAGCGTACTGAGTGGCGGCAAAGGCGGAGCACCCAATAGCGGTGGCGGCATTGGGGATCTGCTCTCCAGCGTGTTGGGCGGCGGGCAAAAAAGTGGCGCAGCAGGAGGAGGCATCGGCGATCTGCTCTCGAATATGCTGGGTGATGCCGGCAAAGCCGTGGGGGGAAATAAAAATCTTGCCGTCGGAGGATTAGGAGCGCTGATCGGCTCTATCCTGGGAGGCGGCGGCAAATCTGCCGGCGGAGCAATCGGCGGAGGTTTAATGGCGATGCTGGGAGCGCTGGCTTTCAACGCCCTCAAAGGAGCCGGTCAAGCAAAGCCACAGATTCCGGCCGGTCTGCTGGAACCCCAGACAGAAGATGATCAAAAGAAGCTGGATCAGAGTTCGGAACTGGTTTTAAGAGCCATGATTAATGCGACCAAAGCCGATGGTCAGGTTGATCAAAATGAAATCAACAGGATTATGGGGAAATTTGATGAAATCGGTGTCGATGCGGAAGGTAAAAATTATTTGATGGATCAACTGCAAAAGCCCATGGAAACCGAAAAATTGATTGCGGAGGCACAGGGCCAAACGGAACTGGCTGCCCAGATGTACGCCGCTTCCTTACTGGCCATTGAAGTGGATACAGAAAAAGAGAAAGAATATCTCCATCAGTTGGCTGCGGGGCTGGGCTTAGATCAGCCAGTCGTTGCGAGTATTCAAAAATTTGTTGGTTTACAGGCGGCATAAAAAATAAACATTCAGAAATAAGACACCTATCGCAGGCGGGCGTGTTATTATTGAAATTCGCTTGCAATTTATTACTTTAGGATGGTACTTAAAAGAAAATTGTATTTTGTGTTTTTGACAAAATCAACTTAATTAAATTTATCAAGAAAGGAGATTATTATGAAAAAAATTGTATTGTTAGCGTCTGTTATTCTAATGTTTGCGGTTGTTAATGTGGCTCAGGCAGCAGGTGGTATGCCGGAAGTAAAATATGATGATCGGATTAAAGAATGCGGCTGTCCTCCCTGTTGCCCGAAAGACGTCAGGGCCGGTGGTATGCCTGAAATTCAAATCGACAAGAATATAAAAAACTGTGGTTGCCCCCCCTGCTGTGAAGAAAAAGTTGTGGAAGCAAAACCGGCACCGGCCCCTGTTCCCAAACCGGCGCCTGCTCCCGCTGCAAAACCTAAACCGGCACCGGTTGTAGAAAAAGCTCCCGAACCAGCGCCAGTGAAGGAAAAAGTAACCATGACGCTGAATGTTGAATTTGATACCAACAAGACGACCGTGAAAGAAAAATATTATGATGATATCAAAAAAGTAGCCGATTTCATGAAAGAGAATCCGGGAACAACAGCGGCCATCGAAGGTCACACAGACAGCGTGGGCAATGATGCTTTCAACAAGGCTTTATCCGAAAAACGAGCAAACAATGTTCGTCAGTATATGATTGACAAGTTTGGTATAGATGGGAAGAGCATTACAGCAGCCGGTTTTGGAGAGGAAGTCCCGATTGCCAGCAATAACACTGCGGACGGACGACAGAAGAACCGCAGAGTGGAAGCTGTTCTCGAAACGAAATAATTCGTTCGACAAATCTCTCGTTAGCATAAAAATGTACAAAAGCCCCATGACGGTTTCAACGTTGTGGGGCTTTTTTTATGACTGGTCATCATCTTAAAATCAGGAGTCGTATGGTTGTCCTTTCTTCAAGGTAAGGATGGCAATGGCAATCACGCTCAGCACAACAATATTGATCATCCATAGAACGTGGTAGGAACCGAATTTGTCGTAAATAACACCTCCCAAAACCGGACCGATGGCCCCGCCCATGCCGATAAAAAAAGTTAAAAGACCATAAATAGAACCGAGAACATTGCGGCCAAAACGATTTGCGATGAGAAGCGGTATCATCGGCGCCAGTGAGCCATATCCGAATCCAAAGACTAAAGCGGCCATATAAAGGTCAAAGGCGCTTTGAACATTCAACAGTAAAGTGCTGCCCCCCAGCAGAAACGCTATACCGATGAAAGATCCGTATTTAGGATCTTTGATTTTGTCAGTTATCCAGCCAAACAGAAATTGTCCCATAAAGCCTGTTATGCTGATGGCAGCAAGAGACGAGGCGGCAGCTAGTTTGCCGATGCCGTTATCCGTCGCGAAGGCGACCTGATGTACAAAAACGGACATGCTGATCATGACGGCCACTCCCTGGCAAATGGCCATGGTCCAGAATCGTGAATCTCGAAAAAGTGTCCAAGTGGAAATTTTATGAATCTCCGGAGAAGAGGTTGGTTGATGAAATATCTTACGATTGTCGCCATCCGGCAGAAGGCCGTACGCTTCGGGATTCTTTTTTCTCATCAACGTTTGAGCAACAGCAATACCCAGCGTCAAAGTAATGAGGCTCAAAACCGCGAGACCAAAACGCCAGTTGTAGGATTTAACAATATATCCGGCCAGCGGTGTCAGCATCACTGTTCCCAGACTGATGCCCATGGATGCAACCCCAACCGCGAGACCTCTTTTTTTGATAAACCATTTACTGACGGAAGAACTGCACGCGACAACGCCCATTCCGGCGGAACCCAATCCAACCATTAATCCATAACTCAGATACAATCCCAACGGAGTCTTGACAAAACCAGTGATCAGATAACCGCAAGCGGCTATCAAAGCGCCCGCTGTGATGATCCAGCGTGGCGCGATACGGTCAAGCATACGTCCGACAAAAATTCCGCAGGCGGAATAAACGAGCATATTGATGGCCGCGGCCACGGATATAACCGACCGAGACAAAGCAAACTCCTCCGCCATCGGTTTGAGAAATACGCCGAAGCAGTAACGGGCTCCATAATTAATTCCCAGGACCAGAAAAGCGCCGCCGACAATATGCCATCCCCAGAAAATCTTTTGATTTTTGTCCATGACTGAATGCATAATTTAATTGTTTGTAATTTGCTAACATTTTTTACCACCATATTTTTTCATTCAGAATAAATATTTTTGACTCGGTTCTGTAGAAAATATGGGAATATACGAATATAACATTATGGCCAATATTTGATTGACATAATTTGATTGACATAAAAGACTTCCCTCTTCTATGCTTAGTCAACTGAACAAAATAATAATTTTAGAAGGAACCTTAAGAGTTAACAAACCACTCTGCCGACGGCCTATAATTTTAAAAAAGGACCATCGTGATGCAGTCAGGAAAATCAAATGAATCATAAAATGAGCAAACCTTCTTATTATCTCTTGAGCTTTTCGCTTCTTTGTTTTGCTTTTCTTGTTATGGTTTTAGCCACAAAATGGGGAATCGGATTAACGCCTGATTCTATTACTTACATTCAAGGAGCCAGAGGAATTTCAAAAAATTTAGATTTTACTGGCATAGGCACTCATTATCCACCCTTATATTTTGCTTTGTTAGCATGGAGTGGCTTGTTTTTTGAAAGTATTCTCCTTGCTGCACGCTATCTGCATATTTTTATCTTTGTAGCCAATGCCTTTTTGTTCGCTTATTTATTAAAATCAAAAACGCAAAGTCAGCCGTTATTTATTTTAGGCTTATCCATTTTTATCAGTGCCGCGGCAATATTCCAAACACATATCATGGCATGGTCTGAACCTATATTTATCACATTTTTGCTGCTTAACTTTCATTTTTTCAGTGAATATTTATGGAAAGGTAGAAACCAGTATCTCATACTCGCTGGTGTATTTGCTGCCCTTGCATTCTTGACTCGCTATGTAGGCATTACCTCTGTTATTACCTGCCTGTATATCATTCTCTTCCATTCTCAACAACAGTTGAAAGAACGTTTCAAGAACGCGTTTTTATTTGGGTTGGTAAGCGGGGCACCCATATTTTTTTGTTTATTGCATAACATACTGACGCAAAACGAGATCACAAGTCGCTCTTCTGTTTTACACACTATTTCGTTGCAACGTATTCAACAGGGTATTGAAACGGTTGGCGCTTGGTTTTTCCTTTCAATGGATAAGGCCTGCTTACTGATCATTTTTTTCATATTATCAGGATGGCTGTATTGGAAATTTTACCACAAAAAGAACCCGGAACATTCCGGAGACTATCACTTGTTAAAAGTGAGCATTATCTATGCTGTTGTTTACGTCTTGTCCCTATTCATATCGATATCTTTTTTTGATGCATACACCCCCCTTGATAATCGCATTTTATTGCCTGTATTTTTATGTTTAATGTTCGTCATGCTGTTGTTATTCAAAAAATGTTCAGATAACTTCAGGCAACCCACCAGAGCGGTACTATATGTCGGGATCTGTGTTTTTTTATTACTGCAAATAATGACCTTCCAAAAAAATTTAGCATTATTGATCAATGATGGAATAACCTACAACGGTGTAGGCTATAGCAGTAAAATTTGGATCACATCCAAATCAGTCGGTTACGTTAGAAGTTTACCAGGGCGAACTGTTATTTATAGCAACGGACCTGAGGTCATCAATCTTCTTTTGGATAGACCAAGCACGATGATTCCTCAGCTTATCAGTCCTGTCAGCAGGTTAAAGAATCAAAACTTTTCAGCAGAATTTAAAAATATGACAGAAGATATAAAATCAAATAATGGCTATCTGGTTTACTTTGTGAACATCAATTGGCGTTGGTATCTTCCCTCATTACCTCTGCTTGTTCAATCCCTGAAGGATTTTGAAATTTATAAAACTGAAGATGGTTATATATTTTTGTCTCGCAAACAATAATATCGACCAATGGATTTTACCTTGCAAAGAGTATTTTTTTCATTGCAAGAATCAACGATATGGAGGCAATTGACCATCAATC
>CAYZLL010000074.1:0-12491 GCA_964479225.1 uncultured Smithella sp.
AATTTTGTTATAGCAATGTTTTCAATTGCTTATGTAGTTCAGACTAAATAATTTAGAACTTGACAAATATCAAAGATCAATTATTATTTTATACGAATGTGCAGAGTAGTAACTAATCTTAAATGAAAGGAGAGACGTTATGATGAATGCAGGTTGTGGTCCATGTGTAAGTAATTTCGGTTGCGGGGGCTCATTGGGCGATAGATTCAATGCAGGTTGTGGCCCGACAGTTCTATAACAAAATAAGAAATATTGCACAAACAGTCAGGGGGACAGGGGAAACATTCCCGGTCTCCCCGACTGTTTTTAATCAGCATCAACATCCGCATCCGTTCAGAATTATTTTGCAGACATTCTTAACGCGCCATCCAATCGAATGCAGCACCCGTTAAGCATTTTATTTTCAATAATGTGCAAAGCCATTTGTGCAAATTCTGCGGGATTGCCCAGACGCCTCGGAAAAGGAACTGTTTTGGCCATACCTTCTTTTACTTCCGGCGGTAAACCGGCCATCATTGGCGTATCGAAAATTCCCGGAGCAATGGTAACAATCCTCATCCCATAATCGGAAATCTCCCTTGCGATGGGCAGAGTCATGCCAACAATGCCGGCTTTCGATGCGCTGTAGGCCGCCTGACCAATCTGTCCTTCAAATGCGGCAATCGAAGCGGAGTTAATGATCACGCCTTTTTCCCCTTCTTCGCCGGGTGCATTATTCATCATCTGCTCCACGGCCAGTCTGGTAACATTGACAACCCCCGCGCAGTTAATTGCCGCATTTATCTTTCCGAAGACGTCCACCGCTTTCTGGATGGCCTGCCGGACATCAGCTTCACTGGTTATATCCGTTTTAACAAATATCGCGTTGGCGCCGATATTGGCCGCCAGTTTTTCTCCCTTTTCCACATCAACATCAATAATTGCTGCACGGGCCCCTTTTTTAACCAGCTCCAGAACACAGGCTTCACCCAATCCAGACGCTCCACCGGTAACCAAGGCAACCACCTCTTGAATATTCATTTTTATCTTCTCCTTTTTGTCTAAAATGCGATAAACAGGATGCTCTTTACTCTGTTTTTTTCAGAGCGCTGGCAGTTGGTTTTATCATTTCTTTTTTGATTCTCTTGAAAAAAACGCGGCGAAAAGCCGGAATTTTCGTAAGCGTGACCAGAATGCCGTTAATCATCCGCCACTTATAATACGTCTGGGGGAAATTATACATCCCATGTTCTTTGTAATAGCGGTGATCTGCCTGAAATACCGGGCGCAACCTGCCGTAAATGGTATCGCGGAATAATTTTGTGCCGGCAACCTGATAGAATGTCGGCGGTTGAATATAGCCGCGCTTGCTTTGATCAACCGCCTTGACGGCTATGGTTTGCAGAGCTGCATTGATCTGAGCATTATTTCCCATATCATCACTAACAAAGCCGCTAAGACCGGCGAGCTGGAATTGCGTGGTTGCATTAAATATCTCGCGTAAATTATGATTTTCACTAAAAGGGCCGGAAATGACAAATCCGATTTGCTTGCCCTTCAGAAACGGCGTATGACCGTTGAAAAAACTGCGATCAAAAAAACATTTCCACAGCGCGGAAAGATAACGATCGTGTATCGCTCCCGCAATGAATAAAATATCTGCTGTTTTAATTTTTGTGTTGAAAAAATCCCGGAAACCATCCTTGCCATCATAGACACACTGATTATCGAAACCGCACTCACAACAACCCAGGCAACCGCCTTTAATATCCACATCCTTGAGCTGCACCAGTTCGGCAGCGGGAGAGAACGTATTCCGTAATCTCTCCACCATTTTATGAAGATTGGAATTTTCTGCAAGATCATCGGCCACAATCAAAACTTTTTTTCCTTCGGCACTCAACGGCTTTACCGCCTCTGCTTCAAAAATAATTTCCGGCGCGGCCAGCGGCTTATAATTTCTGATCGCCGGCGCTTTGTCTTTTATCGCCTTCAGAAATAATTCGCCAAACGCTTTGAGCCGTTGACGTTCTTTTGTTTTCAGCAGATCATTCATTTCCGCTGAATAGGATCCGAAATAATTCATTTCGAGATCATCACAAACAGCATGGATATAATTGTGGGCGGTGTAATCAAAAAAGTTGATGGAGGTTGTCAGGCACGCGGCCGGTTTACCTCGAAAAGCCGAAACGGCATTTTTTTCAAAAATCAACTCAATAAATCTTTTGTACTGAGAACAGACAACCAGAAAATAAAGCGGTAAAGCCCAGAGCACCGCGTCCGCGGAGGCTACACCCGCAATAACTTCACTGAACGCTTTTTCATCTTTCTCCAGTTTCTTGATTTTCAGCGCGACATCGAAATATTGGAATTCCGCTTCCGGAAATCTTTGTTCCAGAAAATGAACATACTGCATGGTGACGCTGACTTCGCCTTTTGGAGAACCGTTTAAAACAACGATTTTCATAAAAAACACCCTGGTATGGATTTAAATTTGAAGATATTCATATCACAGCAAAAGAATCACAACAACGCATAAAACATCAATTTTCCAACATTGCCGGCTAAGTTGTAGGTTTCATTTTCCAGTGCACATAATCGGACAACTTTTTGATGGCTTCCTGAGGCGTATTGACAAACTCTACACCGGCGTCATAGGCTTCATCCTCACAAATGACTTTGATCCATTTGACCTTTCCCATGGCGGTGATCATTTGTTGAATATTTTTTAATTTAAAATCTATTCTCAACAGCGTATCAATAGGTAAAAAGATATTAGAATGAATTCTCGCGCCGCTCTCGGATATATCTTTACTACTGTTATAGATAACCTTTTCTTTGGGAAATTTTTTACTACAGGCAATAATCGTCACTGTAATTTCGCTCTCTTCCTGCAACCGCTTCGCTCTTCTTTTTTCGTTCATCATGATCCTTACTTTTTTAAATTAAGAATTATCGTTTGAAATCTTTATCCCCAAGCGCTCAAAAACATGGATATACTTTTCTATTTAATACCTCAGTAGAGTGTTAAAAAACAAGGTTTTTTATACATGAAAGAAATTTACTTCCTTCAAGTTAAACACAAAGAAGCTGCAATAAATTAATTAATAATCTTGTTTATTTCTATTATTTAAACCAAAGTTAGTTCCAGCTTGAATTTTCTCTTTTCCCAATCGGGTATCGTTTTTCCAAGAAGTTGATAGAATTTTGTACTATGATCTTTGTGTTTTAGATGGCATAGTTCATGGATCACCACATAATCAATACATTCTCGTGATGCGCGAATCAAATCTGAATTCATGGTCAGGGTGCCTTTTCCCGACAAGCTTCCCCAACGTTTTTTTAACCTTTTGATTTGCAACTTTGGTTGTTTTAATGACAGCTTCTCAAATCTGGAAAGGCATTGATCAAAAGACTCTCTTAATTTATCTGCGGCCTTTTGGGCATACCACGCATCCAGCAGGCGCTTGATCTCGTCGGAGGAAACGCGGCCTTTTACCTGAATATTAAAATATCCCCTCACTAATTTAATTTCATCCCGACGTCCTTTCTTAATCTTCAAACGATAACGTTTGCCAAGATAAAGATGCGTTTCGCCTCCAACATAGCAACGCGCAGGAGTTCTTGGTTCAAATTGCCGAAAATAATTCTGCTGTTTTATGATCCACCTTGCGCGCCGGGCAACTTTTCTTTGCACTTCAGCAGATTCGACGCCCAACGGCGCTTTTACCATTACTGTCTGATTCGGATGCACCGCTATTTCCAACGTTTTCCGGTTTACATGGCAGAAGCTGAATTCAATCTTTGTCCTGCCATATAAAACAACACCGTGAGTCAATCTCATCTGCGGCTCCTGCTTTCAGCCACCTTCATAAATCTCGCGATGATGTCGTCAATCTGTTCAAAACTTATATCCAATCCCTTCTTACTTTTAACTTCATCAATGAGATAATCCTCAATATCATCAATAGCGCGATTCTGTGCATCATCATCGTCCCAGAATTGAACTTTCCAATGTTTATCTAAAATCTTTTCGACAACCAATGCCGTATCTGCCGCAATCGTTTCCCACTTCTTTTGTGATATGTTCTGTTCATCAAAGAAAGATTTCAATACACCATAATAGGCCATCGCATTCTCATTATCTTCCAGGACAGCAGGAACATCGTCATGCCTACGGGTGACAACTTTATCGCGTATATCCACAGCCCTATTTAAATATTCCAAATCAGAAATACGTTTGGCGCGGAAATCTTCAATCGCCTGTTGAATAAGTTTAGAGAACTTCGCATAGAAAGCCGGATCTTCACCCATTTTTTCCGAAATAGCCTTCTTGGTTGCAAACGCAATGGCGTCAGCTTGTGATGCAGTTGTTTTACCGTAAACACCCTGTTCTTCTTTAATGGTTTTGAACATATTGCTGTCGAATATATTCACCGGTTCATTCAACTGGATGACTTCATTAGCCTGAATGTGCGTATCCAGCAGTTTCTTGATTTTAGGTTCATAATCACGGTAATCAACTGCTTCAGCATAGCGAAGTTTCACAGAAGCTTTAAGTTTTTGGAAACGTCTTAGATCGGCTTTGTAACGATTCAACTTTTCGTCATCAATTTTCATGATAAACGCTTCCGTGGAAAGCGCAATTGCCAGCGTCTTGGCGTACTCCGAGAACCTCTCATAAAATTCTTCCCGGACGGATACATCACCCAAAAGCATTTCATAAGCTTCTTCATCACGGCTGTTTTTTACTTCTTTAAAGACATCCCAGAGATCAGAGTAGCGTTGAGGCAGTTTTTCAATTTCCACATTCACAGAAGTCAAAGCGCCGGCGATATCTTCTTCATCAAAACCTTCAAAAGCGCTATACATCGTAAGAGCTTTGTCAAGTTCCCCTAACAGGCCCACATAGTCAACGACATAGCCATAATCTTTGCTTTCTTCCACTCTGTTTACCCGCGCGATGGCCTGTAGCAAAGAATGCTCTTTGAGTTCTTTGCACAAATAGATGGCGACATTACGCGGCGCGTCAAATCCGGTCAGGAGTTTGCTGACCACGATCAATATTTCCGGTTCCGATCCGTTCTTGAACTGATTGATAATTTGCTTATTGTATTCCTCTTCGCTTCCGTAGCGCTTCATCATTTTCTGCCAGAATTTGACTACTTCATCCGTCGGTTCTTCGTCTGTTTCCTCAAAGCCTTCACGTGTATCCGGCGCGGAAATCACCACCTCAGAACTGACATATCCGATATTTTTCAAATGTTCGTGATACTTCAATGCGGCAGCTTTGCCGGGTGCTACAAGCTGTGCCTTGAAACCGGTGCCCTGCCAGGCGGTGCGATAATGTTCGCTGATGTCGAAAGCGCGCATGTAAATCACCTGATCGGCCTTATTGAGCATTTCGGCGCGGGCATATTTTTTCTTCAGGTCGGCTTTCTGTTCTTTCGTCAATCCCTCCGTATGCCGTTCAAACCAGCGGTCTATGGCTTCTTTATTCTGTTCTATTTCCACATAACGGCCTTCGTAAAGCAGAGGAATTACAGAACCGTCCTCCACCGCCTGATGAATGGAATAATGCGGTTCAATCAGGCCGCCGAATTTTCTAAAACTGTTTTTCTCTTCTTTTAACAATGGCGTGCCGGTAAAACCCAGATAACAGGCGTTGGGAAACATCTGACGCATTCGTGCGGCTAATGTGCTGTAATTAGTTCGATGGCTTTCATCAATCAGCATGAAAATATCCCGTGAATCATCCTGAAATTTCCTTTGATTGAGAGCCTTGTCGAATTTATGAATCAACGTCGTAACAATGGTGGCTTTGTGTTCCGCCACCAGCTCCAGTAAATTACGCCCGGACGTGGCACGTTTCGGATCGAGCCCGCAAGCGGCAAAAGTATTGCCCAGTTGTTTATCCAGATCGTCGCGATCCGTTACCAGTATAATGCGTGGATTAGGAACATCCGTGTCAAGCGCCAGATTACGGGTCAACATGACCATCGTCAAGGATTTCCCCGATCCCTGGGTATGCCAGATAATGCCTCCCCGACGCCTGCCTTCACCATCCGATTGCTTGATGCGATCCAGTGTTGATTTCACAACAAAAAACTGCTGATAGTGGGCAATCTTCTTTATGCCGCCATCAAATACCGTGAATCTGAAAGCCATCTCCATTAAACGTTCCGGTCGGCACAGACTATAGAGCGTCTTATCCTGCTCTGTTAAAAGGCGAGTTTCTTCTTTATCCATCCCATCAAAATAAGAGCGGGCAATTGCAAAATCACCCTGAAATAGTTTGTCCTTATTTTCTCTGGAAAGATTTTTCTCAACGCAGGCAACAACATCCTTTTCGTTATCACGCAATTCCTTCCAAACACTCCAGAATCTGGACGAAGAACCAACCGTGGCGTAACGGGCGGTATTTTTGTTGACGCCTATGACCAACTGCACATAAGAAAACAATCGGGGAATATAATCATCGCTCTGATTGCGAATAGATTGCGAGACAGCCTGTTCAATTTCCACATCAGGGGCCTTGCATTCAATCACCGCCAGTGGGATGCCATTGACAAATAATACAATGTCAGGACGCGCCGTTTCATTACTGCGAGAACGCGCTACTTTGAATTCGGCCGCCACGTGAAAAATATTGCGACGCCAGTTTTTCCAATCAATATAATTCAGAGTAAAACTCTTGGAATCGCCTTCAATAGATTGTTCCAGAGACTTGCCCAGTGTGATGAGATCATAAACAGCTTCATTAGTGCGGAGCAGCCCGTCATACTTGACATTCTTCAGCGTCTGAATGGCCGTTTGAATATTTTCCTCGCTGAAGAGATATTCGCGGCTTTTGTAGTTGATGCGGTTTAGTTGTTTGATCTGGCTGCGCAGAATACCTTCCAACAGAACATTGCCGGTTTTTCCCTGACGCTCAGCCGATACTTTTTCCGGGGGTAGGTATTCAAAGCCCATATTAATTAGCACTTGCAGTGCTGGAATTTGAGAAAGATATTTTTCGTTGAAGCGGAAAGTGGTCATAAAACTATTCCTTTTTCCCTAATTTCTTAAGTGCGTTGTCCGCTACAACCTTGTCGATAATCCTTTTGAGAAAAATATCCATTTCACTATTCTCAGAATAATTTGCTGGTGCGATGTGATTTACGCGTCCGTCTTTTATAAGCTTCTTTGCTTTTTCTTTGGTACCATGTGTACTTGGCTTGTAAACAGCTATGGAATGGCCCCCTTGATCTTTAACCAACCGGAAACATGGGATATCCGTATCTCCATCGCCAATAAACACCATATTGCTGAATGGAACAGGACGATCTTCATTTGGAGTAAATTCATTTATTTTTTTGTCATCGTAAACATTTAGAACACCTTTGTTAATTCTAAACAGGAATTGAGTTTTAGTAGTGTAGTTGACTGCCAGAGCTGGCCATTTGGCAACGCCATTATGATCGTACACAAATGACGAGGCATAGATGGAAGAGAATTTCTTTGCTATGGACGTACCTTCTATCATCTCACGAATACCAGATGAAATAATATAATGTTCAACCAAAACCCCCTTGTCCTTGCCATATTTTTTGATCCGATCAAACCAGCTATCAACGCCCTCAAATAATTTTACAGAACGGCCAAATTCAATAAAATTTTCTTTATGAACTGGCACTTTCGTAGCATTTGCTTTGTCAAGCATACTCATCATGTACATAAGAATGTTATCAGCATTATGACGTTTTGCAAGTTCACCAACCTCTTTCCAGAATTCTTTTTTGGTCATACCTATGGTCGGCACAAAATCATATTCCTGCATGTTTCCTGGAGCCAGTGTTCCATCAAAGTCGTATGCTATGGCAAAAGGTATCAGTTTTTTTGACATTAAGATTTCTCCTCCTTGATCTTTTTCACCCGCCATTGGCCGGTTAATAGTTTTTGCATGAGACCGCGTTTTTGTTTGCGGTAGGCGTCCAGTTGTTTTTTCAGAAGATCAATTTCCTGACGGGCGGTGTTTAGAATTGAAGCAATCTGTTTTTGTTGGTCTATCGGTGGTAGTAAGAGTTGTATATTGAAAAAATCATCTTTTGTGACATTTAGTAAGCCGTGACTTCTTGCACCAGCTTGGCAAATCACTCTCAATGCGCGGTTCATGCATCCAGATTCACAGTAGTGGCATAAAAAATCTGAGTCGGTCTTTCGCGTATGTGAAATTTTAAAACAAAGATAGAGAGTAGAAAAGACACCTTGTTCGCACGCGTCTAAACGCTTTATCGCGCCATATGGGTAGCCTTTTGCAGAGCTTCTGTTATAAGCGAATTCACCTTTCTTCAGCAGGTAATAATTGCTGAGATCGGCGCCCGCTATATTTTTATTATAGTAATCAAGCTGACTAATAAGACCGTGTTGTGCCGAAGATGTTAGGGTGTTTGTTTCTCCTATGTCATTTTTTCTTATAACAGGCACACAGATTTCTCTAAGTTTTAATTTATTCCAACCGTGTATTTTTCTTTTTTGATTAACTAATGTATGTGCAAGCCAGGAAAACCGCTTTCCCTTGGCTGCAATTAGCCGCTCGGTTTTTTCGATGGCACAGTTCCAGGCATGAATTGTTTCGACAATCTTTTTTTGTTCCGTTAGTGGTGGGAGTAAAACAGGAAATTCTTTTAATTGCGTTGAATTGATGCTAGCCAAATTAGTGCTCTGCTTTGAACACTTAAGAAAATATGATTTTCCGTAAGCACTTCCTGTAAGCTGTGAAAGAAACTCCGGCATCAGAAAATCATTTTTTGTTCGCACCACAAAAATATGGTTTTGATGCAAGCATGGATTTATTTCACCCTGCCAGATAGCGCCGCGGCCTAATTTATCAAAATCACCACCTTCTGTGAGCAATACATCACCGGGTTTCAGCAAAAATCTTTCGATATTACTCTCTTCAACTTCAATCGATTTGATTATTGAAAGATCAAGGTACCCATCCTGCACATTTGCAACCCGCAAATATGGTAACGTATGAGGATTCTTTATGTCCTTCTTGCCTTTTGCCAAACCAGTCTGTACATGAGCAACATGATCAAGCGGCAACTTTTTCCATTTGGCAGGAATCATTCTCCACCTTCCAGCTTCTTCTGTCCCTGTTCCAGATGTTTTGCAGCATCTTCAAGTTGCTTGATAGATTCTTCCTGCCCAATTGCCTCTTTGTATTCCCGGCGGCGGTCGGCAAAGCGGTCGTATTCATCTTTGGCAAATTCATCCGCATCTTTCTTGCTGACGCTTCCGGCATCCGGCAGAACCTTGCGATCATTAAATTTCAGAAATTCATCAAGCTTTTGTTCCCAGTCTTTCATAAAAACCTGTTTGCGGCGTTTTGCCTGATCCTCGGCATAATCCAGCCACATGACGACAATCCGGTTCAAGCCGTCGATTTCTTCTTCTTTTAGATAATTCTTGGCGATGATCACATCCGTTTTGCGGACTTCACCGGCCTTCCAGTTGGTGAGTCCCATGTTGGGCTGGCTGTAATCGGCGCGGCTTTTGATCAGTTCCGCCGCCGTCATGCCGGTGGCGGCAAAATGAAGTTTGTTTTGAATGACGCTGAAAAATTTGTTTGTTTCCGGCCAGGACGGGTCATAATCGCCCGCCATCGCAAATATTTCCTTAACGCGCAGGTACATCCGGCGTTCGCTGGCACGGATGTCGCGTATGCGTTCGAGCATTTCATCAAAATAATCAGGAATGGCTGAACCGGCAACAGGCGGGTTTTTCAGCCGCTCGTCATCCATGACAAAGCCCTTGACGATATACTCTCTGAGCCTTTGCGTGGCCCAGATGCGGAAACGAGTGGCTACATGGCTCTTGATCCTGTAACCAACCGAAATGATTGCATCAAGATTATAAAAATGCTGTTTGCGTTCCAACTGCCTTGTGCCTTCGGTCTTAACTTGTAAGAAATCTTTACAAGTTGCGCTTTCATCTAACTCACCTTCATTAAAGATATTTTTGAGGTGTATGGTGATATTCTGAGGTGTTGTCTGAAACAAATCAGCCATCATCTGCTGAGTTAGCCATACGGTTCCATCTTCTAACCGCACATCAATCCTGATGCGGCCATCTTCTGTCTGATAAACGAGAAATTCACTTTTTACCGGAAGGTTATCAGTCATTTAATATTCTCCTTTTATATTTTAAACCAATGACTAACCAATTTTCCCAATTGAGGAAAATGGCCGAAAGACCTTTTCGAGCATAGCCTCGATATGGTCGCCAAAAACGTTTGAATTTTAATCTTGTTTTCACCCTCTCACAACAATAGTTGCAACGCCGACATCCAGAAATTATTAAATCTCCTGGATTCCGGGTCGCGCTTCGCTTGCCCGGAATGACGAAAAGTACAAAACATTATCGTTCAATTGTCTTGAGCATTTCGGCCATCTTCGCTCGCACGTCTGCCAGTTCTTTTTCCAGTTGATCGATCTCCAACTGCACGGCGTCAATATCAATTTCAACTTCCTCTTCAAAGGTGTCGACATAGCGCGGTATGTTGAGATTAAAATCGTTTTCTTTAATTTCATTGAAAGCGGCAACATGCGCATATTTCTCGATAGCTTTTCGCGCTTTAACCGTTTTGACGATCTTTTGAATATGCTCATCTGACAAAGCGTTTTGATTTTTCCCCGGCAGATAATCGCGGCTGGCATCAATAAAAATGACATCCTTGCGATTGTGATTTTTGCCGCCTTTTTCACGGCTGCGGTCAAAGACCAATATCGCCACGGGAATGGAAGTGGTCGGAAAAAGATTACCCGGTAAGCCGACGACAGCGTCCAGCAGATTTTCTTCAATCATCTTTTGGCGAATCCGTCCTTCGGCTGCGCCGCGAAACAACACGCCATGAGGAACAACAACAGCCACGCGCCCTTCTTTTTCCAGCGCGGCTTCCACCATGTGACTGATAAATGCCCAATCGCCTTTGCTCTTGGGCGGAACACCGCGCCAGAAGCGGTTGAAACGGTCGCTTTCGGCTTCTTCCGCTCCCCATTTGTCCAGAGAAAATGGAGGATTGGCGACAACAATATCAAATTTCATCAGGCGGTCTTTTTCCACAAGCGCGGGGCTCACCAGCGTGTCACACCATTCAATGCGCGCGCTGTCCGCGCCGTGCAAAAACATGTTCATGCGGGCAAGCGCCCATGTGCTGCCGTTGGATTCCATGCCGAAAAGGGCAAAGTTTTTATCGCCTACTTCCAATGCAGCTTCAATCAATAAACCGCCGGAACCGCAAGCCGGATCGCAAATCCTGTTACCGGACTTGGGCCGGGCCAGCTTGGCAACCAATTCAGATACTTTATGCGGGGTATAAAATTCACCGGCTTTTTTACCGGCATCGGTGGCAAATCGCTCGATCAGATAAATGTAGGTATTACCAATAACATCTTCGGAAACCTTGCCGGGGCTCATGTCCAGTTGCGGTTTGTTGAAATCTTCCAGGAGATTTTTCAAACGGCGGTTTCTATCTTTGGTCCGCCCGAGATCAGATTCGCTGTTGAAATCGATATTGCGGAAAACACCTTCTAATTTTGATTTATTGGCTTCTTCAATAGCGTCGAACGTGATGTTAATCAACTCGCCAATGTTTGCTGATGCGCGCCGTTCATACAGACTGTAAAAATCGGCAAGGAACCGGTCCGTCACTTTTCCGGTTTCATGATCCTTTAATTCCGCATAAGGAAGAACAAAACGTTCGCGTTCCAGCTTGCGTCGGATACGGGCGTCGTCATCACCATACTTATTGCGATATTGCTCATAATGATCTTTCCATGTGTCTGATATATATTTAACAAACAGCATCACCAGAATGTAATCTTTGTATCGCGCGGGATCGACAACGCCACGGAAAGTGTCACAGGCCGCCCATGCAGCATTATTGATGTCTTTCTGATCGATTTTTACATTCATCTATTTATTCTCCTGTGCTTCACGAATTAATTTGGCTGAAACATATTGTTTACGTTTTAGTGCAAGTTTCTTCATTATGCGCTGTTCTTCTTCCGCCAACGCGGCCAATTCGACAATCATTTTTTGCTTTTCCAGCGACGGCACAAATAGTTCAAGCATTTCCAGCGCCTCCTTACTGATCATCTTTTGTGTTGAACCGCGCGCGTGACTTGCCAAAAATATTTGCGCCGGTAACTGGCTGATAAACCAATTGAGGTATTCCGCCATAATATAGGGACTGGTAATTCTGATTCTTAAAAGCGGGGCTGAAACTACAACACGACCCGGATCGTCTGAAAGGATGGCAGATGTTGAAGTTAAACTGCGTGACCGAAATATTAGGTCGCCCTTTTCAACTAAATGACTTTCGCTAAATTTGCCCATATCAACATAAGACAAGTTTTTGCAATCAACGATATTTTCATCGGTGAGGTCTTTCATTTGAATTACGCCGACTTCTCCTGATTTCAGCGATTCAAGCCTTGATCTGAAAGAAAAACCCATTTGAACTGTTG
>CAYZLL010000075.1:0-12333 GCA_964479225.1 uncultured Smithella sp.
GTCGCAATCCCTTCGTAAATCAGGTCGTTTGTTTCCGCGTTCCTCCTTTTTTGATTAAAATCATGATCTTGCGTCTTGCTTTCCGCGAACCTCTTCTAAAAATTGATTCCATTGTTAAATCACCTCTTCTTTCGTAATGATTTTACAGGATAAAGTTTTGTTTTTAAAGGTGTTTTTTCATTCGCGCGAACCCCGGCGTCATCATTTTTAAATATGTAATATAATCCAATGCTTGCAAAATAGCGCTTTTTTACACCGGGGTTCATATTCAACGGATCAGTAAATGTAATATTCTCTGTCGGGATCGGTAAATTGCCCCTGTCCGATGATTTCCACGGTGCCGGCGCACTTTTCACACAAGGGATAATATTTCACGCCGTCCAATTCCGCCACGATGATTTTTTCGACCCGCTTCTTCATTGCTCTGAAAACCGGCGGCGTGACGGTTATTTCAAAAATGGATTTCTGCACGCGCACGCCGTAGTCCAGCATTATTTTAGCGATTTTGTTCAAACGTTTTACTTCGGTAATGTCGTAGGCGACTATCATGTTCATAAAATCCTCCCTAACCCTCCTTTAAAAAAGGAGGGGATTTGCCTCGCTTCACAGAATCATGTAATCGAGTTGCGTCACTTTCAGGCCCGTGCCGGATATGGTGACTTTGTTGATGCATCGATTGCAGATTTTGTATATCCGGACAGAATCAGACGCAATGTCCAGGTTGTCGCGGCAGTAGGCGCGTATTTTTTTCAAGGCGATGTCGTCGATGTCGCATTCGAAAACGGATTTCTGTGTCCGCAAACCGAATTCCTTGAGGAAGCCGCGCAGTTTGTTGAGCCTTTTCGGCTCGGTGATGTCGTAGGTAATGAGTGTGATCATTTATTCACCCTCCCTCAATCCCTCCCGTCAAGGGAGGGAAGAAATTTGTGTAATCCCTCGCGTCAAGGGAGGGAAGAAGTTTTTAAAATCCCTCCGTCAAGGGAGGGAAGCATTGTGTGAAAGTCCTCCATCCGTCGGGGTCGAGAGGAGAACTGAACAATGGCCTTCACAGGCATGACAAGGTTATTTCAGTAACACGGGTTGATAAACCTGCGCCTCCCCTTCTATGACTTTGCGGAAATGCCCGGCCTGATAGATGATGGCGTCGGCATAGGTGAGCGTCCGCTGGGCCGGTGGATAGTGAAATTCTGTTGTCAGTTTTTTTTCAAACGCGTCAAGCACGCGCTTGAAAGCATCCGGCTGAAGTTTGACGGGATATTTGCCTGTTGGGCGCGGGCTGTCCTGATTTTCTTCCATGCGCTGCTCAGGGATGTCAAAACCATCCGACTCGGCGGCGTTGCCGGAAATCCATCCTATGGGGTCTTTGCTGACGTCGGCGGGATTTTCGGGCGCGGTGTCGGTTTCGTCTTCCTGCTCATCCGGTCTTTCCTGGTAGAAGTCATCTGTCTGCAGTATTTTCAGATTGAACAGCGATAGCGTCAGGGTGTCGGCGATGATGGTGCGAAATTCTTCCATCAAATCGAGGACGAGGGAGTAACGGCCGTAATCAAGGGTGTGGAGAAAACCGGGGTAAGGGTCCAGCGCCGCAACGCGCACCGCGGCGTAAACCCGATTCATCAAGAATGTGTAAAGAAGCGATAAAATGGAATTGACGGGGTCGGTCGGGGGGCGCCGGACACGGCGCGCAAAGCCCTGATTTTCGATAAATCCCGATCCGAACGCTTCAAAATACAGTGCGCTGGCTCTGCCTTCGTAGCCGCGGATGGAATCGACGGTGTTGGCCTTTTCGAGAAGCGGCATCAGTTCCTGAATTTCCCGCGCCTTTTGCCCGGCAATTTCCGCGTCGCGGCTGCGTTTCATCCGCATGAGCAGTGTGGCCATGTTGGACATTTTGCCGGCAACGATTGCGCGCGCCATGCGCAGGGTGAAAACGTCATCGTCGAGCAGGGCGTACTGCCGCTTGTGCAGAAAAACGTTGCGCGATTCGGGAGCGGCCAGGCGGCCAAGATATCGCCCGCTCTGGGTGAGAAAAACGGTGTCTATCTCGTTCCGTAGAATCTGCGCGAGTGCACGGTGGGTGATTTCGACATTCCCGAAGAGGACGATCTGTTTGAGCTTGTAGGTGAACAGGGTGTGGTAGGTGGACTCGCCCTTTTTGACGAGCAAATGGCGCCCTTCTTTAATGAGCCGTGTTCCCTGTGTGTTGATGTAAACGACCATGATAGTTTCCTCCTTTCCGCGGGGCTTTTGGAGGTTCCCCGCGGGAAGAAGGATATGACAGACCCGATTCTCATGTCAAAGGCGGCAACGTTGCCGTCTTCGACCGGGAAAGGAAAAACGCTTTTTTGAGTTAAGATATTCGGTTGTCAAAGAACGATTTTTTCATTCCCGCAACGCAGGAAAATTAAAGTATTCCTTCCTGCGGCAGTTGAGGAACTCGATATTCTATGTTGTTGGCCGCCGCACTTTCCTCGATAAAACCAGCAAGCGTTTCTTTCACTTTCCGGTAGTCGCTATCAGACAGCGGACGCACGCCATGTGCAAATATGCTGTCGTTTCGCTTTTTAAGAATATCCGTGATTTTCCGGCTCCGGCTTGCAAACAGAATACCCACCGGATCATTCAAATCGGCAAGAAGTGCATAATCGTCACGCAACCCCAGAAGAAGGCGGTTATTCTCGCGTACACGGGTTTGATATTTGGGACGTATTTCAGCCGGAAGATTTCCCAATGTCATTTCACCCGAATCAAGATGGTGGGTGATTTTCAGGCGTACCTGGGCAAACATTTCCATGGCACGGTAAAGCCTGCCCACGGCATCGTCAAAATAACCGCGATGGGCGTGTCTTTGAGCATTGTTGATAAGATCACCGATCAGTTCGTAGCCGGAAACAACGCGTTGACGCCCCAGGATCTTCTTGAGGGCTACAATCAGTTCATGATATGTTGCTTTGCATCCGGCAAGCAAATCCAGCGCGCTTTCATGATTGAATTTGTCCCAATCATCGAACGCACGGCATGCGTTGATTGCGTCATGGACTTGTCCGCTGGTCTCCTTATCAAGTGGATGCGACAGCATATCCGCTAAAACGCTTTCGGCCTGAGCATAGTCGTATTGCTGAATCGCTTTTCTGGCAATCATCAACTGATGCTCGCCATACATCCGCCATTTGTCAACTACCACCGGGGTGTCTCCGATGCGAACTTTGATTAAATCAAGGCGCGGCCCTTTGTTGATGTTGAGTTGCCATGATTCATTCAATATGCCCATCAATCCCAGCGCAACGGACATGGTTTTGGTGCCGCCGGTGTAATTTGCAAGCACTGTGCACGCATCACCAAAGACTTCGCGGATTTTATCCTTCACCGTCATCAACGCTTTGTAACATTCATCCAAATCGTCCGGGTCTGCGATGTCAATCATTTCCCATTGCTGGCGGGACAGTCCCGTTTGAGAAACGATGGACGGCCCTTTGGGGTTGCCGGTAAAAAATTCCGAAGCACATTTTGAACATTTTACTTTGCGCTTGTCCCCGCAAGGATCACCGGGATCATCGATCAAGTGTTCGCTTCCCTTGGGACCGGAGGAGCAGAAAAAGTAGTAATAATCGGCCTTCCCTTTTTTTACCGCATTGATCACAGGTTCCGCCGAACCCCCAACTGACAGAATCATTACTTTTTTCATAAAAATAATCTCCAAGTCTTTTTAACGCAGTGCTTCTACTTTATAATTTCTTCCAGTCGTTTTTTTACTACCGCCGGAAATTTTTCGGCCATCTTTTGCAATTTTTCCCGATCCAATCGATCCAACTCCAGCTCGTCGGCAAACGGAAGGCGCTTGCGCAGGTAAATCGTGTCGAGAAGCGCCTTTTCGGCGCCCGCAAGATTGTAGCCGTCCTGTGTTTCAAAACTGTTGAATAGCCGCGGGGCGATCTTGGAAAATTCAATCGTCACGCTGCCGAAGCGTACATTGCGCGACGCGCCGACGGCGGTGTCCAACGTCAGCACCGTGCAGACTGTGGGCGACTGAAGCAGGACGCCGTGGCGATTGAGCGCCCATTCGCAGGAGATGTAGGAGGGCGTGCGCAAAAAGCAGGCGACTTCTTCGATGGCAGGCATGGGTTCCCTCAGATGGTTGAGATAAACGCCGCGCGCCACCCGTTCCACCAAGCCCTTGACTTGCGCCCGCGTGAGAAAGACGTTGGCGTTGCCCGTGTATTTCGCCGCGTCGGCGTGACGAAACAGGTGAGGCAGTTGTCTTAAAATTTCAACGGCGTTCATGGCAGACGCACTCCTTTGATCTGAAGTTCGGCAAAGACTGAGCGTGCCGTTGTGAGCAATGCCGCGAAATTTTGCGTGCGGTGAACCTCCAGAACCTCGGGCGGTAAAAAGCGCGAAAGATCCTGTTCAATGGCTTCGCGCATCTGTTTTTCGTTTTGCTTTGTCGGTTTCGTAAAAAAACCGGACGGCCGGGACACGGTAAAGCCCGCCCGGTAAAGGGTAAACTTCCGCACCACAATGTCAGCATCGAGTGGCGTTCTCAAGACATCCCGAAGATGCCACAGATCGAAAAAATCTCTGCCTTTGAGATAGGGACGCTCCAGAAGCGCGCGGATCTTGTCGGAGAGAATTTCCTGCGTCGTCTGTGCAACGAACACCGTGTTGGGTCTGGGCACGCGGAATTCGCCTGCGGCAATCAGATACGCAACGGAACCAAGTGACGCCATGACGTGGTTTTGTCTGTCCGGCAACATTCCGGGCGTGAGCGCCTCGAACTCCAGTTTGATAGAGATCTTTCCCCGAAGGGATTGAGGCTGAAAATCGACAAAGCATTTAAAGGCGTCGCCACGCGACTTTTTGGGAACGAGCGTGACAGCGCCCGCGCCAAAGTGAGGAACCATGAGCTTTTCCGAACCGCGCACGGCCGTCGAAATGAGGGGCTCAATCACGTCAGGCGCAAGCGTCGTCACGAAATCGAGGTCCTCGGAAAATCGACTGCCCCCGTAGCACCAGCGAATTGCCGTACCGCCCTGAAAAATCAAATGACGGCTTTCTTTTTGCGCATAAAGCTGATGCAGCAGAATGAGCTGGGCAATTTCCGCCTGGCGGATATGGGTCTCACGATAAGTCTTCATAATTGGTTACGTTATAATACATATTTGTATTGTTTTGTAAACAAATATTCCATTTCACCCCGCCGGTTCAATCCGGATAATTTCCCAGGCATTGCCGGTTTTGCGAACGGTGGGTAATCAAGGCCCTAAGATAAATAGGACTTAAGCTTTTCCTTTGCCTTGCTTTTTTTAAAATCGTTTCCCATAAATTCTTTGACAAATTTCGCGAATGCTTCTTTGTCTTCATCCAATGGGAGAGCTTTCAATGCTGTATCGATCAACGGACCTATCTTCCCGGCATCAGTCGGTTTGATATTTTTAAATGGCGCACAGCATTTCTCCAAAGGGCTGGGTTCAGCTATCGCTCTTCTATTTTTCAAAGTATTTTGGTCTGTTTCATCGATTTCAAATCTTCCATAGCCCACCGCCGTTTTTGCGCCGACGCCTTCCCTGGTCAGCGCGCCACGCAGCGCTTCTCTGACTTTCATATCAATTTCGCTTTCTTTAAACGCAATCGCGCGGAAGATGAAAACAGTCCCTTGCGTCACCGTCAAAAACTTGATGGGTGTGGGATTGTGATAATCAGCGGGTGGCACACCTTCACTGTAGTACGGGGCATAATGCGGATTCATGATTTCGATATGCAGATCAGGGACCTTTTCAGGGTAAGCGTCTAGAAAAACAACCTTTCCGCATCTGTCCTGTTTACCGAACATCAAGGGAATAAGCGTCCATTCTTCTTCGTCATTAAATTTACCCGTCTTTTCAACTTCCGGATCTCTTGCTACCGCCTCATCAATAATCGAGAGGGTATGCGCGAAGCGCACTATTCCTTTAACGCCCGAAGCCGGAATGTAAGGGATGCCGAGGTTGTGGTCAAACACCATGCTCACCTCGTGCGGATGCGATTCGCCGACGCCGGTAACAAGCGGTGTCTCAAGCGTTGCGCGCATTTCGATAACCGTATAGTCATCCGCCGGGAAACAGGCACAATAAAGATCCTGATCTTTATGCTTTTGTTTCAGCAGTTCAACAGCGCCGCTTTTCATCTGACCATAACGCCTGAAGTAATATTCAACCGGTTGGGTATCCCGACCATTCTCATCAGATGCTTTGAATGCATCGCTCAGAGGAATAAATTTGTTGTACCAGAGACCAAAGTTACCTTTAGACATCTGCAGCGCTTCTTTTTGCGCTATTGCGGGAAACGGATACATGACCATAATGGCAACCTCCTTATGTCAAATCAGCATTTGCGAAACGCTTGACCCATTCGAGCAGGGCCAGTGTTTCGCGCTGAAAGGCTAAATACTGACTTTGTTCCATTTTGGATAATTTCAGAATGTAATCTTTAGGCACCCGGCAATCACCGAAATGATCGTTATCGGTCTTACGAAGCCATTGCATCAATATATCAAAAAGCGTCAAATGCTGCGGTTTCCCTTTCGCAAGCCAGAAAGCAAGCGTCTGACCAAAACCGTTTTGCAGTATCATGGACGGCGCTCCCGCTGATAAGACCTTGAATTCTTTTTTGGGTTTCTCAGCCATGGCCTGCGTTTTGTCCAGCACTTCTTTTAAGGCATATTCCGCCCTTTTTTGCGCCATTGTCCTCATTTGACACCTCCTGCGATCCAGTTGACCTTGCAGATGCCCCGACCCAATGTTTCGTCACCACCAATCTGGATAAAATTTTTAATGACTTCTTCGACGTGCCCGCGAATTGCCTCGGCTTTGAGTGCGTTTTCAAAAACGGCCCGACTGTAATAGACAACCGAATAAAGGACAGAGTCCGATGGCAGTAATTCCTGATAGCGGAGTGCACCATCTTTTGCCGTGCCTTTTTCAGAATCAATTTTGATTTGAGTCTGGATTTCCGTGCATGAATCAACTGCATATTTGAAGACTTCATCGGATACGAGAAGCAGTTTGTCCATTTTCGGAAAGGATTCCGGTAGCGGGTTGGCAATGACCGTTTCCGGAACATCGACCACCATATCTTCCAGAATCACTTTGCCTTTGATATCTCCGGCAAGACAGAAAGCGACTTCGGCGTTTATCGGAAGTTTCTCAATATCGGCGATGGCAGTCATACCTGTAAAGGCCAAATCGTTACTTAATCGTTTCAACACCGCCGGACAGGTTACCCAGACAAAAGGCGCGACGCTTGAACGTATGGGAAAGGCCAGTAGCTTCGCATCTGAAAAGGCCAGCGCTCCGGGAAAGTTATCGTCAACCACCTGCTTCTCCTTGTCATTCTTAAAATATTCTACATGGTATTGCTTATCATCCCTATCGTAACCAAACAGTAAATTAATCAGCGATTTATCCGTGGCAAAATCCCGGTAATGAGCGCGCATGGCGCCTTTTACCCCTGACGCCTGTATATGGGGCCAGTTCGTGTGACGCTCTCGCTGAATAGGTAAATCCACAGCGGCAAATGACGCCCCGCTTCCGGCATGAATCGGTGATACTGCGTAGAATGTGCAGATGGAAAAAAGTTCTCTCTTAAGCATGGTTTCCTCCTATAGTTCGATGCATTGATCGTTTATTTTTTTATCGAAAACACTTCCCGCCGGGAAGTATCCCTTCATCGGTTTGTGAAATCCGCTATGCAGATCCCAACCGCCCAAATAGCCGATTCTTCCCGTAGCGATGCAATGGCGGTTCGCTTCATCACTACCCGCAAGAATGGACACGGTCATGAATAGTCCTGACTTGCCCTGTGGCAAATGAATATCATCAATAATTTCGTATTTTCCAAATCGCTGTTCCGCCCCCATTTTAAGAACACCTGTAGAATTTAATGGCAGCTTTTGATTAACTCCGAAAACAAGTTTTACGCTTTCACGAAGACGGGCATGGACAAAAGAATATAAGTGCCCTTCTCTTGCCGTCCGTCGTTTTTCCTTAACATCAAGGGCAATGCCCGTGTGTTTTTCACTGACAAAAAAATCTGCGCTGGTTTTGATGTTTTTTTCATCCGATGCCGTGTAAAGTTCATCCAGGCAGACCCAGTTGCCGCCCAGGTTTTCCAATTCACCGCCTCTTGCCCAAAAGAGGTTGTTACTTCTTGCCGTTTTAATGAGCGTGGTTCTGACGGGACTACTGACAATCACTTTACGCAGACTTGACTGTGCCGCACCTTGTGCCGATTTTTCAGCAAACCAGGTAAAGGGACAAGGAACCCAGGTGGCTCCATCCACAAGAAAAAATGGTCCCATAACACCAAAAGGACATTCTTCTCCTGACTTACCGATCGCGTCAATGATGCCGGATGCACAGTCTCCCTGATTATAATTTCGAAAACTTACATCATTCTGAATAAGCGCGGCCGTTCTGAGCGCTCCGGCTATCGTATGGGCGGGCGGTGGAAAAATCATGGAAGCCGTGTGACTTTCGCCCATGTTTGCGGGTTCCGCGCCGCGAAAATACAATGTGTCCTGTGGTGTAAAACCATACCATTGATTCATGATTCACCTCCGCCGCTTAAAAATCCAGCAATCATCAATCCTTCAGGATTGAATGGCTTTTCTTTATTTGTTTTGTCACAGACAACCCCGGCAACCGCTTTGGCTATTTGATCGTGGTTTTCCTTGGTCTGTGGCCCCGAACGTTCAATTTGCTTTGAAACAAACTTTTCCAACATGACGCCGTTTTCCGGCTGGAAATTAATAATAGCTTCAACCCCGGGACGCAGAGTTTCGAATCGGTAGATAAGAGATTGAGACACTTGTCTGGTTTGAGTACCCGACTGATCCATCATCTTGGCGAAAGCATCCCAGCTATCCACATCTAACCATTTTCTTGTAAAATATCGTGAGCCGCCATGCCGTTTGCGCAGCTCGATGGCGCAAGCGTTACGGCCCGCTTTTTCCTTTGCTTCAGTTTTCAAAAGCTGATGTGCACGTTCCATCATTTGCGTCAGGCTTTCCTTGTGGTGACAGATGAGAATTGCCGCGGAAATGGAGATGTCACTTCCTATACCAAGATTTACAGACAGCTTACCGGCTGCGGGACACCATTCTTTTTCAATAGCGCTTGATTTCCGCGCCTTACCGATCAGGCGGAAGACAGAAGCATAATAATCTTTTATCTCCTTTGCCGCATCCAAGGCGTTGCGTATGGGCATAAACGCACAAACATCGTCACCGCCTGCGTAAATGAGTCGTCCTTCATACTTTTCGATAATAGGCGCAACACCATACAGTGAAAAATCTCCCAGCGCCTCTGATATAGCCGCGTGAATAGCCGGCGTCACTAATCTTTTATTCAAGTCACTGTTGCCATATATCTTTTTCCATATCTTTCCATAGAGTGGATCATAATCAACGGATTCCAGTCGATCAACAATCTGGGGATGCATGATTTTTTCCCACGTCGCTGCGATGCTTTCGCCATTGATCAATTTGCCCATATGATCCCCATCCATCAAAAGAATGGCGAAATATTTGTCAGCATTTCTCATCGACTCTTTTCCTTTAACTTTGGTTTCATCTGTTTTGCTGTTGTGCAGATTATCGGCTATTTTTTTTCTTTCTGCCTGATCCGTTATGTCATTGCGATGAAAATAATCGGACAGCGCCATCATGGTTGTGGAAGGAAAACTATCAACATCTGAGAAAATGCTGTTCAAAATATGGGTTTTATCTTTTTTCAAGATACGCGGCACATATCGTTTGATAAAGCAAACTGCGCACAAATGCTCATTTTCCTTGAAATCATCCTCATTGCTGAATCGGTTCCAATATTTGTTTATTTGCTCTTTGTATTCACCAGCCTTGCCCCCCTGCCAAGGTACATCATGCAGGACTTCGAACTCGCCACACATCTGGCATTTTTCTCCGGGTTCTTCCGCGTGCCTGACTTGCCGCCTTGTCTTTTCCGCGGCAAGGGCGGATTGCGCAAGATGATGACTTGTCGAATACAAAATACCTCTGCTTGAATCTTTCAGCGAATAACCTTTTTCCTCCAGGATCGCTCGAATGGCGTCCAGATATGAAAACTGATTTTTCCACAGGGTTTCATTTAGGAGACTGGAAATTTCATCTTTGTCATCCATCGTGGCAAGGCGTGCCGCTGACCATTGAAAATCCCAAAAACGTTGGGTTTGCCGGGTAAACATACTGCTCAGGCAGGCACGTTCACCTTCTGAAAGTTTTTTATCTTCCGACAAGCCCTCAAGAGTTACAAGCGCCAGTTGATTCCACTGATCCGCAATGGCTTTTTCAATTTCTTCGGCGATGATCTCTGCCTTTTTCAATGGAACAAGGAAAAGAAACTTATTCGGTAAACTGGCGATGCCGTTCGGCTGACCACTCCAGATTTCCGGCTTGAATGCTCCCGACACCCGCCACTCCTTTTCCAGGTAGGTATTCACAAGGGGCTGATCAATAAGAGATGGGTACAGAACGTGATCAGCGCCAAGATTTTCCATAATCCATCGCAATCCTTCAAAGGCCAGCCATGACAGAAGAACGGAGCCAACCCAAAAATCTCTCAGTTTTCTGGATTTGGCGATAAACCCCTGCACCGGAGTAATGGAAAAAACCATAAGACCGACATCCTCCGGTTGTCCAGATAGTTCAATGCAGGAACTGATGGCCGAACATAGGGCGTTATGCTGCCAGATCGAATGGTCGGGAAAGCGTGAATCGGCGGGAATTCGATGCCAGAGCGCTCCCAGCCCCCCAATGTTTTGTTCCGCTAACGCAAAGCGTAAAACCAGATGCGTATATAATAGTCGCGCAATGGCGAAACGGTGTTCATCATTTTCAAATTTACCGGCATAGTCTCCGTGACTCGCTGACATGCCTATCGTCTTGCGTAAAAATTCCAGAACATCTGTATGAATCGTCTCGGGCTTTTTATCAATTCCGGTAATGTTCAATCGGCCATGCTTACCGGATGTCGGATGTGTAATAACAGGCTGATCGATAAAATTGACGGCACCGTTTTTCTTTTCATCTGCGCTATAGGACGGTATCTGTCCGCGCTCAAATCCAGCGGCAATGGCATCGGCCTTTTTCCAAAATTCATCATTCGGCCGATCCATGCCGAATACTTGCATATATTCAGCCGCCCACTCTTCATGTTTCTGGATATTGAAAACTTTATCAATAGGATCGTGCCACCAGGCCGCAAATTTATTATTCCAATATGAGGTCTCCGGTTTTTTCCAGGTCATTTTGCACCTCCCATTACTTTAGCAATTTCTTCGTTCATTTTTCCACAGACTGCCATGTATTCGTTCAAGCGATTTGATCGATCATCCACTTTTGTCTTATATCGATAAGGCAAAAAAAGAATCTGGCCTTGGTATTTTCCGTCAGGTGTTTTGTTGACGTGCAGAAAAAAAGGTTTTGAATGGCGACCATCACGAATTTCTTTTGGAATATTTTTTTCAAATTTAGATTCTATGGGCATGGCTATCAGGCCACGTTTGATAAACTCGTGTCTTCTTTCCAATGTCAGACGTGCATTCCGATAAGCAATCCCGATTTCAGATAATGCTTCTTCCCATCGGCTATTTTTTTTAACATTCTTGAATAGTTTAGTTTCCTTGGTAAATGACGGAAATGATTTCAATTCACTATTATTGCTGATGTCGCTGGTTAACAAATCATTGCATCTGATGCTCCCAAAACCGTTACGTGAACGTGATCCTAACCCCCCGAAGGAAAACATCATTTTGAGCGTATTGTTTATTTCATCACTCATATCCTTGGCATATGTAATTGTTAGTTTAAAATGTCCTTCGGGCTCAATATGTTGACGCATATATTTGCTCTGTCTTTGCTTGGGATCAAAAAGACCGAAAGCCAGATATTCAATTATTGATATTGGAAATGTTTTCTGCTTTGAAGTTACCATTATTTTTGTCCCGGACGGTAAATCTTTCAAAGCAGTATTTATATTAATGTTCTCTATTTTTATCTGGACCTTTGATTTCTGATCTGTGGAACCGAATATCTCAGCTTCTTTTTTCATCATTTGATTAATATCGTCGTCACCATAAAGCGCCCGCCACCAAAATCGCATGGCTGACTTGATAGGCGGAACCCTTAATTCCGCCTTATGCGGGTCCGCCCCGCCCAGAAACATCGGTGTCACGACCTCGCACTCATACTCCCTCTTTTCAACATCTTTGAATCGTGTGATGTAAAACATAAAAAACCTCCCCCGCTTTTTATTCGCATCCTTTGTAGCAAAAAACCTTTTT
>CAYZLL010000076.1:0-12150 GCA_964479225.1 uncultured Smithella sp.
AGGCCTGCCTCCGTTAACTTAAAGACGCCGACTGTCGTGACGTAAAGTACCAGTTTGCCCGCTTTCAGCGCTCCCTGAGCATTGAAGGTTATTTTGTCCACCTTATCAACAAATTTCGGTACGCCCGGCTTTTTGATGCTGACTCGACCGTTTTTGAAACCGTAACGGGCTTCGTCCATCCAGTTTCCCACAAAGATAATGGTCCGGGCATACTCGACGATATCGGTAAAGCCGCCTGGCCCGACGAAATCAATGATCTTCGGACCGCGATGGGACACGTTGACATTGCCTGCTGAATCCACCTGTAGAAAACCGAGCACACAGGTTTGAAGTTTTTCTTCGTAAAGATGAAACATCTCTGCCGTACTCAGAATTTTCCGGGGACTGATGGCCGCTCCGAAATAAACGCCTGACGCCGGGAGACCGCCATACGCCCCGCCTTCAGAGGTAAAGGTAATGTCCTTATACAGCCCGAATTCATAAAGCATGCGGGCAACTTCCTCGCCAATCCCTATCCCGATATTCACGATTGCCCCCGGCCTGGTGGTCTTCACGAAAATATCGGCGCACAGACGTGCCGGAATTTCGGCTACCCTGCCGCGATAAGGTGTAATTTCGAGAAAGGTATTGATCAGCCTCATGAGTTTGACCGCTTCATGATCAACGTCAGACGAACAGGCCGTGAAATAGGGCATAAAATCCGTCTGAAAAATTCCGCCAACCTGTTCGTTGCGCGGATTGACGACAATGGCATCAACCTGATCTGCCGGAATGGTAATCTGTGAGCTGTCCCCGGGAATAATTCTGGACACCGCGACAATCACTTTGCCGCCGTTCATGCGTGTGGCGTCCGCCGCATCTTTGTAATCCAAAATCAAGGCGGCATCTTTAAAATAGATATTGCCTTCATGGTCAGCATAAGGAGCGAGAAAAAGGGCCCGATCAATCGGTGGAATATGGTATTCCAGTATTCCATCTTTGGTCTTGATGAAACTGCCTTGCGCTCCGGGAGAAACAGCGGAACCTTCTCCCACGGAAGGATCAAGAAATGTGCCTAACCCCACATGGGTTTCAATTTTATGAATCCCTTTTGCCTGAGCTTCGATCAGGAATGCCAAAGTCCCCTGCGACATCGTATGGAGTTCCAGTTTACCTTCATCGGCCAGTTGCAGAAGCGCCTTGGCCGTTTCGCCGTGTCCCACAATGTAACGGGTAATAATTCCCGGCGCATCGAGTTCCTCGATCATCCCGGGTGTCATGCCGCGACCACCTTGTGGGCAAGCGCCGATTACAGTCAGATTGCGGGGATGACCGGTGCGTTCGTAGGAGTCACGCAATGCCCAGTAAAAGATGGAGGCACGGGCAGTCGCCGCAAACCCTCCTATCGTGAGCGTTGACCCGTCGGGAATCAGTTTTGCCGCGTCACGCGCGGTCATAAACTTTGGACCCAAACCGGCGGGCAGATAATCAAGATTGCGTCTGGTCCAGGTCAGACGGAAATACAAAAGCTTTGCCAGTGTCGTGGACATCCTGGCAATATTGACACCCCGCAGTGCTCTGAGAGTTCTAATTACATCCATGAATGCTCCAAAAATTTGCGCACTACCGCACTTTGCTCCGATACCGCAGAAATATTAATTTATGAAATTGATACGGGATTAACTGATGATCTCATAACAGGTTTTAACATCCATGCCCGGTTCCAGAAGAGGAAAGAGCTGCTCCATGTTTTTCATCAGGTTGGCGGAATGCAGTTTCAACGCGTCTTTGTCGCTGTATTTTTCATAAAAAATAATTGTCTTTTCATCGCCGCGAACAGTGTGTGGAATGTATTCCAGACAACCCGGTTCGCTGGCCTTGACTTTCGGAACAATCTCTTTGAGGATATTTATCGCCTCTTCCATTTTACCATCCTTGACTTTTAATGTCGCAATTAGTGTAATCATTATCGTATCTCCTTCATTTATTTTAGGGCAGAAGTATATGGGCAAGGTTGGTGTGTGTCAAAGAAATATTTACCGGAAGACATAAAAAAAACAAACCGCCCCGTTCCCTACTGAAAGGAAACGGGGCGTTACTGGGATTACACTTTTTTCAGAAAATCAATTATCTCTTTAATATCAGGCAAATCGCCGATGGGATAGACCTTTACAAAACAAACCGTACCTTTTTCGTCGAGAATGACATTGGCCCGTTGTGAAAAACCATTCTGTTCACGAAACAAGCCAAGACTTTTGGCAACGCCGCCGTGCGGCCAGAAATCTGCCAGAAGCTTTGTTTGTTTTACCTTGATGGCCTTGGCCCAGGCTCCTTTGGAGGGAACACTGTCCACGCTCAAACCGACGGCTACTGTGTTGAGCTTTTCGAATACTTTTTTGTTTTTCTCCAGCGATTGCATCTGCTTCGTACAAACCGGCGTCCACGCCAGCGGATGGAAAGACAACAGTACACGCTGCCCTTTCATTTTGGAAAGGATAAAGTTTTGTCCGAATTGATCCGGCAAAGTTAAATCTTTTACGGCCTTGCCCAACTTAATAACTGTTTTTTCCGCCATATTACACCTCCTGATTATGTCTGCATTTCTTTTTTTGATTTGATGAATTCCTATCTAATAAACCTGAATAATAATTGCAACAGCGATACTCTGTCACGATAAGGCGGATAACGCAATGGGATATCCACCAGATTGGAGCGGAAAAGAATACCACGCCGATGAGTAAACGTATTAAAGCTTGCCTTCCCGTGATAAGCACCCATGCCGCTATCTCCAATGCCGCCGAACGGAAGTTCCTGACTGCCGATGTGTGAAATAGTATCATTGATGCAACCGCCTCCGGAAGAAGTTTCGCGAAGAACCCTGTCCTGAATTTTCCTGTCTTCAGAAAAACAATAAAGCGCCAACGGCCTGGGCCGCGGATTGACAAAGGCAATTGCCTCGTCAATATCGTTGTATTCGATTAAAGGAAGCAGAGGACCGAAAATTTCTTCCTGCATGAGAGGCTCGTCCGGAGAAACCTGATCAATAATCGTTGGCGCGATATAAAGATCTTTTTGCTGATGATGGCCGCCATGAAGAATCCAGCCGCTTTTCATAAGATGAAGAAGCCGGTCGAAGTGCCGCTCGTTGATGATCCTGGCATAATCGGGACTCGTCATTGGATCTTCGCCGTAAAAATTGTGAATCGTTTTGACCAGTTTTTCGAGAAAGCTATCTTTTATTTTCCGGTGGATCAAAACATAATCCGGAGCAATACAGGTCTGCCCGGCGTTGAAGAACTTCCCCCAGGCGATTCTTTTAATTCCATAAAGTAGACTTGCATCCTCATGAACAATGCAAGGACTCTTTCCACCCAACTCCAACGTAACCGGTGTGAGATGGCGGGCTGCCGCAGTCATCACAATCCGGCCAACGGCCGTACTTCCCGTAAAAAAGATATAGTCGAACTTTTCCTCCAGAAGTTTTTGTGTTGCTTCGGATTCTCCCTGAAAAACCGTTACGTTATCCGGATCGAATAACTCGCTGATCATCTTTTCCATCGTTGCCGATGTTGCCGGTGAAAATTCCGAAGGCTTAACGAGCACACAATTGCCCGCGGCAATCGCGCCAATCAGCGGAGCAATCGCCAACTGGAAAGGATAATTCCAGGGGCTGATAATCAGGACAACTCCATAAGGGTCCTGATAAATGCGGCTATGTGACCAGAAATGAATGATGGGCGTCGCCACGCGCCGGGGATGCGCCCACGAGCGAAGGTGACGGATGACATGATCGATTTCCGTGTAGAGAATACCGATTTCACTGGCATAGGATTCAAAAGGCGGTTTGCGCAGGTCGTCATCAAGAGAAGCCATGATTTCCGGTTCGTATTTTCGAATGCCTTCCTTGAGCTTCTTTAACTGGGCAATGCGAAAATCAACGTCTCTTGTTTTTCCAGAGGCAAAGAAAGCCCGCAGTCGAGTCAACATCTGAGATATGGACTCCGGCGACATAAAAGACCTCCATGCTCGATACAGGATTTTAGTTTTTTAATTTATACTTGACCTGATTGAAAACGTCCAATTAAATCTTGTCTCTTTTATTGATAGTACCTACTTATCCACGGTATTTTGGTGTCGTTAAATTTGATGATAACTGATCGTAACCAACACTATTGATAGAGCAAAACCTTTATGCAGATCGCGGTACTCAAAATACCGATAAATAACCTGCTGAAGATAAGACTGCCAGAATCAGTACCGCTGTCAGAAATGTTTATCATAGTCTGACATAAAAATTTCAAAAATAATTTCTACATTGCATTACGTCGCTTTTTCTTCGACGAGTTTTAAAATCAGCATCTGTTTCAACAATTCTTTGGCATCTTTTAGAGTAAACCCTCTGTCTAATAAAATGCGATTAATGATGCCGTGTTTTTCAAATCCTGGTAGGGCGCTTGTGGCCGAATCAAATGCCATGGAGTTTTTTGGGATGCAATCCAGGTAACCATAGTCCGATTGCGTATTCCCCAAGCCTTGAATCACATGAATATGTTCAGTTACTTTTTCCCTTGGCGCAGCCAAAACTACCAGATTGAATTTATGGGATAAAGTTGACACTCTACCAATTTGATGAGTTTGGGTTTTTATTTTCAGATAGATTCTCCCAGGTTTGGCGCATTGAATGATTCCGCCAGCCGCATTCCAGCCGTTGATTAGCAGAGTGAATATTTCGCGAGCTCTCCCTGAACAAGTGTTGAGTGTTGTTTTGATATTGTTGGCGGTCACAGATCCTAATTTTTTGGGAAGTTCAATCGCGTCTACCACAATGCTTGTTGCCAGACCATGCACATTTGTATTCGTAATAATAGAATGGACAACTTTCATCTCTTGTGACGACAGTCGAATATTGGGTAACTTTGGCTTCGGATTGCTTGATTCTGTTGTCATATTATATTCCACCTTTTGTCTTAAACGTTCATCTTTCTTTGGATAGTTAGCACTCGGATATTTGCCAAGGTCAATAGAATCGGGATGAACTCCATGAACGGCAAGGACCGCAAGAGCGTCTGCTTTGCTGATCGGTTCGGAATTATCGTCTGCACCACCCATACCTGACAACATCCAAGCCATCCCGTAGATCTTTTTAGAATCCTCAGGGTACCAACGCCAACCTGTTCCTTCATGCGCGAAGAAACCATAACCGAAAAGCCATTCATCCTTTTTTCCATTCCAGGCGATCCTCCAAAGGACCCGAACGCTACCATCATCATTTCTGAAAACTCGGTAAATTGTACGGACTAATTTGCCCTTTTCTAAGTCATACATATGTGCTCCTTTCATGTTATTGGTGCAATATTTTTATGGGGATCTTTGAGTATTGATCCATGTTCATCATGGTTCAAGCAGTGCAAGCACTTGCTTATACTCTTCCAACCTGTCAAGGTCTTCTTGAGAAGGATTGGAGATTCTGCTCAAATCCATGTTGTCTTTGACATCAGCCAGTTTAACAACTTTTGCTATTGGATTTTTCAAAGCCTGTGCTGCTGCTGCAAGACGACTCTCTCCTTTTGTTTTCGTAAGACTATCAACGGCATCCAAAACCACAAAAGGGAAACCGGCAGATTTGAGATCCTCCAATGTAATCTTCGTGTCCTCAACGACATCATGAAGGATTGCCACCATTTTTTCTAATGGATCACTCACTGCAAGCATCACGCGTATCGGATGAAAGATGTATGGCGCACCGGCTTTATCTGTCTTTCCCGCATGTGCATTTGCCGCAATCTCAATGGCTTTTTCTATAGTGCTCATAAGTTTTTTTCCTCAAACTCCTTTATAAATTCTTTTTATTCCTTTTTTGTCACATTGAACCACTTTCTTTTTTTGAAAAGACAACCACAACCTTAGCTTTGGGGTCAATTAAGTCTTTTTCAGGGACATCTTCTTCTGATGCTTCCTCTTAGTCTGCAATAGCTTTTAGTTCTGCAGCATATTTTTCAATGTTTTTATTTGTAATCTGTTTCATAAATAGTTTCTCGTCTACAATCGTAATTATCTGATGATTTATTTAGTTTCATTGTCTAAACTCAAAAGCCCGTGCCAAAAAGGCAACGGGCTCATAAATATTTCCCCGGCCTTTAGCACATTTCTATAGCGGAGCAAGCAACCTGAATAACTCACCGCTTTCACTTATAAGTTAATCATATTATGGACTTTGTCAAGAGGAGGATTTCTTTTTGGGGAGATAAGCTTGTGAAATACACCCGCAATTTTTCAGTTTGCTGTCCGAGTGGATGGCGTTGTTAACCATCGTTTTGCCTTTGTCGATCTGCTAGCTCCTCTTTCGCCCAAAGCACTTTTGCGGTGGACGTTCTTCCTTCACACCATCTCTGGTACTGGGGGTCAGTTTGATTACCTGACGGATGAGCGACGTGAACCCAACTGAGGTTGTCACTTCGATATGTTGTTGGTTTGATCTCTGTAAGGCCGCCATAAACCTTCCCAAATTCGCTTTTGCACCAACTGATAAATTCTTTATCGAGCCCGAACAGAATAAAACTGCGTCCTGAGCGTTCTCTTGAAAGATGGGTTCTGATACAAGTGTGCAATACTTTTCGGACCATACCTCCTGACAACCCATCTGCATCAAGTATATCTTTCAGCTTGTATGAATAATTGCCATCTGACTTTCGCGTGCTGACTGAGCACTTGATGATAGAACCAGACTGATACTCCTTCTCTGACGGAAGAAACAGGTCATCGGGGTTAGTCAAATCGCGCAACCCAAGGCCTTTGAACAGCAACTGAAAACGATGTCGCATTCCCTTGAAAGGTATGGATTCGAAGATTACTCGGCCCCTCCTCTCTTCTGCCATAGCCTTGTTCTGTGTGTTTCCCTTGGAAAACCCTAGCAAGTTAATATTTACGAAAAAATATTTTGTTTTCTTTGCATGGAGAAACGTACTCAAGGAATGGAGGAAACGTACACCTTTTGATGGCTTTAAAATATTACTTTTTTACCGGATGGATGATCATTGTTCGTAAACATGTTTTATGGAATTTGTCTCTACATCGTGTTCAGTGAATGTTCCTGTATTGAAATTCATATCCTTTCTGTCTGAATACTCTAAGGCAAGAATCCACAACAGCACTATCATAAAGAACCCCTCTGTTTTTTTCTATTTCTTCAAAGGCTGCTTGCATGCCCAGTGATGGCCGGTAGGGACGGTGGGAAGCCATCGCCTCCATGACGTCGGCCACGGCCATAATGCGAGCTTCTAAAAGAATTTCATTCTCTTTCAGGCTCCTCGGGTAGCCGGTGCCGTTCATCCGCTCATGGTGTTGGTAGACCATCTCCGCCAGCGGCCAGGGAGATTCCACATCCTTTAACATTGTGTATCCATTTCGTGAGTGTTCCTTGATCAGTGAAAATTCAAGGTTTGTCAATTTTGTCGGTTTAGACAATATCTCTGCGGGTATGGATAATTTTCCGATGTCATGGATAGAACCCGCCATCCGGATTCCATCAATTTTATTCCTGGGTAATTCCATCTCTGTGGCGATTGCACGGGCCAGATCCGCTGACCGTGACTGATGACCGGCCGTATAAGGGTCTCTGAACTCTAAAGCGGTTGCGAGGACATGAATGGCTGTGTTGACCTCTTTTTTGAGAATTTCAAGAGTTTGCTGAAGCTTCTCTTCCGACAGTTTACGTTCTGTGGTGTCGCGTACAATCCCCCTGAATCCTATGGGTTTACCTGATGAATCTTTTAGTTGTGAAACGGACGCTTCAATGTGTCTTATCGTCCCGTCTTTTCTGATGACCTGCCAATCAAATTCTTTGGCAGGGTTGCCTGTTTTATAGACTTCATAGAATGTTTTAAAAAGTTTTTTTGCATTTTCTTTATCTGTAAACTGGCGGCTATTGATCCCGATCAATTCTTCCCGGGCATACCCCAGAAGTTGGCACATAGAACTGTTAAAAAAAGTCAAATTGCCTTTAAGATCTGATTCATAATAACCTTCTTCGATATTTTCAATAATTGCCAGATGTTTTTCTTCGCTCTTTCTCAGTTCTTCAAGTGCGGTCACCCTTTGGAGTTCCGCTTGCTTTTGTTTTCTTCCTGCTTTTGCCTCTTTTAATTCTCTGGCTATGGCCGGGCAAAGGCGAGCCATTTTAGATTTCATGATATAATCCTTTGCACCCCGACGCATGCACTCTATGGCTGTCTCTTCGCCAACCGTTCCGGTTACCACAATGAGAGGGATATCCATATTTGCTTCCTTCAATAAAGCAATGGCTGACAAAGCATTGAACTTCGGAAGACTATAATCGCAAAGAACGATGTCCCATGGCATTTCCTGGAGGGCTTTTTTCATTGCGGTTGCGGTTTCAACTCGCTCGTAAACAGAATGATATCCGCCTTTTTTAAGCACACGGATTAAAAGCAGTGCATCATTTTCCGAATCTTCAACCATTAATACCCGGAGCGACTGATCCTTCATAGGATTGCCCCCTGTGTGTTCTAATGATTTAAGTGGTTGAGAGGTTAACTAATGAACGTCATGAACGCTTGATGGTTCTTAATTAATATTCAGATCAATCAATATTATTTAAGAACATCATTTTGATAATAATATATAAATAAACGTCTTCGATGTCAAAGGAAATAATAGTCAAAAATATGAGATGAGTTTCCTCTGTTGATCAGGTGTGAAGTAAACAATAGTGATGAAAAGAAGATTCTTGATTTTAAAAAATAGCCTTCCCATCTAATCATTTTTCAGGACAATCCCTTCCACGGTGTTGGATACCTTTTCACAAGCATCTATTGCTTCCTCAAGATGTTCAATGATCTCTTTCCGTTTTACAAGTTCAATGGCGTCTTTCTCGCTTTCAAAAAGATTGGCTATAGCAGTTCTTAAAACAATATCACCGGCATTTTCCAGCGAGTGAATTTCCACGCAACCAGCAAGAATCATTTCTGAGTTTTTTTTATCGCGCAGGGCATGGATAATGCTTTTCCCTTTATTTGTAGTATCATGGAGTATTTGAGCCTGTTTTATTATTTCATCAAATGGTTTTTTGACTTTATAAAGACTAATAAGGACAGCAGTGGATTCAATGCAATCGATAATACTGTCCATGTTGTTAACAAGCGCGTAAATATCTTCACGGTCTATCGGCATAAGGAGTGTCTTATGCATTCTTTCATAGGTTTTATGGGTGATGTTATCAGCTTCGTGTTCAATTTCTTTGAGTTTGGTAACTTTCACATCGGAATAATCACGCGTTTGAGCCATTTCCAGAAAAAGCTTACTACCTTCTTCAATTTTTTCAGCCAGCTCATCAAAATAATCAAAAAAGATTTCTTCTTTGGGAAATAAGCGCACGATAAACACCTCCATCCATTGACATTAAGTTTAGGGAAATAGGTCTTTCATGTCAATGGAATATTCGCTACAAAAAATGAAGTGCAATTGTGGTTATTACTGGTTGTGTCTTAGCATAAATCTGAATTATTAAAAATGTGGACTACAAGACGTTATCGATTGCATTGATGTTCATTGTAAGGTCAAACTCTTAATCCCGTTTATAAAATCACCAACAATAAATGTTTGATTTTAATTACACATTGGTTTAAATAATCAACAATTCCAAATGTCTTATTGGAAAAGTAATGATAAAAAATCTTTTTCACACAAAACATGTCTGTCCCTGGTGGCTGTGTTTTACGTTCGATAACCCCATCCGTAAAATTATTCATGATCCGGTTAAAATTCTCAGCCCCTACGTTCATCAAGATGATACGGTAATTGATATCGGACCCGGCATGGGCTATTTCAGTATACCGATGGCTGAGCTTGTTGGTTCCACTGGCCGGGTTATCGCCATTGACATCCAGCAAAAAATGCTTTCAGCGCTATTGAATCGAGCGCAAAAGAAAGGCGTTGCCGATAGAATCAAGACGCATCTGGCCAAACCGGACTCACTTTGTTTTCATGATAAAGCTGATTTTGTTCTGGCTTTCTGGATGGTACATGAGGTACCCGACCAAAGGAGGTTTCTATCGGAAATTGGCGATCTGATGAAACCGGACGGGCTTTTTCTTCTCGTCGAACCGCTCCTGCATGTGTCCAGGAAAAATTTTGCGTGTACGTTAGAGACGGCAAAGGAATTGGGATTCACAATCAAGGAATCTCCCCGGATCAGCATGAGCCAGAGCGCTCTTTTTAATATTGATGATCATCGTGGGTGATAAAATTATCTTTAAAACTGGATTTTCTTTTCCATGATTGTAAAAATAGGGCATTCCCGTATTATTTTGACCGGGAATGTGTTGAAATTTTAAACAGCGTAAGGGATTTTATATGATTGCTTACATGAAAAAGCACGAAATCTACGTTCAGGACGTGCTGGCGAATAAGCCCGATCGGGACAAATTAAAAGAGCTGCTTGCTTATCACGATCAACAGATTCATTGGATGCAGCACGAAAGATTGGTTCATCTCATCGTGACGCTTTTTGTCTGTTTATTCACCATGATTGTCTTTTATTTTTCCGTTTTGCAAACTTCTGTGCCGGCGATCATTCTCTTCGTTGTGCTGCTTATTTTATCCGGCGCTTATCTCATTCACTACTATCGTCTCGAAAACGGCGTGCAGAAATGGTATTTAGTTTCCAGTCAAATCAGAAATGCTCTTTCCTTACCTAAAGTCTGAATCTTAATCTAAAAGACTTTTGTCGCGTCGGTACCAGAAGTTGGGGAGGATGCGATACATGACCCTGGATAATGCGTCAATATATTCTTTGTTGCGTTTGTCATACTGGCAGGCCTGGATGATCATCTCTCTGATTGCACCTTTTTCTCCGGCCTCATTGAAGATGTGGTACGCGCAGGAAAAGAGCGGACTGTACATATTTTTCTTTTCCAGATACTTGTGCACGTTTCTGACCGTGTTGGGCCCTTCGGGCGTCCCGTCGATTTTTTCGAGAACACGCAGCTTGGTTTCGATGGGGTTGCCGGTATAGAGTTCGTAAAAATATTTTCCGTAGCGGTAGTTCTTGCTGGCCAGTGATGAAACGGTCACGTACATGTCTCCCACGCCGGCCTGACTTTGGAAAGCCTGAAAACCGCCACCCATCAGACGGGACAGCGAACGAATCTCCACGCCGGAGCGGGCGAAGATGGTGCCGGGAATGGAATCGCCCAGTTGCAGGGAATCCGCCAGTCCTTTAATGTTGGCCACCACGTTTTTCAAAGCGCCGCAGGCTTCCACGCCGACAATATCGAAATTGTAATACGAATTTATTTCCTTGCGGTTGAATTTCAGCAAATCTTCTTGAATCATATTGGCGATGCGCCTTTTGCCGGCAACGGTCAGGCACACGGGATTGCCAAGCGCGATGTCCATGTCGAAAAAAGGTCCGCCGATAGACACAAGCTTATACTTGTGTTGTAAATTGTACAGGCTGTTGTTGATCAGTTGTGAGGGCGTGATCAGCTCCTTGGAAATCTCGTCGGAAATCAAACCTTTGATCGGAGAAATCAAACAGGTTTCGCCGGCTTTTTTGTCAATCATTGGTTTGAGATAATTGAGCATCTCCGGCAGGCGGTTCATCGTGATGGCGAGAATGATTAAATCGTTATTTTCAACAATGTGTTCGAGGTCATTTGTAGCACGGACCTTATCTGAAAAACGGGGAACTTTTTCCATCCCTCCCAGCCGTGTGGCCAGGTCCGCAGTCAAATGCAAGGGATTCAAGCGATCGGAGTTGATCGCCTTGCAAACTTCCGGATCATGATAATAAATTTCCACGCGCTTATTGTCCCGATCCAGTTTATAGGCAAAGGAGGTTCCCAGACGGCCGGGGCCGATGATGGCGACTCTTGTTGTATCCAGATTAGGCGTAAACATCAAATAATCTCTTTGTCACAACAATGCTTTATTTTCATGAATAGAAATACTGCTGCCCGTTTCTAATAGCTTTTTTCCGCAAAAAATTAAACTAAATTTATTCATCAGAAAATTATCCCGCTCCGCTGCGCTTTGGGGATAATTCGTCCAACGACTCAAACTTCACTTCGTTCGTTTTCGTCGGGTCTCATTTCCTGCGTCGCTATGCTTTTTTTCAATGAATGTCATTATCCCGCTCCGCTGCGCTTCGGG
>CAYZLL010000077.1:0-11813 GCA_964479225.1 uncultured Smithella sp.
AAAAATAATTTCTTCGGGTATCCAAAAGGAAGTTTTAACCTTACCTTTGAGAAAGTCCTTGAGCTCATCAGCGGATAAGCTCTGCTCCTGTGCTACGACTACACAGGCCAGCGGTCTCTCCTGCCATTTGGGGTGAGGTACTCCGATAATAGCCGCCTCCTTGATTTTGGGATGTGACATAATCAAATTCTCCAAGTCCACTGAGGATATCCATTCGCCGGCACTTTTTACCAGGTCTTTTTTCCGGTCTACAAACCTTACATAGCCCTCATCATCAATGGTACCGATGTCGCCGGTATGGTACCACCCGTCAATAAACGTTTGTTTGGAACGCTCCGGATCTTTGTAGTACTCGTTGGCAACCCAGGGACCCCGAAGACAGATTTCACCCCATTCCTTGCCATCCATTTTCACCTCGGCTCCGGAATCGCCGACTAACTTCATCTCTAAACCCACGGCGATAATGCCGATGCTTGTCTTGACGTCATAAAGCTTATCATCCGGCCAATCAGCCATATAACTTTTGGGAATTGCCGCTGTTGCCAGCGGAGAAGTTTCGGTGGAGCCATAAGCCTGCTTGATAGGGAAATGATATTTTTCGTTGAGGTCGATCAAAAGTTGCCTGGGTATTGCCGCTCCGCCACTGGCGATTGTCTTTAATGAAGAGAAATCATGCCAGCCTCCTTTTTCAAGATAGTCATAAAGCATGATCCAAATTGTCGGAACGCCTGCCGTAAAGGTAACTTTCTCTTGAGCAATGGTTTGGCAGAGCTTCTCCATATTGATTACCTCGCGGCCGGGAAGCACTTGCTTGCAGCCAGCACCAACGGCGGCGAACGGTCCACACCAGGCATTGGCATGAAACATGGGTACAATGTGAAGTATGCAGTCAGCTTCACTGGCACCAAAAGTAACGGCGACAGCAAATGTATGCAGAATGAGAGCCCTGTGGGAATACACAACCCCTTTGGGGTCGCCGATGTATAGCAGATCATCGCGGGATCCCATTCAGAAAGATCCTCGGGAAAATCATATTCCTCCGGAAACTGTGCAATGAGTTCATCATACACGATGAGGTTTTCAATGCCTGATGCCGGCTTCTTGCCTGTATGTGAGAGCACTACGATATGTTTTGCCGTCTTCAGCTGGTCTTTGATCATTTCTACGAACATAAGCAGGTCTTCATCAACGAAGATAACCTGGTCTTCGGCATGATTGATGATGTATACGAGATGATGTATCGGCAACCTGAAGTTGACGGTATGAAGAACAGCTCCATAACATGGAACACCAAAGTAAAGCTCGAGATGACGATGGTCATTGAGTGCAATGCTTGCCACCCTGTCACCGCGCTTGATACCCAAAGATTTCAGCGCGTGCGCGAGCTGACACACCCTTTTATAATAATCCGGTAGGTATACCGGTGAACACATTCGGGAAAAACAGAAACGATTTCTTTTTTGGGGAAGTATTTTGCAGACCTCAACAGAAAAGTTCTCAGAAGCAAGGGAAAATCCATCATGGTGAAAACCTCCTTTTGTATAGTAAGATTTTCTATGTAACTTAAATTAGATGTTTCTTGTTCCCTGCAGCCGACAGTCTAAAATGTAGAGTCGGTAACTTATAATTGCTATCTCGAAGGAAGAGCGGCAATAAAGCTACCGGTCAATTTTACGTTTCCCAGAGCATCGGCAGCCTGAAGTTCACACTGTATGCGATTTTCTCCTTCTTCCGAAAATTTTTTTACAACCGTACCCGTAATGGTGATTGTAGCACGGGCTTTTGTATTTTCAAAGTCCGTCAAATCAGCCGGTTCGGTCATTCCGGAGAAACGAACTTTAAAATTTTTTAAACATTTATTATCAATCCATTGAGTGATGGCATTGCCTGTTATACCCATGATGAACATTCCGTGGGCAATAACCCGCTTCATTCCAAATAAAGCCACAAACGTTTCGTCATGGTGTAAGGGATTAAAGTCTCCGGAAGCACCGGCGTAACGAACCAAGTGAGTTCTGGTGATAGGAGCGGATGTGAAAGTGGGCATAGCGTCACCGATATTTACATCCTCGAAATAGATTTTTTTTGCCATGGCTTCCTCCTTTATCTTTCTACCAGTGTAGAACGGGTTTTTACAACAAGTTCTCCCCGCTGATTGTGGATTTCTGTTTCAATTACTGTGAAATCCATAAATTTACCCGGTTTGTCTTTTTTTTCTTTTTCGTACATCTCGACGACTTTAGATTTTCCCGTCATGACATCACCGGGATGAATCGTGCCAAAGTAATTATATTCCTCTTCGCCGTGGAGAAGCCTGATGAGGTCGATGCCCAGGGCTTGAATGAGCGGCAATAGTCCACCGGCCGCCCAGAGAGGGAAACAGGTCTGAAAAGTTGGGGGAGCGATGATGTCACTGTAGCCGGCTTTTTTCGCTGCTTCCCGGTCTGCATAAATTGGATTTAGCTGATCTTTGTTTTCTTTCTGGGAAATGGCCATAGCAAATTCGGCTATCTTTCCCTTTTCTACTTCAAAAGAGTAGGACGGAAACTCCATCCCTAATTTTGATTTATCTGCCATCGTGCCCTCCTTTTTTAATAATTAAAAAAACATTTAGTGACGCATCAACTAAAAACACCTTCTTTTTCATAGTTCTTAATGTTTTCTTCCGTAAAACCAATCTCGAGAAGAACTTCTCGCGTGTGAGTGCCAGCCAGGCAACCGATAGAGCGATATTCAAGTTTTGTGTCGGAGAACTTGATGGGGTTGGCAACCTGTTTTAATTTTTTCCCTGAGGGGAGAGTGAACTCCACAATCATTTCGCGCGCACGTGTATTTTCATCGGCGATTGCTTCCGCCAGCGAAAGAACCGGTTCCACACAGGCGTCCACGTGCGAAAAAATTTCCGTCCACTGATCCCGTGTCTTTTTTAGAAAGATATCCCTGATTTCTTTTTTAACTTGTTCCAGATTAAACGGGATAATACCATGCGGGGCCAGATCTTCCCGACCGATGATCCGGCAAAAGGCGGCGAAAAACTGTGCTTCCAGACCGCCGAAGCTTATGTATTGCCCATCTTTTGTTTCATAAAAATCATAGAGTGAGCCGCCGTTTAAAAGTTCCTGCTCCCTTTTTGGTTCAGCTGCTCCCGCCAGGTAGGTTGTGGCCATCATGGAGTTGAAAGCCATGACGCCATCGGTCATGGAAATATCGATATGCTGTCCGTTACCCGTATCCTTGCGGTGAATCACCGCTGCCAGGATGCCGATGACAGAGTTATTGGAACCGGATGCTACGTCGGCAATCTGCATACCCGTAAGAGAAGGTCCGTTATCTTTTGTTCCCGAATAATCCATAAGTCCGGAGCGGGCTAAATAATTAATGTCATGACCTGCCCGACCTACGAGAGGTCCTGTCTGTCCGTAACCGGTGAGAGAACAGTAAATCAGGGAAGGATTTACTTTCTTAAGATCTTCATAACTTAAACCCAGCTTGGCCATAACGCCGGGACGGAACTGCTCGATGACGATATCGTATTTTTTAATAAGCCGGTGAATTATCTCGATGGCGCCAGCTGTCTTGAGGTTTAGGTTCATGCAGCGTTTCCCTCTTCCCATGTAGGCAAGGTTGCAGGATAAATTGCTGTCGGGTAGAAATGGTGGCAAGAAAGCAGCCATGTCGGGGTAGGAGTCGGAGAGAACGCGAAGCACATCGGCACCCATATCAGCCAGAATCATTGTTGCGTATGGTCCAGGTAGGAGTGTTGTAAAATCCAGAATTTTTAAACCGCTCAGTGGTCCCGGCATCGACAGTCTCCTTTAAAGACCCATGAAACGGGCAGCAATCATCTTCATGATCTCATTCGTTCCGGCAAATATTCTTGTGACCCGGATATCCCGCCACGCGCGCGATATCTGATATTCGTCGCAATAGCCATAGCCGCCAAAAAGCTGGAGACACCGGTCGGCAACTTTAAAAGCCATATCAGTCGTCCAGTATTTGGCCATAGATACTTCGACGACCACGTTTTTACCCTCGACATGATCCATGATGAGCTTGTCAATGAAGGTTCGTCCCAATTTTGTTTCGGTGGACATCTCGACGATTTCAAACTGGGTGTGCTGGAATTTGGAAATAGGTTTCCCGAATGCAGTCCTTTCTTTGCAATAATGGATCGTCATGGCCACAATCAGCTCTGCTGCCGCCACGGCACCAATGGCACAAACAAGCCTTTCCTGCTGAAGTTTCTCCATGAGTTTCAGGAATCCCGTTCCTTTGTCCCCCATTCTATTTTCCTTGGGAATTCGGCAATCGGTAAAATACATTTCCGCTGTGTCCTGACTATGCCAGCCGATCTTTTTTATTTGCCTCCCTTTCTCAAAACCGGGAGTGCTGGCATCAACAAGAAAAAGATCAACGGCGGCATGAGGGTTGGTTTCTGAAGGGTCTTTAGCTGCCACCACCACTAAATCGCAGTTAATGCCATTGCTGATAAATGTTTTCTGTCCATTTAAGATGATATGATCACCGTCTTCGACGGCGGTGGTTTTCATGGCAGCCAGGTCACTTCCGGCGTTGGGTTCCGTCATGGCTACGGCGGTAATGATGTCGCCGGAAATGCAGCCGGGAAGATATTTATGTTTTTGTGCCTCGGAAGCAAATGCGGTAATATAAGGAACAACAATGTCGCTGTGCAGAGCTGCCGTCAGACCGGAGAAACCACTTTTTGTTGTCTCTTCTGTAACGATGACGGAATAAAGGAAGTCGGCTCCCAGCCCGCCATATGCTTCCGGCACGCTCGTACAAAGAAAGCCCTGCTCGCCCATCTTTTTCCAGATGCTCCTGGGAACAATGCCCGCCTCTTCCCACTCTTCAATGTGGGGGACGACTTCCTTGTCCAGAAACTTTCTTAAAGAATCTCGGAATATTTTATGCTCATCCGAATAATTGATAATATCCATTTCCTGTTTCTCCTGTTTAAAAAGTACATTCGTTTAATTTCCAGATACGCAATGACTTTCCGGTAAAAAACAAAAAAATGTTTTATCGTTTTGGCCAGGTTGCTTTAATTCAAAAGCGGAAATCTTTATTAAGTTTTAGATTTTATTTATAGATAAAATATGAAACATTGTTTTAAATGTCAAGCAATAAATGAAACAATGTTTCATTAAACATAATTTTCATTATCTATATGCTTGAAATACATAGAACTAAAAATATAAAAAATTCAAGTTATTGAGGTATGTTTAGACTATGGTTTGAAAGGATTTCGTTGCTGCTCACGACCATGATCAATATAATAAAAAAGGCAGGTTTCATGGCCTGCCTTTTTTATTCGTGAGAAATTAACTATTACTCTAAATGCAACCCGACAAAGAAATTGGAATTGCCTCTTTTAATAAGTAAAATAACGTTTTTCTTTTCTGCTGCTTTGGTCATCTCTGCCATATATTGCTTTAATGTAGAAACCTTAACTTTGTTGATTTGAATTATTACGTCACGAGGTTGGATACCAACATTTTCTGCAGGACTGCCCTCTTCCACTTCCGTTACTATTAATCCAACGCCTTGCGTAATTTCCAGTTGCTTGGCAAGCTCTTTAGTAATTTCCTGCACATTAATACCAAAATATGATTGCGAGTTTTTCAATAAAGCTATTTCGGGCTTATCTTTGCGCTCAGCAACAACAGTTGTGAAAGATATTGTTTTGCCGTCGCGAAAAACCTTAATAATCGCTTTTTCTCCAATATGCAGAGCGGCCGTTGTCATCAATAGATCGTGAGTATCTTTGATTTGTTTTCCATTAATCTCAGTAATCACATCACCAACTTTGATGCCAGCCTTGTCTGCCGGATCATCTTTGAAAACATCCGTTACCAGGACGCCTTCTTTATTTTTATAATTCATGCTTTTGGCGATATCTTCAGAAATATCCTGAATAGAAATACCAAGCCAACCGCGGGTTACTTTGCCTTTTGTTTTCAAATCAGTCAAAATTGTTTTGGCCATATTAATGGGTATGGCAAATCCGATACCCTGCCCTTGCGCGACAATAGCTGTATTGATACCAATGACTTTCCCCTGCATATTAAATAAAGGTCCACCACTGTTTCCCGGATTGATCGACGCGTCGGTCTGGATAAAATTATCGTATGTGCCTGCTCCAATCACACGACCTTTTGCACTGACAATACCGGCGGTGACTGTTTGTTCCAGGCCAAATGGATTACCGATAGCAATCACCCATTCCCCCACTCTTAAAACATCAGAATCACCGATTTCTACTGTTGGCAAACCATTGTCAGGTTTAATTTTTATTAAGGCAATATCGGTTTTGGGATCCGTACCGATAATTTTTGCTTCATATTCTTTACCGTCAGAAATTTTTACAAGAATTTTTTCAGTATTTTCGACAACATGGTTATTCGTGAAAATATAACCATCGTCACTGATAATAAACCCCGAGCCAAGACTTCTCTGTTTTAAATCACGTTCAGGAATATCTCCGAAAAAACGATTAAAGAAATCATCCCCAAAATAATCGCGAAACGGGGAGCGGCCAAACGGATTACCCAGGCTTCTGCCTTTTAACACCTTTGTGGTACTGATATTAACGACTGCCGGTTTAACGCGTTCAGCCAAATCTGAAAAAGATCCAGGCGTTATTCCTTCTACAGCAACTGCCGCAGGAATTTCCGGAGCTCCGGAAGGCAGGAACGAAGATCTTAATACTTCCACAAAGGAAACGATAAAAAAGGCGATTAAAAACGCCATCAGGAACATAAAAAATGTTTTACGGTTTTTATTTTCCATTTTATCCATATACCTCCGATATTATTGATAAATTAAAAATTTTACGCTTCTTCAACGATCCAAGTTAATTTCGGTAGTACTATAATAATCAAATAATGTTTGTCAATAAAATATTGATTGATTTTGATGGTTTATTGGTTTCAGTTTCACGGGATTTTCAAGAAAAATAAATATTAAATCAATGATTTTTCCAATTTAAAGCCTGTAAATGTGCGCCTGGCACGATATCCGGAACCCGGCTTTTTTATAAACGGGAAGCCCCATAGGCGTTGCCTGTAAAATGACGTCTTTAAATCCTGCCATCTTTGATTCTTGCATTGCTGCCTGAGTTATTTTTAAACCACAACCTTTATTTCTATAGTCAGGAAGTGTTGATACGTAATATAATCCTGCTGTTTTTTTATGAAAAAACAGCATCGACGAAGCCACAGGTTTTTCATCAAAACAGGCGATAAAAAGCTTTTGAGGTGATTTTTTGCTTAAATCGAAAGACAAAACAAATCTTTCGTATTGCTTTCTGGCGCAATCCGGGATTTCAAAACCGGCAAAGGAAATATCTTTCCACACAAGCAAGTCCTGTTTGCTTTTCACAGAAATTATTTTAATATTATCTGCGCATTTAGAATCTGATACGTAATCCTGTAAATCGGCCGCCATGCAAGTGGCTTTTGTGTGAAGACGCAATCGCGCATTCTTTAATATCCTGTCGGTTTCCGGCGATTGCGCGATCGGGTAAACCCACCACCAGAAACGAAGATGTAATCTTTCATAATATTGTTTGATTTTGGCAACGGCATCCGTGGCATTATCATTCAAAGGGATTTCATTATAGACCCAGTTCATGTCGGAAACCGGCACACCGGTACTCGTTGCCACGATGGAGTCACCGGGCGTGCAAGAAGAATTTAATATTCCCAGATAACGGCAGAAAGCAAAGAAATTTTCTTCGACAATGTTTTTCTTGATAAAAGATCAACTCCCTGTCTTTTAAAAAAAAGAACGCAATGGTCTTCTTATCTGCGGGTGAGCTGGCGGTATTTGATGCGGTGCGGCTGGTTAGCAGCACTTCCGTATCTCTTCTTATAATCTTCCTCGTACTCGGAATAGTTGCCGTCAAAGAAAAGGACCTTGCTTTCGCCTTCAAACGCCAGAATATGCGTGCAGATTCTGTCCAAAAACCAGCGGTCGTGGCTGATGACGACGACACATCCCGCAAAGCTTTCCAGCGCATCTTCCAGCGCGCGCAGTGTGTTGACGTCCAGATCGTTGGTCGGCTCGTCCAGCAATAGAACATTGCCACCTTCCTTGAGCATACGCGCCAGATGAACACGATTGCGTTCGCCGCCGGAAAGGGTTCCGACTTTCTTTTGCTGATCGGTTCCGGAGAAATTGTAGCGCGACACATAAGCACGGGAGTTAATTTGTTTGTTGCCGATAGGAATGATGTCCTGGCCGTCGGAAATCATTTCCCAGATATTTTTATTGGGGTCAAGCGAATCGCGGCTCTGGTCAACATAAGCCAGTTTGACCGTATCGCCGATGCGAACGACGCCGGAATCCGGTTTTTCCTGTCCGGTAATCATGCGGAAAAGAGTCGTTTTGCCTGCGCCGTTGGGGCCGATAACACCGATGATGCCGCCGGGTGGCAATGAAAAAGTCATGCCCTCCACCAAAAGATTTTCGCCATAACCTTTGTTCACATCTTTGGTTTCAATGACCAGATCTCCCAATCGTGGTCCGGGTGCAATAAAAATTTCGCGCGCGCCGGATTCTTTTTCCATCGTTTTTCCCAGCAGTTCTTCATAAGCACTGATACGCGCCTTGGATTTGGCGTGTCTTCCTTTGGGCGACATGCGAATCCATTCCAGTTCGCGCTGTAATGTTTTTATCCGGTCGCTTTCTGCCTTTTCTTCATTTTTCAGACGGTTCTGTTTCTGTTCCAGCCACGAAGAGTAATTTCCCTGCCACGGAATGCCCTGTCCGCGATCGAGTTCCAGAATCCAGCCGGCCACGTTATCCAGGAAATAACGATCGTGCGTGACGGCAATGATGGTGCCTTCATATTTCTGCAGATGATGTTCCAGCCAGGCGACGGACTCGGCATCCAGATGGTTGGTTGGTTCATCCAAAAGAAGAATGTCCGGTTTCTGCAGTAGCAGACGGCACAACGCGACGCGACGTCTTTCACCACCGGAGAGAACCTTTACCGGCGTATCTCCGGGTTGACAGCGCAGGGCATCCATTGCCATTTCCAGACGGGAATCAATATCCCAGGCATCCAGAGCGTCCAGCTTTTCCTGCACGGTGCCCTGTCTTTCACAGAGCTTGGCCATTTCGTCATCCGACATCGGTTCGGCAAACTTTTCGTTGATTTCGTTATATTCGTGGATTAAGTCCATCGTGCCCTGCACGCCCTGTTCCACAATCTGCCGTACGGTTTTATTTTCATCCAGATGCGGTTCCTGTTCCAGATAACCAACGGTATAACCGGGAGAAAGAATGGTTTTGCCCAGAAAATCTGCATCCACGCCGGCGAGAATTTTCAGAAGAGAGCTTTTCCCCGAACCGTTCAAACCGATAACGCCGATTTTTGCGCCGTAAAAATAAGACAGGTAAATATCTTTGAGCACCGGTTTCTTTTCGTAAATTTTGCTTACTCCGATCATGGAGTATATGACTTTGTTTCCTTCGTTGGCCATAAAAAGGTTTTTCTCCGTAATACAAATTTTATATGTAAGGGAAGATGCCCTTAATGATTAAATTGAAATTCTTCAGAATAGCGACGCTGCCGTTCAAAATGCCCATGTGTCCGGGGAAAACCCACTCAAGATCAAGTTTGGCAAAATTCAAGATGCTTTTCTTTAAAAGGGCGCCATCTCCACCAGGGAAATCGGTGCGCCCGACACTTTGATCAAAAATCACGTCGCCGCAGAACAGCGCTTTTTGCTCCGGCCAGTACAGGCCGATGGATCCGGGAGAATGACCGGGGGCAAGAATAATTTTGAAGATTTGGTCTCCCAGCGCCAGATCACCTTCTTCCAGTGGGAAATTTACGTTCATACGCGGAGCGTTAATTCCAAAAAGACTGTACAGTTCGCCCCCGTCGCCTTTTAAAAATTCGATTTCTTTTGTATGCAGGCCGACCTTGATTTTTTCCTGATCAAAAATTTCTGAACCTTGAAAATGGTCAGGATGTGAGTGGGTATTGATGACGTAACGGATATCTTCTTTTTTGATGCCGTCGGCGGCCATCCGGTTCAGCAAATCGGGGACATAGCCGGTCAGGCCGGGATCAATCAAGGCATTCACGCCACCGCCGATGTAAAAACTGTTGCAGTTATTTTCAAAAGAGTTGGTCCATTCATAAATGTAAATATCGTTTTGTAATTTCATATTAGATTCCTTTATTTGATTTGGCCGGAACAAAAATCCACAGCAGGATGTACAATAAAATCCCTGTTCCAAAACATAAGACAAGTGTCACAAAAAGCAGACGCCACGCCCAGGCAGGAACGGGAGAGCTCTCACCCAGACCACCGCAAACGCCGCCAATCCATTTATCGGAATCCGATCTTGTTAAATTTTGCAGCCAATTTTCTTCAGTCATGGTTCTTACCTCATTTATAGAAATTCTTGCGGGTTACTTTATCGCAGGAAAAAACTTATCAACGTTTAAATCGACTACCCGGTGGCTGATTCCGATGATGTTGCGTTCTTTATCCAAAAGCATTACCGTCGGTACGCCGATGATGTTATAATCAGTCGCAACACTTCCATCTTCATCCACCAGCACCAGATAGGGAAACGAGTTCTCTTTAGCAAAGCGAGCCACTCTTTGCGTTGACTCATTGACATCAATATATATAAATTTCAATCCCTGACGGGCGTATTTCTGGTATAGATTTTTATAATAAGGCATTTCACCGCGGCAGGCGGCACACCAGGTAGCGCCGAAAAATACAATGACCGGATTCCCCCGCAACGAACTGAGCCTGAATGTTTTTCCGGCAATATCCTTGAGGGTGAAATCAGGCGCCTGAATCTTATCCCGTCTGGAAAACATACCCGGTTTATATTGTCCGAAGGCGAGTGCAACGGAGATAAAAACAAACAGGCAGGCAAAAGCTAATACAATTTTTTTCTTCATTTTTTCCTCATTTTATATGGATAGCGTTCCTGCAACATACAGGAAATATTCCGCCGCGCCAATCAATATTAACCCGGATACGTACTTTATTTTGTTCATCCATTCTCCCGATTTGGGCAGGGCGGCAATAAAACCGGCGAATGTGCCGATGATCAGCAGCAGGGTTCCCAGTCCGAAGGCAAAAACAAACAGTAGTCCCATGCCCAGTAAAACATTTGTTTTCACCGCGACATAACCCAGTAACACCCCCAGCGCCGGAGCAGTACACGGTCCGATGACAACGCCGGACACGGCTCCCACCAGGAAACTGTTGAGAAACCCTTTTTTGTTGCCCCGTCCGGAAAATTTCATCAGCTTTTGAGGCACAGGCAGCGTTATGTTAAAAACATCCAGCATGGACAAGCCCATTACCAGACACAGGTTGGCCATAATAAAATAGGTCAGCGGCGTTGTCTGCATCTGACCGAACAACCTGCCCGATAAGGCCGCCACGCCGCCCAGAGCCGCATAGGTTACGGCTATTCCTGAAACGTAAAAAAGCGAAAGTAGAAATCCCCGCACTCTGGATGATGAGCCCTGCGCGCCGATAAATCCCACTGTAACCGGAATTAAAGGATACGTACAGGGTGTGAAACTGATGATAACGCCGCCCACATAGGAAGCCACAAACGCCAAAAGCAGCGAGCTTTCAAGATATACGGATAAATTGTTCACCAGATTTTCAATCATCAGAAGTTACCTTTTCTTAACATACTTGGAAAAGATAGTAAAAAATGCTGTAATGCGTCAAGCAAATAAGATTCAATCCGTATCTCAATAAGTATTGCCGCTGGAGTAGGGGTAGCCGATTTTTCGC
>CAYZLL010000078.1:0-11770 GCA_964479225.1 uncultured Smithella sp.
GTTGCCATTGTCTTTTTCATGATCTGTTACCTCCTTGGGGTAATTTGTTTGTTCATTTGCCTTTATACTAATGAAAATACCGTGCCAGAATTTAAAAATAAACAGAACAGTGATACAAATTATTAATATATAAAATGAATTATTGATATCAGTTCCTGACAACAAATATCTCTGACGTCTCTTTATTGATATTTTTTTAATGAAATGTTTAAACGGTTTTAACGGAATAATCAAAAAACGTTAGATGGGGAGGTGGGTAACACGCAAAGAGTAATATTTCTTGTAGATATGAATGCCTTTTTTATCAGTTGTGAGATGACGAGGAATGCTTCTCTTGTCGGAATTCCTGCAGCTGTTGCCGGTGATCCGAAGAAACGCACGGGTATCATTCTTGCGGCAAACTATGGGGCAAGATCATTCGGAGTCAAGACAGCCATGGTTCTTCATGAAGCTTTGAAACTCTGCCCTGATTTAAAAGTCGTTCCACCGGATCATCATTTTTACGGGCAGAAATCAGATGAAGTGATGAGGCTGCTGTCCGGTTACACACCAGCCCTGGAACAAAACAGCATTGATGAAGCCTGGCTGGATATGACCGGGAGCGGGGGACTGTTCGGAAAGCCCCTGGATGCCGCGCAAAAAATCATGAATGAAATCAAAGATGGTCTCGGGCTTTGGTGTTCAATAGGAATTGCCGGAAACAAGTGGTTGGCAAAGATGGCTGCTGAAATGAAGAAGCCGCTGGGCATTACCGAATTATGGCCGCAGGATCTTCAAAATAAACTATGGCCGCTTCCGGTTAAGGAAATGTATGGTGTCGGTCCAAGGACCGCTGAAAAACTGAACCGTTTGGGAATCAAGACCATAGGGGAACTGGCCGGGTCTGATTCAAAAATCATCGTCAGAGAACTGGGCAAAGCGGGAAATGAGATTCATCTTCACGCCAATGGAATTGATCACTCGCCTGTTGTCGCCCATTCGGAGGATGACGTTAAATCTATAGGACGGGAAAAAACATTGCCGGAAGACATCACGGAGGTTGAAAAGGCCAAAATGATCCTGATGGAACTTGCCGACGACGTTGGCATGACTGTAAGAAAGCAGGGCAAGGAAGGCCGTACGGTTCATATCACCCTGAAATATTCTGACTTTCATTCTGTCACCAGGCAGACAACCATTCCGGCAACATCCGTAACGAGAGAAATATACCGGGCCGGTTGCCGGTTGCTGGAACAAAACTGGAACAAGTCCCATCCGGTCAGGTTAATCGGAATCAGCATCTCAGGATTTCATGAAGACGTTGCGTCTGATCAATTATCACTTTTTGATTCGGTGCAGGATAATCTTCAAACAGATAAAAACAGGCAGATCGACAAAGCCATGGATAAAATCAGAAACAAGTACGGCTCCGCAAAGATAACCGTTGCCACACTGGTAAAAAAGAACAAAGATACAGCCGGAGATGATTAATGCGTTCATCGAAACCGCGTGATAACAACACCCACTGCTTTCGCTGTTACATGCGCAGGGAAACCTGTATCTGCCCGATTCTGCCCACCGTGCGAACGCGAACAGAGTTTTTAATCTTGCGGCATATCTGGGAATCTGAACGACCGAGCAATACTGGACGACTGGCAGAACTGGCAATGCCCAATGCGCGAATAATTCCGTGCGGAGGAGGAGATCGCATCGGTCTTGCGCCGCTTGATGATACTTTGCTGCGGGCGTCAAACACCTGGTTGCTGTGGCCGGATGGCGCCGGCGCACAGCCGGAACTGCCGCCGCCTGAACGCATAATCGTTCTGGACGCCACTTGGCAACAGGCCCGCCGGTTATATAGCCGCCCGCCGGCGTTTCAAGCCATGCCGAGGCTGGTTTTGCCTGTTCCGGACAAAAGCAGGAAGAGGCTTCGTGATCCTCATAGAGCTGACGGCATGTCCACCATTGAAGCGGTAGCGGCAGCCGTCGCTGTGCTGGAAGGGAAAGAACTAGCTGAACCTCTGGAAAGGTTGTACGATGAAGTCGTTCACCGCACAAACACTTTGCGCTGGGGAATGAAAACGTCCTGATTGTTACAATCTTTGTCGGATGAATCTTGCAGGTTGACACCGGAAGTTTATCGCATACCAATGACGGTAAAATCAGGATATTTGAATCAGTAAATATTATTGCGAATTATCAATATTGCATTTGCACTTATTTATTAATAACTTATCTATTATTACTAAATAACAGGATTAATTATTTATTCATGGCAGTGTTGTGTAAATAATTATTTATTTATTGTTATAAATATATAAATTAGGCTGCCACTGTAAACCGTACTTTCCGAATACAATGGAGCAGATTGTTTGAGGAACAACCCAAGCAATTTGTGTCAAGTATTGGCTTTGCCTTGAATCATGGTGACAATTCCCGAATTTTAGGTTAATGAGGCTGACTTTAATTTGTACAGAAAACCGGTTTTTATTTTTTTTAAAAAGGCCATTATGCTCAGTCGGGTCAAAATCTTACTTTATTTCATCGAACTCATCAATTGTTATGCCGCAGTTTATTATTCCAATTTCCTGTTCTTTTATTTAAAAAACACATTCGGCTTTGGTGAAGTGGCGAATCTGGCCACAGCGGCGCTTGGCGGTTTCGTCTATATTATCGCGTCCTGGCAGGGTGGCAAATGGGCCCAGCGCTACGGTGCCCTCAAACTGCTTTTCATAGGTGCCTGTATCGTTATTTTATCAATGATCCTCGGTGTGATGCTTTCTACCCCGACCGAACAAATATCGGTGTATTGTTTCTGGACAGTCGGAATTTGCCTGATGTGGCCGGCACTGGAAATTCTCGTCAGCGAAAGGGCAGGGAGGGCACTGCCGAAGATGGTCGGCATTTATAATGTGACATGGGCTGTCGGTGGTTTTATAAGCTACTTTACCGCGGGTATGCTGATTGAGAATTTCGGTATGGCCAGTTTATTCTGGATTCCCCTCGGGATTACGGTCATTGAACTTTCTCTGATGCCGCTTGCCGCCGGATGGCTGAAACAGGAGAATGCTTTTGAATTTGACGCGGAGGCATTGACACCGGAATCCTGCCATGCCGAAACCGGGCATTTCATCAGGCTGGCCTGGATTGCCAATCCTTTTTCATATGTGGCGATCAACACCGTCATTCCTTTAATTCCTTCCATTGCAGAAAAACTTTCCCTTTCCACCGCAATGGCGGGCATTGTCTGTTCTGTCTGGATGTTTGCCCGTCTGACAGCCTTTGTGACCTTCTGGCAATGGACAGGCTGGCATTACCGGTTTCAGTGGCTGGCCGGTTCTTTCTTTGTGATGATCGTCAGTTTTTTCGGAATGCTGATGGCGCAGTCGGTTGGATTTCTCCTGATCGCGCAAATTGGATTCGGACTGTCAATCGGACTCATTTATTACTCATCCCTTTATTATTCCATGAATGTGTCGGAAAATCAGGGCGCCAACGCCGGTGTTCATGAAGCGATGATCGGGGCAGGCCAGTTTATCGGGCCCGCCGTCGGCGCCGCCGCGCTGTATCTTGTGCCCGCTGCAACCGGTATAAGCGCTTGGTCTGTGGGCGGTCTGCTGTGCATTGGTTTGTCCAGTTTATTCCTGGTAAGACACCACGGGAAAAAGCCATAAGAACATATCAGCGCTTTCAATTTTTCAGAGCGAACCGGTTTGCCAGCGGGGTGCTTTATTTTTTTATACGACCTGAAGAAATATCTCTCCATCTTCCTAATATTTTTATGGTTTTATCGGATTCGCACAAACTTTGTTGTATAGTTTTTCGTCTTCACTGCCCGGTTGAATAAATCCCCATTGACTATTTTGATTTACGATAGTGTTTAAGGCTTTTCCTTTGTTGTCATAATCTACGACCTTTTCAAGACTCGTCATTTTCTTCTGACAATCAATTTTACTTAGCGCCGTGTAATGGTCATAATTTTGATATTTTTTTATTTCCTCACGTTGCTTCATGTTTTCCAATCTTTTTTTTCGAACATCGTTGGTTATAATGGAGTAAGTCCAAACGTTTATAATATTGGCTGATTTAGATATATTTTTTTTATTATAAAATCTTCCACTGGCAAAAGACTCCCATACTTTACTGTCTGGTTGTTCTGAAAAACAAAATGTCGGAAAAGAAAAGGCAACAAGAAACATAACAAGTAATGATAAAGTAACAACGGAACTAATTTTTTTCATGATTTGTCCTCCAAATTTCGTATTCTTTTTGCTTATATAATTTATTAATATTTTTTTAAAGAGGAATTTAAAGTTAAACGAAGCAATGTCGGAATGTGCATAAAAGGATTACATCGGTGCCGGGATATTTTATGCCCATAATCTTCTTGACACAACAAGGTCTGCTCAATATAGTTTTTCTCAAGAAAAAAAGTTCTTATCAATCGATCACGCTTTGAACGTATTTGTCTCGTTGCCGGGCGGATTCTTCACCTCACGCTTTTGACGAACGCGACCAGTGCAAAATAGTTTACGAGATTGTCAGTTGCATTGCTATGGCGACACCTGGATTTTGAATTCATCAGAGTAATTACACATGAAAGAGTCAAACATCTCAAAAATCAGAAATTCCTTGCCTGGTAACTTTAATTGGTCAACAAAGTGGTCTTTGTTTTTTCTGGCAACGCTTACCATCATCTTGCTGGCTCCTTATGCGACAAAAGCATTTCACATCGATGATCCTCTCTTCATTTGGGCGGCGAAGCATATCCAGAATCACCCCGAAAATCCTTACGGCTTTTATGTGAACTGGTATGATGCAAAAATGGGGATGTGGGAGGTTACCAAAAATCCGCCCCTGACCTGTTACTATATCGCGTTTATCGCAGCCATATTTGGGTGGAGCGAGTTGGTATTACATATCGCTTTTCTGATCCCCGCCATAGCCGCTGTCCTGGGCACATATTTTCTCGCGCGCAGACTCTGTTCCAGGCCGCTGTTGGCCAGCATCATGGCATTGGGCATGCCGGTCTTCCTTATCTCCGGTACGACGGTGATGTGTGATATGATGATGCTTGCCTTCTGGACAGGAGCGGTTGTACTTTGGATGCGCGGGTTGGAAAACAACGATCATAAAATCCTCTTTCTTTCATCTGTGCTGATTGCCCTGAGCGCTCTAACGAAATATTTCGGAATGAGTCTGTTGTTGCTCTTGCCTTTTTACGCACTGATAAAGCAACGCAAAATAGGTTCGTGGCTCATTTATCTGGCCATACCGGTCATTGTTCTCTTGGGGTATCAATGGCAGACGTATATGCTTTACGGAAAAGGATTGTTGCTAGATGCAGGTGCTTTCGCGACAGAAATTCGCAGTCACCGGGAAACCGGCCGTGTCATGCATGGATTTATCGGGATCGCTTTTACGGGCGGCTGCTTATCTGTTATTTTATTTTACCTTTCTTTTTTATGGTCAAAAAAGATTTTAATTATTCAGTTTTTAGTTCTGTTGATGCTGATCGCAGGCTTGGCTTGTCTGCAAAAGATAGGCAGTTTTCCACTGCATGGTCTGGATGGAAGAAAATGGTCGTTTATTCTTCAGTTTAGTCTGGCTTTTGTAGCCGGAGCCAATATTCTCGTCCTTGCGGCAATCGCATTGTGGAAAAACAAAATGGACGCTGATGATGTGTTACTGTTTTGCTGGATTTTAGGGACATTCTTTTTTGCAGCATTTGTTAACTGGAGCATAAACGGCAGGTCTATCCTGCCCATGGTTCCCGCTGCCGCCGTATTATTGGTCAGACGCATTGATGGAATGAAAAAGCCGTGGAAAAATTCTCACATCTTATTCTGGCCTGCCTTACCGGCCATTTGCTTTTCCCTGTTAACGGTTCAGGGAGATTTCGCACTGGCAAATTCTTCCCGCGATGCAGCGGCCAAAATATCATCCGAATACGGTCATGGTGGCGGTAAATTATGGTTCCAGGGACATTGGGGTTTTCAATATTACATGGAACTCAAGGGTGGAGAAGCGAGTGAACGTAATAACTTAAATCTTGCACCGGGGGATGTTGTAGCCATTCCTCAGAACAACAATTACACCTTCTCCTTACCGGGGAATATTTCCCAAAAAATAATAGCAATTAAGGAGATTCCCCTGAAGGCGGTGGTGAGTACGATGAATAAGGAAGCCGGTTCCGGATTTTATTCACATTTATGGGGCCCGTTGCCTTTCGTATTGTGTCGTGTACCCGTGGAACGTTATGGCATACTGGGAATCGACCGGGTCATGCCTTGATGTCAATAATTGATCGACGAAGTGTCCGGCAACAGATATCCGTTCAGAAAGCCGTCATGAATCCTTGAGAATCGCGGCAACCAAACGGTTCATTCCCAGAATGCCCAGAATGAAGATGCCGCCGACAATAAACTCGACACCCATCCATACATAAGGGGAAACTTTAGCCGTGGGCAGGGCGAGGGCTGCGACAAGAAAAAACATGAACGCATAACTGTTGAATACATACGGAATGGCATCCTTCAAAAGAACAATGGAATAAACAAAGAGTCCGATGAAGAGAAGTTTGGCCGCTTCATGCCCGATTGCAGGCTGAAGGATTGCAATAAACTTCCCGCACAGCACAACGCAGGCGATTCCGGCAAGTCCGCCGATGAGAATGGGGAGGATCTGCTCTGTATGCTCATGAATCACGAAGAAGAAAATCATCACCATAAAGGCAGGCCACGCGGGCAGAGAAAGACGTGCCAGTATGATTTCAAAAACGATTACAAAAGCCACCAGCAGAAATCCGAAAAGAACATTTTTTTTCGTAAAGATTTTTCCCATTTGTTCACCACAGCCATAAATTTAATTTTGTCAACGTGAATAAATAATTTTCCGGAATGTGTCAAGGTGAGATAAAAAAACTACTGACCTATAAACGGACATATGTTAAAAGAAACTACAGCAGGTTATCATGAATAGTAAATATCATTATCTGATTATCATATTTCTCATGGTCACATCTTTGATTGCCTTCAGTCCTATTGCGGCCAATGAGTTTATCAATTTTGACGATAACGGATACATTACCGAAAATGTCCAGGTTCAGCAGGGAATCAATCTGCAAACTGTCCAATGGGCTTTAACGACGACGTATTTCAGTTACTGGCATCCGCTGACATGGCTTTCTCACATGCTGGACTGGCGTTTCTTCGGCGCCAATGCTTCAGGACATCATCTGATGAGTCTCTTGCTGCACATGGGCAGTACAATATTTTTATTTCTTTTTTTATATAAAACAACCCGTCACATCTGGCCGGCTGCCTTTGCCGCGGCATTATTTTCTCTGCATCCGCTGCGCGTCGAATCGGTAGCCTGGGCCGCGGAACGCAAAGATGTTTTAAATCTTTTTTTCACGGTCCTTTGTTTTTATGCGTACACTTTTTACGCGGATGAAAAAAAGATTTCCCGTTATGTTCTTTGTCTGTTGCTCTTTGTTCTGGCGTTGATGTCCAAACCTATGGCCGTGACGTTACCCTTTGTTCTGCTGCTGCTGGATTACTGGCCGCTCCATCGGTGGGGAAAACAATATCATGAGAAAACAAAAAACGGCTTTTACCCGGCGATGCAATTGATCGTGGAAAAAATTCCTTTTTTCTGTGTGAGTCTGGCCGCCAGTGCCGCTGCGGTTTGGGCGCAATCCAAAGAAGGAACGGTGGCCTCGCTGGATTATGTTCCGTTTATGATTCGCGCCTCGAATGCTATCGTTGCTTATGCTTCGTATCTGGGAAAACTATTGTGGCCGGTGAATCTGGCCGTGTTTTATCCTTATGAACCCTTGCTGCCGCTTTGGAAAATTTTGTTTTCCGCAGCCGTTGTTTTAGTCATCACACTGATCGCTATTTATCACATCAGAAGAAAACCTTTCCTGTTTGTCGGCTGGTTTATATATCTGGGAACACTGGTGCCGGTCATCGGTCTGGTGCAGGTCGGTTCGCAGGCCATGGCGGATCGCTATACTTATGTGCCTTCGTTGGGCATTGCCTTTATGCTTGCGTGGGGAATCCCTTCCATAATCAGAGGCGAGAGTCTAAAAAAGTATGTCCTGCCTCCGGTGGCCTTCATTTTGCTTTCACTGCTGATATTACTGACATGGCAGCAATGTCACTACTGGAAAAACAGTGTGACGGTTTTCACGCATTCGTTAAGCGTGACAAAAAATAACGCGTTGGCCAACAATCAGTTGGGACTGGCATTTTATGAACAGGGCAGGGACAGCCAAGCTCTTTATCATTTTGACAAGACCATCTCATTGCAGCCCGATCAGGATAGTCCTTATAATAACAGGGGCGCTATTTATTTGAAATACGGCCGGACGGAGCAGGCGCTTCATGATTTTAACAAAACCCTTGCCGTCAATCCTCATTATGTTAAAGCTTATAACAACCGGGCGAATCTCTATATTCAAAAAGGGCAGCATCAATTGGCCATGGAAGATTTTAACGAAGCGATCAGGCTTAAACCGGATTACGTCCTTGCTTATTTTAATCGCGGTCTTCTGTTGGCCAGGCTGGGTGATTATCGAAAAGCCATTCATGATTTCGACAGTGTAACCATGCTTAATCCCAATCATATTTATGCCTATTATAACCGGGCCTCTTTGCATTTTAATATGGGGAATATTCAGCCAGGATGTCTTGACGCGCAAAAAGCTTGCGCGCTGGGAAATTGCGGGATAATAGAAGCGGCAAGAACCAGAGGATACTGTCACTGAAACGAGCCGTAAAAAGTGTTGAATATCAATGAGAACTCAGAATAGAAATAAAGAAACGTTTTCCGGTGTGTTCGAGATATTTTGCCGTTTGGCAAGATGGATTGTAATTTTTGTCCTGCCTCTGATCATTTTTAACTTTGCGGACAATATCAGCGCCGGGGAGATGCCTCGCAAAAAGATGCCTTTCCAACCCGGAGAGAAACTGGTGTATAAAGGGATGTGGGGAAACATACCCGCCGGCGAACTTACACTGGAAGTTTTTCCGAAAACCAGCATCAACGGCGTGGATGCTTATCATTTTGTGATGATTACGAAAACCAGCCCCGGGGTTGATTTGATCTATAAGGTGCGTGAACGACAGGATTCCTATGTCGATACCGGTATGTACCGAAGTCTGTTTTACAAAAAAAAAACGATCAGCAAGCATCCGCGTGATGCAAGCATAAATTTTGACTGGCAAAATATGCAGGCCACCTATTCCAATTTCGGCAAGAAAAGCAAACCAGTTAGTATTTCACCGGGCACTTTCGATCCCCTGGCGCTTTTTTATGTGCTTCGTTTGCAAAACCTGCAAGAAGGCTCCATAATTTATATACCGCTGACTGACGGGCAGAAAAACATTGAGTTTAGAGCAATAGTCGGTAAAAAAAATCAGATGAAGATTGCCGGCAAAACTTATAACGCCATTGCCATTACGCCGGATACAAAAATGTCTGATGACCTGAAAAAGGCAGCAAAAAAAAATGAAAACGTACAACTGAAAATCAGGGTGACTGACGATGATAAAAAGATTCCCTTAAAAATCAGAAGTAAAGTGGGAATCATTTCATTTGATTTTGAACTTGTTCCCCGTCTGTCTGTCATCAGGTAGTTTGACCGGTTGTTTGCAGTTATGTTTTTTGATAGCAAGTAATCCAAGAGTGTTTGAGTAAAATATCATTCAATAATTTAGGGGGAATAGAGATGAAAAAAGAAACGTTGACCTTTCCATCATCCGATAATGTCCAAATTTTTACTTACAAGTGGATGCCAAATAATCCATCCGATTTAAAAGCTGTCGTGCAGATTGCTCACGGGATGGCGGAGCACGCCGCGCGTTATGAAAGATTCGCTGAGGCGCTGACCGGGGCAGGGTATGCGGTTTATGCCAATGATCATCGGGGACACGGAAAAACTATCGAGTCGAAGGATTATCTCGGATATTTTGCTGACGAAAACGGATGGGCAAAGGCTGTAGATGATCTGCATACGTTGACCGGCATCATCAAGAAAGAAAATCCGAATAAACCTTTCTTTCTTTTCGGTCACAGTATGGGATCATTTCTTTCGCGTAACTATTCCATGCTTTATGGCAATGAACTTACCGGTCTGATACTTTCCGGTACGGGAGGTGATCCGGGGATGACGGGTAAAGTCGGTCACTGTATCGCGAAGATAGATGCGAAACTTCACGGCAGGAAAGCAAAGAGCGCAATAATGAACAAACTTTCTTTTGGCGCGTTCAACAACGCTTTCAAACCTAACCGGACAGAATTTGACTGGCTTTCCCGCGACAACGCGGAAGTGGATAAATACATCAACGATCCGTTTTGTGGCGGAGTTTTTGCGGCAGGATTTTTCTGCGACTTTCTGGGCGGTCTCGGCTATATCAACAAACAGGACAATATAGCGAAGATACCGAAGAATCTGCCCATATATCTTTTCTCGGGTGCTAAAGATCCCGTGGGTGCGAATACAAAAGGTGTGACTCAGGTTTATAACTCGCTGAAAAGCGCAGGCATCAGGGATATCAGTTTGAAATTCTATGCCGACGGCCGCCACGAGATGCTCAACGAAATAAACCGGGAAGAAGTATTCAGCGACGTCATCGCGTGGCTCAACAAACACGTGTAAACCGGGAAATAGTTTTATTGAGATGAATAGGTGTCGGTTTTTTCGCCCTTGTGCCGTTTGATTTGTCCTTTACTTTCCAGATAAAGCAGATGGGCGATGGTTTCACCGACGGCAAACCATTTCTGGGCGACGGGAAATTGTTCCCAGTTTGCGCAATCGATATCCCAGGTCATCCCCGCGGCAATTTCATAAGCGCTCATGGTGTTTTTGCCCAAAATCTCCAGTGCTTCCTGAGCCCTGATTTCGTGATGCTTTTTCAATTCGTCTGTTCTTGCCTGGAGATCGGTAAATAAGTTGCGGTGTCCGGGGAGAACCAGCTTCACGGGAAGATTCCGCACCTTGTCGAGGCTCTGCATATAATTTTCCAAAGAATTAACTTCATAAGACCAGGATTCGATATGCGGTGTGATGTCATAAAGAACATGATCGCCGGAAAAGAGGAACTGCTTTTCTTCTTCATACAGACAGATATGTCCCTCCGTGTGTCCGGGCGTAAGGATGCAGCGAAGCTTGTAATCGCCTATTTCAATGATACTGCCGTCATCCAGCAGGGTCAATTCAGGAATCTTCCGGGGACGGTATTTGAATCCGGGATGGCTTTGGGCCGCTTTCATCAGTTCTTCCAGTTCAAAACCGTTATGCAGAGCATAATCCAGCATGGCTTGCCAATCGATAGACTCATCGAATACTTTTGAATCGATTCTGCTGAAATAAACGATGCTGGTATCGGTATATAATCTGGAAACAAGTCCTGTGTGGTCGGAGTGCATATGCGTCAGCATAAAATCTGTTTTGGATAAATCAATATCGAGAGCACGCAGACCTTTTTCCATTGCCTCATAACAGACACCGCGATTGAAACCGGTGTCAATAATCAGATTCCGGTTATCGGCTTTGATAACATAAGAATTCAGATCTTTCAGCGGGCTGTTGGGCAGGGGGATGACAATCCGGTAAAGGTTGGGCATTATTTCTTCAAACATCCAAAACTCCTTTGTAATTCCAATATTAAAGATGTTGGAGGGTAGCACGTTTAGACTTAAGAAACAAGCTCTTGGCGGAATGAATGGATCGGAAAATAATTTCTTGACATATTGCGGTGCAACATATATGAAATCCACTTCA
>CAYZLL010000079.1:0-11712 GCA_964479225.1 uncultured Smithella sp.
CCGTGGTTCGTGATAAAGATATGGTCGGTAAACTCTTCGGTGAACTGACTGAACGGTATCGCAATCGCGCGGGCGGGTACACGAGAATCGTCAAGGTCGGTTACCGTTACGGGGACAATGCCCCTGTTTCCATTCTGGAATTCATTTCGGATGAGAAAAAGAAGGAAAAAGCAAAAACCAAGGGCAAAACAAAAGCGAAAGCCAAAAAAGAAGAATAAAAAATCTTCATGAATAGATCAGAAAAAAGGCGGGTCAAAACCCCGCCTTTTTTTATGGTTGTTTTTTAAGGGAAATGAAGCATTGTGTGGCTAATGCATATTGAACATGACAAATGAAAACTTATTTAATAGTGTGCTGTTTCCGAGCATATCCGGCGATTTTAATGTTTAGTATTGATATGCATTTTTATGGTGTTTTTCATTTGCTTCCACATTTGCGGGCCGACACTTTCCCGGTCAATGATTAGATGATGCGAGACGTTTTCACTGATGTGATTGTCTTTACGAACAACACAAATTTGCCATTGATCAAGTTTTTCCCGCGTGATAATTTCTTTTATTTTTAAGAAAGGAACAAATTCATCGTTTTCATCGATAAAAATTATCGTTGGCTTGTTCAGTTTTTTATTGGCATTCGAATTAAAATAATCAACCGCTTCAAATAAAGATTTGTAGGCCGCCATAGGTGTTCCTTCATTTGAGCGATAGTAGATGGGTGATAAGCTGTCGATAACCATATTGGGAAAAGGCATCAAAACTTTTAACAGGTAGCTTTCAACGGTGACGCTTAAAGCGGGAGCAAGCAAAATCATGCGGTCATACGACACATCGTTTTGCAAAAGCAGCAGATCACACCCCATCAACCCGCCCAAAGAAAAACCCACAAAGAAGACGGGAACACGTTTTTTGAGCGCTCTTTTCGTTGCTTTAAGATGAGCTGTGTAAATTTCATTCATCCATAAACGATACGTTACGTTTTGAAAAGACTCGAGTCTGGCCTGAGCTTCGGAGAGATGCTTATTTTTTGTATAGTTCTTACCATGTCCACGCAGAGAAAGGTTCAGTACATCAATACCGGCACCATTGAGCTCACTGATAATGCACTGCATTCTCTCCGGGTTTAGATTCAAACCATGAACAACAAGAGCTACTCCCTTTACCTTTTTTTTTCTGATTGTGTGCCATTGCGTTGAGACATCCTGATGCATAATCAGTTTTTCAATTGACGATACCGGTTCGGGGAATCTGTTGCAAAAAAAATAGTAAAAACAGAGAAAAGATACTGTTGATAATATTAATATAATAGAAAAACGTTTAAACATTATATAAGTTTATCAGTCTATTGTTTAATTCGTGTTACAGTTTTGTTAAATTATGATATTTTCTATAGCAATAACAATTAGATTTATTAAATGCACTCAGATGAATTTTTGTATGCTTCTGCGAGAAATGTGTGGTCGGGAAGGATTCCAATTTAAAAAAGATTTACAATTTGGATGCCGTTTAGACGTGATTAAATCAAATTTAAAAAGTATCTTTCTTCGTATTTTAACGGGTCTGTCATCAGTGTGTAACAAAATATATGTATTTCCCTCACAGCAATTGCTCAAATAATTTTATTTTAGGAGGAAAACATGAAGCGATTTTGGTTGTTTTGGTTGTCAATGGTCTTGGTCGGGTGCTTTAGCGTGTCAGCTTTTGCAATGGATGTAAAGTTTAAAGGCGAATACTACGCCGCAGGAATGTACTTGGATAAAACCGATGTCAAGGATAGTTCTGATGGTAACGATCCCAGCACGGCTTTCTTTTATCAGAGATTCCGATTAGGAACAGACTTTGTCGTATCTCCCGCTTTGAAACTGGTCACCCGTGTGGACATTATGGAAAGAGCATGGGAGCCTGATTCAACCAGCTACTATGCTACAACGTCCGATGGTAAGTCGTACAATGGCGATGCACAGAACGTTGACTGGGATATCGCTTATATTGACTTTACGTCTCCTATAGGATTGTTCCAGGTCGGCTATATGCCGGATTATGTATGGGGTACAGTTTGGGGCAATAGAGCTTCAGGACCGACCACCGGCCAGATTAAATACATTGTTCCGGTCGGACCGGTTAAAATGGTATTCGCTTATGCCAAGGAAGAAGAGAATGATTATTTTGTTAATCACACCAGTGCTTCTTATGAAGACCGGGATTTCGATTCCTACCGTGTAGGGCCCATTTTCGAATTCAAGAATGATAAAACATCCGGTGAAGCGGGCGTTCTTTTTGTCTACAACAGCGTGCGCCAGTACAGAGGTTTGGCCCTTACCGAAACCACAGCGCCTTTCAAACAAAACATGTACGTTCTGCAGCCCTACTTCAAGGCTAAGTTCGGTCCTGTAGCCATGCAGGGTGAAATAAACTACGCTATGGGTGAAAGAGATTTCGAGACCGATTTGGTTGAAGATCAGGACATTAACTCTCTGACCGCTTGGTTGGATGCTGATGCTAAATTCGGTATGTTCAGCGTTGGTGGTTCTCTTGCTTATGTACAGGGTGACGATGACCCGAAGGAAATTAACGATGCCCTCACCGGCGGTCGTGATTGGGATCCCTGTTTGATCATGTACAACAACACTCCAATGAATTCCTGGGTAGGCAAAATTAAGGGTTATAACGCAGCTACCGCCGATAATGCCTGGCTTGGGACGGTCAACGGAGAAATGAACAATGTTATCTTCGGTCAGGTAAGAGCAAGCGTAACTCCTGTGCCTCAGTTCACGGGTGCAATGTCCCTTTCTTATGCGCAAGCCGATGAGGATTTTGGCGGAGACAGTGATAAGGGCTTTGAAGTTGATCTGACCGGTACTTACAAAATAACCGATAACCTGTCCTATATGCTGGGATTCGGCTATTTAAAGACAGGTGATTATTACAAAGCCGGTATTGAAGATAACAAAATTGAAGATGATTATTTGGTCATCAACAAGCTTACAATTACTTTCTAATAGAAAGTTTTGCTGATTCCTTAATTTGTTCCTCCGGAGGAGTAGAGTCCCCTCCGCGTATCACCCTGGGAAGTCGGGTAACTTCCCAGGGTTTTTTAGAGATTGTTTAAAATATGAAAAAACTAACGATGAATTATGTTTTTAATCTGGCTATTAAGATTATTGTCATTATCCTGACTTTTTTATTATTGCTGTGTTGTTTGTCGGTCTGTTTCACACGATTTGGGGGATCAAGGAATTTATCTTTACAAAATCTCTAGGCCAATCGTTCAACGTCATTGTCATTAATATTCTGACTTTTCTTGTCATTATCGAGTTGTTCAGAAGTTTTGTTGTCTATTTTGAGATGCATCGGTTTCGTTTAAGCACCATGATTGATCCGGCGATTGTCTTTGTCATCCGTGAATTAATCGTAAAGCTTTACGGCGAACAAAAGATGTTATGGGAAACGATTGCCGCTTTTGGATTCCTTCTGTTGTGTCTGGGGATCATCCGAAGCCTTGCCGTCAAATATAGTCCCCGTGACGAAAAAGAAGATACTATAGACAAAAAGGTTACATGAAGGAAATTGAACATCTGCTATCAATAAGAAATTGAAAAGTTGGAATTTCTTTTCTGCGTTTCATAATTAATTTCAGCGTTAACATCCGTTAGATTTCCTTTTCATCAACCTTCATTTGAATTAAGGAAAAAGTAACTCTGCTTTTACCAGTGTAGAATAAAACAACTATCCATAAAGCCATCAAGAAGAAAAAAAGTCCCGGATTCCAGAACATCGACAGTCCTGCAAACAAATCTGGTTTAGTCAACTGTCCTTCGTGAAATATGTAAGTAACGGTAAAAGCATATAAACAGGATAGAAGGGACATGACCTGATAGATGGATATTTTGCCATGCCCGCGGTAATCGGCGCGAAGAAATTCGGATAAAAACCGCCAAATTTGAGTAACGGATAGTGTCAGCACAAAAGCAATGGATGCAAAACCTTTTAGAAAAAGATAACAGCCGATCAGCCCCGTTATACTGTAAATGATCGTGGTCATGGCCTGAACAGGAATTACTTTTTGCTCGTCCAGTGCATGCGCATAGGCAATTTTTTTTGTTTTACCTGTAAAGATGAAACTATAATGATTGAAATATTTTTGAAAAAAAGAAGAAAATTCTTTCAGGGGTTTTCCATAACAGCACCCGAAACTTATGCAGGCCAATCTGCCGATTCCCTCGCCAAAAGCATACGCGATGGCCATCACGGACAATATCGCGATTATGGAAATATTGAAATCAAAGTAATATTTGCCGGCCAACTTTAAGAGATACAAAAGAAACGGTGCTATGATGATACCCACGAAAGAAGCTCCGCCGACTGTCGCGGTATTGCGCTTTTTTTCAATCAGACACGCCAGCATTTTCCCGGCCCAGAGGCAAATGAAAAGAAGAAAAGTTAAGACAAGTAAAACGGGAATAAGTGGTGCTGATGATGAACCCAGCAACATGATGGCTATGGAAACAGCAAATAAAACAGCCATTGCATTAAAGAAGCCGTACCACGTTAGATTCCATCCCGTCCACTGCCCGCTCTCTAATTTCCTTTCCGGAAAACAGGCGATGATCTGCCACTTTTCTTCAGGCAAGGTTCGAAATGCCCATTTGTACGTCAGGGCAAGAACTGAAAAAATAATGAATACAAATATCTCATCAGGCATTGTTGTATGAAATTCCGTTTATGCGGGAGTGCCGACGTTTTATTTTCTCTTTTGTTTCAATTTTCTCCTGACAATCAACACACAACTTGCTCATTGGCGCAACTCTCAGTCTTTTCTGAGATATCGGACATCCGCAATGATCGCAGATGCCATAAAGTCCATGATCAATGCGGAGAATAGTTTCTTTGATATCAAGGAGCAAATTCCATTCCTTGCTTCGGCAGTTCAGTTCAATATCTTTGCTGGACTCTTCAACGGCCCGATCACAGGGATCAGCAAATTTATCATCATTGATTTTAAGCTTCCGAATGGTATTGTCTGCGGATGCCAGCAATTCTTTCATTTTACTGATTAGCGCATCGCGAACACAATTAGCTTTATAACTGTTCATCAAACACCTCCTTAAAAAAATTCGTTATCAATATAATTTCTTATGGACATACGCACTGCCTATGTATGACCTGACGTTGACTTCCGTTTCTACCAGTGATTTACCAAAAGACATTGAGAAAATGCTGTGCGCATCAGGATGAAACATATTAGCGGAAATATCATCTGCAAACCGTATCCTGTTTTTCTGAAAAATAAGGACCACCGTACTGCTTCCGGGACGGAACAGGCTTTTCGGCATTCCTTTTTTCAGAAAAATTCCCGTACCGACCGGTACAGGGGTTAAGTATTCTTTCTCACTGTAACACTGGACAATGTCACCGATCATCAGAGCGACGACTTCAATCATGGCGACAATTCCCACCTGAGAACCCCCTTCAATATCCGTATCCAGAATAGTGACAATCCGCTTGTTTTTGGAGAAGGGTGTGACTACCGATACCACAGCGTCGGGATTGCAGGCATGGTAGCTGCCCGTAATAGGGTAAAAATCAATGACCTTGCCGGCGACGGGCGTGTGGTTGTAATGATATTTTTCCGGGGTCAGACGAAACACAGCAAAGTCGCCATCATGAAACGTATGAAGCCATGTCGTTTTATTCGGGCCAAGCATTTCTTCATAATCGAAGAATTTTCCCTTAATAAAGATGCTGGATGTTTCCGCAAAGGATCCAAGAAGCATGCGTGAATCTGCCGGAGCTACGATAGCCAGAGGATCGTTGGGCATGGGCCGGCACTCCCAGTAACGAATTTTTCTCTCGAATATTTTCTTGAGTGAGTCCATTTTTTCAGGAGGATCAACAAATTCTTCGATATTGAGATTCATTATATTTTGAAGATGAAGATGGTCTTTCATTTTCCGGGAAAGAATGCCGTTATAATTATGGTAAGCCAGAAAACGGGAAATCCTTGCGCTGGTTAATCTGCGGAACAACCAGGGAGATTGTTCTCTGATATTGGAATAAAGGAACTTAATCGCTTGATGTCCATATAGTTGCTCGTCATAAATCTTTCTGGAATTACGCTCAATGTACTGATGTTTCTGCATAACTTGTATCACCATGGTTGGAATGTTGAAGGTTTGAATAATGATTGTCTTTGTGATGAATGTACGCCAGAATCAGATAAATCATTTTTTCGAGAACTTCCTGTGTCATGTTGTCCTGCATTATTTCATTTTTAGTACTTTCCAGGAAGGTGTGCAGATCTGAATTCTGTAGATGGATGCGCATTAGTTTTTTTATTTCAAAACCGGTGAAGCCAGTCGCTTTATCCAGACAGACTACATCTTTTTTAAACATTACAAAAGATTCCCAAAGATGCTTTTTGCGCAGCTCTGTCCGGTAATATTTTTCGGCAGCATGGTTGAAGGTATCATGATTTAGGGACATTGGTTTCTGTGCATGGGTGCGATCCAGGATTCCGCTGGTTATTTTCCCGACGGCTGAGAAAACAGCCGGCTCATTAATGCGTTGTTCCAGATCATCCATAGACTCCTGCAAATCAAGCATTTCGATCAAATCCGCCGCATCGTGACGAATAATTTCAAGCAAAGCGCGCCTGTATTCAATGTTGTAAATTCTCACGTATCCACTGTAACGCCGGCTGGAGCGTATTTTTTGCGTTTTTTCGAGGATGCGCTTTAAAAAATGATTGCCGGTATTACGCTGTACAAAAAAAGTCGGGATCCCGATTGCGCTGCCGAAAATAACCTGTCTTCTTTCACTTTCCACAAATGGATCGTCGGGAATATTTTTGTGGGTGACCTGACCGGAGATGATGTATTTAAATGCCAAAAGATAGATGAGATTTTGCAGATTTGTTGCCTGTGCCATATCGGTCATGAAGCTGTCGAACAGGCTATAATGGCGTCCTTCGAAACCGGAAAAACCCATGTTGTCATATTCTCTTAATTTTTCGAAAAGATATAAGGACATCTGCGTATCAAAAATGCCAAGGTCCATCAGATCCTGTTTAAGTTGCCGGGTATTGTTCATGATGCCATTGAGCGCCGGGCTCTTTTCCGTGCTGAGGATGGATACAAGGTAATCAATTAAACGGAAATCGGGCACGAAATCACCTTTCAATCGGAACATGGAACTAATGAATTGATCAATGATAGTCGGTCCGAATGGTGTTAAAGGATATCCCAGAACTTTGAGATTTGCTTTCTTCTGCCATCGTCTCCAGAACATGCGCAGATGTGTATAATCCAGTTCATGCGGTAAAAAACCAAGGGCTTTTTCAGGATGGAAATCGGTGAATCCCAACCGGTAAGGTGCTGCCGTGTATGTCCCGACAAAAAGAGGCAGAAAGTGTTCCACGATTTTTATAACCAGATCACCTAAATATTTTTCGTGATGACGCGTGTAGCCTGAAGTTGGATCATTGAGTAATGCGCTTAATTTGCGGCTGCCCATACTGACATGAATTCCGTTATTGGCAAGACTGATGTTGGAGAGATTAGGCAGAGACACAAGATTATTATTTATAATCCCTGCTTCTCTTAGCTTTAATACAGCATTAAACTGGCTGCGGCTTAATACACGATGACAAAGATGCATATATTCGTATTTATTTTCACCTTCATTCCATCCGGAAAGACAGGGATTCATGAAAAGTTCTCTGTAAAATGAATCAGATATACAATTACTCAAACGTTTCTGCCTAACCGGTGGATGCGGGGAAAAGAAAATGAAAGCTTCCTGGCCATTTTCCTCTAAAGAAAATTTCTTGTTCGCATACATCAAGAGAATTTGACACAACAGGTAACGAACGGCCATTTCCAGGCAAAGGCTTTTCCCGATATTTTCTTCAGATTCAGAAGCAATAACATAAAATGATGATGTTTCCGGTGACGTATTATCATTGAGAAACTTGTCCATCATTTTAAAGGCAGTCTTGGCCAATGGAGAATCAGAGAGGTTGAGCGGTTCCAACGCTTCGGCCATCGCCAGTTTTAAAAGATAACTTACCGGTATACGCAGATGCTCTTCTCCTTTTTGCTGGAAAAGAAAACGGTCGAGGTCTGTACGAATACCGAGTAAAGGATTCTCTTTATCCGCGGCAAGGTCACGCAGAAACATCAACTTGGCGTGCTTACCCATTTTCTTCACAGGAAACCGGACCCAACTGTTTTCCCAGATACTTTCTTGATTGGTGCTTAGATATTCTTCCAGATCCGTCATTTTTTTTGACGAGGCGTCGCCCGTTCTGGTTCTTTTGCGGATATTGCTTAAATAATTTGATTGCTCGATAAAAAGCGGCAAATCAACGTCCGACCTCGTACCTTTGACAATAGTTTGCATTTCGGATTCGCTTCCGGCGGTGATGTCGCCAGGTGTAAAAGGTAGGGAAGTCACATTGATTGCCATGCCTCCACTGCTTTGTCGAATGCCGATTTTATTCCAGAATTCGCTGCCTATTGTTATGTCTGTTTTTAAGGGATACTGAATAACACTCCTGCTGGTTTTGCTCATCGTCTCACCTTTTTTAAAAATATGTTGCCTCAATTTCGTGGCATAAAATAGCATGTCAATGTTTCGATTTGATGACAGTCAGTAAAAGATTGCATGAAGACACAGAAGACGAATATGAATGCAAAGAGAAGCTGATTCTAATTTCATTGACAGTTCACGGCAAATTTCTTATACTCTCGCCAAACTGGACGTTAAGTCATACAACCTCAAACAAGAGATGGAGGTGCATTGATGGTGGAAAAGAAAATTGGCGAAGTCATGAAATTCTTCTCAAAACCTTCTGTCGCGGCGGTAAAAATAACGGAAGATGAAGTGAATGTAGGCGACAGCCTGAAGTATTCCGGACATACTACCGATTTTATCGATGTGATTCAGTCGATGGAAGTGGACAACAAATCGGTACAAAAAGCTGTGGCCGGCGATTTTATCGGCGTCAAGGTCTCCGACAAAGTGCGCCCCGGCGATGAAGTGTTTAAGGTAATACCGGATTAAAATTTGCTTTCCTGGCGTTACCGATTTTTATAAATATTCTATAAAAGTCAGACAGATCTAAACTAAACTATCTTTCCGGCGGTTCAAGTTTCTATGTCTAAAATTCTGATTGTTGACGACGAAAAAGATATCGTTGAACTGATTGCTTACAATCTTGAGAAAGAAGGATTCTCTGTTGCCAAAGCCTACGACGGCGAGGCTGCGTTGCACCTCATCAAAACACAAAAACCGGATTTAGTCATTCTGGATCTGATGTTACCGAAAATGAATGGAATGGATGTCTGCCGAAATGTTCGCCGTAACACGGAAACAATGGCTCTTCCGATAATTATGCTGACCGCGAAAAGTGATGAAATTGATAAAGTAACCGGTCTGGAAGTTGGAGCTGATGATTACGTTACCAAACCGTTCAGCGTAAAAGAACTGACGGCGAGAGTGCGCAGCATCTTGCGTCGTCTTAAGGAAACGGAAAAATCTGCCGTCAGAGAAGAGTTTAATTATAAAGGTCTTAAAATCAATTATGTTTCCTGTTTTGTTTCAGTGGACGGGAAGCAAGTGACGTTGAGTCCGACTGAACTGAAGCTTCTTTTCTTTTTGTCGAGTCATCCCGGACGTGTCTATTCCAGAAACCAAATTCTCGATCACGTCTGGGGCGATGAAACTTTTATTACTGATCGCGCCGTTGATGTCCATGTTCGGCGTCTTCGTTCCCAGATTGAAAAAGATATAGAAAATCCTCATCATATTCTAACGGTTAGGGGATTTGGTTATAAATTTGCGGATATTAAGTAAAGCTTCCTGTCAATTTTTTTTATAAATTTATAAAATGTCTTGCCACTGTCATCAAACTGTAACATTTGTTCTGTACATTACAGGCAAATAAAAATCAGGAGGAAATATTTATGTTAAACATCTTCAAGAAAACAGTCATGGCCATGGCAGCCTTCGCTCTGATGAGTAGTGTTGCTTTTGCCGGTTCATCCATTGTGATCAAGGGGTCAACAACGGTTTTGCCGATCGCTCAGGGAACGCTGGAAGCTTTTATGAAAAAGAATCCGCAAGTACAGATGTCTCTTTCGGGCGGCGGTTCCGGTGAAGGCATTAAATCACTGATTGATAAGACGGCGGATATTGCCACGTCATCCCGCGAAATCAAAAAAGAAGAAGTTGAACTGGCCAAGACAAAAGGGATCTATCCTGTCGCTCATGTTGTGGCCAATGATGCCATTGTTCCTGTTGTTCATCCTAAAAACAAAGTTAAAAATTTATCGATCGATCAGTTAAGTCAGATCTATCAGGGCAAAATTACCAACTGGAAAGAAGTTGGCGGTGACGATCTTAAAATCGTGGTCATTTCGCGAGACTCTTCTTCGGGCACTTTTGAGTCATGGGACCATTTTGTGATGAAAAAATCCAAGGTGGCTCCTCAGGCACAGATGCTGGCCTCCAACGGAGCAATTGTCACGGCCATCGCCAAGAACCGTTATGCGCTGGGTTATCTGGGTATCGGTTATGTCAATAAAAGCGTCAAGGCTTTGCAGGTAAACGGCGTAACCGCTTCTGTGGCTTCAGCTCTTTCCAAAGAATATCCGCTTGCCCGCGAACTTTACATGTACACAGATGGAGAGGCTAAAGGGGATGTGGCAAAATATCTTGCTTACGTCAAATCACCGGAAGGACAGAAAATTGTTGTCAAAGAGGGGTTTGTTCCTTTGATGGATTCCAAGAAATCGGGGAAAGGCAAAAAATAATATCAAGGTATTGCCGTGAAAATAGATTCTGTGGAAAAGAGAGTTCTCTTTGTCTGCACACATAATGCTGTCCGTTCACAAATGGCGGAAGCGTTGTTAAATGAAATTTACGGGGATCGGTACGCGGCCTTTAGTGCCGGTTCCGATCCCACGCAAATTGATCCCCTGGTCGTATCGGCCATGAAGGAAACAGGCATGGATGTCCGTCATTATCGATCAAAGGGATTGGATATGTTCAAAGATGATACCTTCGACTATGTGGTTACCGTCTGCGATCAGGCCAGGGAGGCCTGCCCATATTTTCCCGGAGGGAAATTCAATATGCATAAAGGTTTTTCTGATCCGTCCGGGTTGGATGGATCGTCTGATGATAAAATGAAAGAATACAGGAAAACACGAGATGAAATAAAAACATGGATAGAGAAAGAATTTCAATACTAAATATGAGGGACAAATCGTGACCAGACACATTAAAGAAATCATTATCAAATACATCTTTTTCCTGTTTTCGCTCGTATCCATTATTATTTTAGGGCTGATTGTTTTTTCGCTTTTCCGCGAAGGACTGCCGATCTTCGGTAAAATATCTGTAAAAGATTTTATTTTCGGCATGGAGTGGTATCCCACTTATGATCCACCCTCGTTCGGAATATTCCCGTTGATCTTCGGGTCATTGATTGTTACCTTTTTATCAACACTCATTGCGGTGCCCCTGGGCGTGCTGGCCGCTATCTACATTTCTGAAATTGCGCCGCAAAAAATCAAGATCATTCTTAAATCTGTTATTGAATTATTAGCTGGTTTGCCTTCTGTCGTTTTGGGATTTTTCGGTATGGTCATTGTGGCGCCCTGGATGCAGGAAACCTTTGATCTGCCGACCGGGTTGAATATTGTTAACGCTT
>CAYZLL010000080.1:0-6587 GCA_964479225.1 uncultured Smithella sp.
CCTTATGTCATGTAACCAATTAAATTTGTTTGACGAAACAACCGGACAGTAGTGACTTATTTTATTAAATGTCAATCCCTCAAATGTAGTATTTTTCAACCAGCGATTTAGGATAAAAGTAATTGGTCTGTCCCGCGGCACTGCGTGCCTGGGATAGTTCGACCAACGCTTCGAGCGTCACTTTGTTCGCTCTTAGCGGGTCTCACTAAAGGGGTTTAGGCTGAAGACCGAAGGTTCAAAAATGATTGCTTTTCCTTCAGGAGACAGGAAGGGACGCCCTTAAGAAATTAAGTTTACAAACAAAGAAACTGAATGTATAAGGCTAACCATGCCTAGATCAGCGAGACTTGATGCCCCTGGAGTCTTGCATCACATCATCATCCGGGGGATAGAGCGTACACAAATATTTAAAGACGATGACGACCGGGAAGATTTTCTGACTCGTCTTGAAAAACTTCTGCCCGTGACCAAGACATCCTGTTTTGCGTGGGCGCTTATCCCCAACCATGCACATTTTCTTTTCCGAACCGGCAGCGTGCCGATCGCCACACTGATGAGAAGGCTTCTTACCGGTTACGCTGTCTATTTCAATCACCGGCACAAACGTAGCGGACAGCTCTTTCAAAATCGTTATAAATCCATCCTCTGCCAGGAAGATGCCTATTTACTTGAACTGGTGCGCTACATTCATTTAAATCCATTCAGGGCTGCTCTTGTCAAGAGTCCCGAAGAATTAAACAAGTATTCCTATTGCGGTCATAGTGTCCTGATGGGTTATAAAAAAAGAGACTGGGAACAGAAGGGGACGCCCTTAAGAAATTAAGTTTACAAATGAACTCAAGCTGAATAGTTGAAATAACCCGCACAAGATGATTGCTTTTGCATCAGCCTTCAGCCTAATTCACTTTTTAATAACAACATCGGCCCAAGGCATTTTAAGCGTGTGCGACTCGTCGGAACGGGTTACGTGAAAAAGATGTTTTAGTTACTTTTGATTTCAGCGGATATTTCTCCGGATTTTCCAGATTGTCTATTTCCAAATCAACATCCAAATCAGGCCAGTACAGATGGTGGCCGTGTAATAATTTTACATTTTGAATAGCTTTGATGGTTTGGTCCTTAAAATAAGGATAATCTTGATAATTCAGAAAATACTCTTGTCCTTTGATAAACAGCCAAAATCCAAGAGTTGTGATATTTTCAACGCTGACTGAAATGCTTTCGCCATGCTTTGATGATTTCATTTTTGTGTTCCTCTATGATCTTTTGCACTTCGGCCAATTTCCTGGGATTGAGACCAAAAGAAGTAGCCAAAGACACGATGGGTTCCAGCCAGAATTTTGCCTCGCCTTTCTCACATGTGACATGAACGTGCATTCGGGTTTCTTCATTGGATAAAAAGTAAAATCGATACCCTTTTTCTCTGAATATTGTCGGACTCATATTTTAATATATAAACTAATTCGTTTTTTTAATCAATACTTACTTCCGGATCGCGCGCAAAAGCAAGAGGGACGCCCTTAAGAAATTAAGTTTACAAATAAAGTAAATGTATGTATAAGGCTAACCATGCCTAGAGCAGCGAGACTTGATGCCCCTGGAGTCTTGCATCACATCATCATCCGGGGGATAGAGCGTACACAAATATTTAAAGACGATGACGACCGGGAAGATTTTCTGACTCGTCTTGAAAAACTTCTGCCCGTGACCAAGACATCCTGTTTTGCGTGGGCGCTTATCCCCAACCATGCACATTTTCTTTTCCGAACCGGCAGCGTGCCGATCGCCACACTGATGAGAAGGCTTCTTACCGGTTACGCTGTCTATTTCAATCACCGGCACAAACGTAGCGGACAGCTCTTTCAAAATCGTTATAAATCCATCCTCTGCCAGGAAGATGCCTATTTACTTGAACTGGTGCGCTACATTCATTTAAATCCATTCAGGGCTGCTCTTGTCAAGAGTCCCGAAGAATTAAACAAGTATTCCTATTGCGGTCATAGTGTCCTGATGGGTTATAAAAACAGAGACTGGCAGGATGCCGATTATGTGCTGACCTGTTTCGGGAAACAACGTCACAACGCCAGAAAGCAATATCATGCTTTTGTATTGGAAGGAATCCATAAGGGGCGCAGAGACGACCTGATGGGTGGTGGACTCATTCGCAGTCTGGGCGGTTGGTCGGCGATCAGCAAAAACGATCTTAAGGGCGCACATATTAAGAGCGATGAAAGAATCCTCGGCAACAGCGATTTTGTCGATTCGCTGCTTTCCGGCGCCGATGAAAAATTTGAACGCTATTATGACATAAAACGCTCCGGCTACGATCTGGATAAGACAGCAAAAAAAGCAGCTTCTCTATACGCCATCGAGACTGAGGATATTTATTCGAGAAGCAGACAAAAAATAAAAGTAAAGGCAAGAAGTTTGTTTTGCTATTGGGCGTCGCGAGAGTTGGGGATTTCCCATACCGAATTAGCGAGACGGTTAGGGATAAGTGTGCCTGCTGTCAGCTACGCGGTTGAACGGGGTGAAATGATTGCGAAAGCGAATGATTATCAGCTAATCGAAAAATAACTTAATAACTTAAGGGCGTCCCTCTCTCCGCTCTCTCTCTCTCTCTCTCTCTCCTCTCTCTCCTATCCTACATCTTCAGAAGGTACACAAATGGTATCCAATGTTGTTTGCTCTGCCATAAAAATGCGCCTCAAAATCACTCTTTTTTTGAAAAAAATCATAACATACTTTTATTATGTACAAAAGATTTAACAATCTTTTAACCGTTAAAAAAATCCAATAAGTTAACCTTTTTGCATCTTGATTTATTTTAAAATGTATATAATAATTATATAATGTATAGATCACAGGCATTTGTAAATATGCTTTATAACCACTTTAAAACGCCATTAAATTGTTTGCTTGAATTTATTAAACACATCGTAAGGGGTATTCAATGGCAGCAAATTGCCGCTATTTCAAAGTTGCGGATATAGCGATCAAAGTGGAATTCGATGTTTCGCTGTTAAACGCCGTTTTCAGCCCGAACGTCGCGGCGTTTGAAATCGCAAGGCCCGAAAATGATACGGTACATATTAAACATCATTTCGGACTTCCAGATCATCAAGAAGCCGATTTTGGACAAATGATATATAGTCGTGAAGATCTTACCATTTATCGAGATGAGGATCGACTGACCTTTTTGTGCTCCATTTTTGACCATAAATCGAATCCACTCAAGCAGGTCGTCTATGCCAGAAATAATTATAGAGATCTGGAAGTATTTTCCAGCAGTAGCGATTTATTCACCGACAGCGAAATCGGCATGCTTTCCTTTTATCAAACGGATCAGCTCTTTATCACTCGAATTCTTGCCGATCTGCAGGGGTGTATGCTTCACTCCTCGGCGGTCGTTTTGGACGGAAAGGGTTTTATGTTTGTCGGGCATTCCGAAGCGGGTAAATCCACCATGATAAAAATGCTGACCGGAAAAGCCAAAATATTATGTGACGATCGAAATATCATCCGAAAAACCACGCAAGGTTTTCGCGTGTACGGAACATGGCATCACGGTGAAATACCGACGGTCTCACCTGATTCCGCTCCCCTGCAAGGCATTTTTCTGCTCGAACAGGCTATGCATACCCGCCTGCGTCCCGTTGAAGATAAGACCGAATTACTCAGCCGATTGAGCGCGTGTACCATACGTGCTATCAAACCCTTAGCTACCGTTCAATGGTGGAATAATACCTTAACCTTGTTGGAAGAGATAGTGAAAACGGTACCTTGTTACTTTTTGGAGTTTAACAAGAGCGGCGATGTTGTAGATGTATTGAGGGAATTCAACTCATGAACGAAAGGTCCTACTCAAGAAAGATGCCCTTGTCGCAATTCGATCTGTGGCGTGACAAGGTAACTCTGTCGAGCGTGGATTTCGAATTGACGGAACGCTGCAACAATAACTGTTCACACTGCTATATCAATCTCGCAGCAGAGGATCGGGAGGCGAGGCGACGTGAACTTGATCTGGCGACCATCAGCCATTTACTGGAAGAAGCGGCTTGTCTCGGGTGTGAACAAGTACGTTTTACCGGCGGAGAGCCTCTATTGAGGGATGATTTTGTCGATATTTATCTCTATGCAAAAAAATTGCGTTTCAAAACGCAGATTTTTACCAACGGCATTCTGATTTCCCGGAACCTGGCCAAAGCATTTCATGAAACTCCGCCGGGTGATATCATTCAGATTTCGCTGTATGGATATGATTCTAAATCGTATGAGACCATCACCCGAGTTCCAGGTTCTTTTCGAGCCGCCATGGCGGGAATCGATTTGCTGTCGGAATATGGCATTCCCTTCTCCATAAATCCGGTGACGCTGCCATTGACCAAAGATAACCTGCAGGCATTTGAAGTCTGGAAAGCGTCGAATTCAACATTAAACGTGGTGCAACCGCTCGTAACCACGCTCCACCATCGCTGTCGTGGTGCGGACCTCGAGCACAGCCGGCGCATTCAACGTTTTCGGATTTCAGCGGCGACGCAACTGGAACTGGAGGCTCGGACGGGTCGGGAAAAATATATTCTGGAACAAAAACGTTTTTGCGCTTCGTATTGCGCAGTCCGCGGAGACCGGCTTTTTCGGTGCGGCGCGGGCATTAAAAGGGGTTGCGTGGATGCATATGGCAAATTTCAGATGTGTTTGTTGCTCCGCCACCCCGACACTGTATACGATCTCACCAACGGTACCATGACCGACGCATTACGAAATTTTTTTCCAAAAATAAGGGAACGAAAAGCGAATCACCCCCTGTTCCTGGAAAGATGCAGTCGCTGTTTTCTCAACGATCTTTGCGAACAGTGCCCGGCGGTATCATGGATGGAATTCCGCATTCTCGATGGTTGGCTGGAATATTTTTGCGAATACACCCACGCATTGGGCCGAATGATCGGTCTGTTGCGGGATGGTGAAAAATCGTGGCAAGTAGAGGACTGGCAGGGCCGGATCAAAACGATTTCCGATGCTATGCCGGCCCACAAAGACTCTTTTAAAACAAAAGCGGCTTAAGCCCGGAAGAAAGACTATGAACTCTAACGTAATATTGAAGCAAGTATTTGTTCCATCCCCGGACGTTTTTTATCGCGAAATCGAGGGTACGGTTGTCATCATTCCCGTTTCGGCAAAAGTAGGGGAGGTGGAAAACGAGCTTTTCAGCTTGAATGACACCGGTAAAGTCATCTGGGAAAAACTGGACGGTATCCGACCGGTCGGAACCATTGTTCGCGAGCTCGCCGATGAGTTTGACGCACCCGAAGGAGAAATCGAACAGGACGTGTGCGGATTGTTGGCGGAACTACTGAAGCAGAATATCATTGAAGAAAAAAGTTGAATTAGCTATGATTGACACTGGATTGGATCATGTTTCTTCGAAAACCATATCATACACTGCAAGGATGAACGCGGTGGGAAAAAAGTCATTTATATCCAAGCAGCAGCTGGCGAACTTCGGTCTGTGGGAAAAGCTGGCAAAGAAACGAACGCTATATTCCTTTGAGCTGGAACTTTCGGCGCGTTGCAACCTGAACTGTCGGCATTGTTTTATTAATGTTCCGGCTGGAGATGTGGACGCAGCAAGAAGTGAATTGGGAATGAGCACGATTCGACGGATTGCCGACGAAGCCATTGCACTGGGTGCGATCTGGTGTCTGCTCAGCGGCGGGGAGCCTCTGTTGCGCCGCGACTTTTTTGAAATCTTTGTTGCCTTGAAAAAGGCGGGTTTGCTCGTTTCGGTGTTTACCAACGGAACCTTAATTACCGACCGACACGTTCAGTTTTTTTTAGAATTCCCGCCGCGCGACATCGAGATTACCGTTTATGGAGTGACCCGGGAAACGTATGAACGTGTTACGCGCGTTCCGGGCTCGTATACCGCTTTCCGAAGCGGATTGGATCGTTTATTATCAGACGGCATTCCGGTCACCCTCAAGGCGATGGCCCTCCGTTCCAATTATGAAGAAATGCCACAAATTGCCCGATTCTGTCGCGAATTCGGCAATCACGATTATCGCTTTGACGCTTCTTTGCATTTGCGTTATGACGGCGACCCTTTGCGTAATCGTGACATCATTGCCGAAAGACTTTCGCCTGAACAGATTATCGAGTTGGAAAAATCAGAACCGGCACGCTTGCGCGGCTTACGTGACACTCCGATGCATCCCGTAGTTCCGGAAGGGCAAAAGCCGAATGAAGCGACGGTGTTCGGCTGTGGCATCGGCAACGACATGTGTTATGTCTCCGCGAACGGCATGTTCAGTTTCTGTTCATCCCTGCGACATCCGAATTTTGTTTATGATCTCAATACAGGCAGCCTGACTGATGCATGGAACCTGATGCTGCCGGTAATCAAAAAATGTAATTCCCAAAGTAGGGATTTTATCGAAAATTGCGCAACCTGTCCGATCATCAACTTGTGCCGCTGGTGCCCCGCAGTTGCCCACCTTGAAACGGGGTGCCTTGACGAACCGGTGGATCATTTTTGTCGAACCGCTCATCAACGTCAACAAGTGCTGAACGAGACCTAAACACACGCA
>CAYZLL010000080.1:6687-11660 GCA_964479225.1 uncultured Smithella sp.
CATACTGTAAAGGGGTGTCGGGCAGTGGAAAAAATGGGCCCGATCGCGCCGCCGCTGGCGGAAATTGCGCCGATAAATACGGCGTGGAATGTCGAACTTACTCAGCATCGTAAATCGGTTTCTATTTGTCCGGCGCTTTGGGTTGCGTTCGCCGGGAGAAAAAAATCTGAAAACGCATTGCCGCTTTCGACGATTATGCTGAAGTGAAGAGGAAGAATTGAAAATTCCGGTATTTTGTTTTAACGAGCACCACGAAGCCTTTTATTATTGGCATCGTGCGCGGATAGAAGGGCTTATTAAATTTCCTTTGGATTTGATTCATGTGGATGCGCATCCGGACATGGCTCAGCCGACCGATTTTCGACAATCGATTTATCCCGGGACGTCGGATAGCCAGGAACAATTGGATCACTATCGGCACTTTTCCGCTGATCATCTGACGATTGCGGATTTCATCCTGCCGGCCGTACTCACGGGTTTGATCAAGAATGTGCATTTCGTCTATCCGGCATGGCGTAAATTCAAACCCAGTCGAAAAAAACTGTCCATCTGCTCCGCCTTCGGTGAAGGCAAAGTACTAAAATACGGTATCCGAATTAAAAAGAACGATTCGCCATTAATGAAAAAGGCCGTTCCCGACCTTGTGTCGTATCGCTACGTAACGGGAACCTTACAAAACCTGAACGTCAAGCGGCCGGCGATTCTGGATATTGATTTGGATTATTTTGCCTGTTGTGATTCCATTTCCAACCATTTCAGTTACGAGATCGAGATCACCCGAACTCAATTTGAGCAAAGGGAACATTTTTTTTCGGATCCGACGCTTGTTTACAGCGGTTTTGACATCGAATTTCAACAGCGACAAGATCGATACTGGGCTTTGTTGCGGCATAAAAAAACACCGGAAGTATCTCATATTCCGTCGGAAGCTGAAATTGAACGGGAGATCGAGGTATTGGTCGCCTCCCTAATGGAAAAAAAAATTCGTCCATCCCTGATTACGATCTGTCGTTCCTTTGACAGTGGCTACTGTCCGCGTGACATCGGAACAATAATCGAACCAATTTTATTGCAAAAGCTGGAGCCGCTGTTGTGAAGAAAAACATGATCTATTGTTTGAATCTGAATATTATTGAATGGTTGAGACTCGCTCATGCGATTTAGAGTCCGGATTGCCGATGTCTTGATCAGGTTGGGTAGGTTCATCCAATCAACGGCTGTTTTGGTGATGCGCCCCCATGATCTGGTCGAATTCAACCGTCGTTATTATGCCAATCCCGCGGAGATTGACGATTGGTGCAGCGATCGCCGGATTGACTTCGGGTTGACCGAACTAGAGACGATGCTGCTTAACAAATCAGGCCTTCGTTCGGGCAAGCTATTACTGCTCGGATTGGGTGGAGGCAGGGAGGCAATAGCGCTGGCCAGAATGGGATTTGAGGTGACGGGGGTCGATTTTATTCCGCAAATGGTTGAACAAGCACAGGTAAACGCCGTTCGACATGGCGTCACCATAACAGGTATCGTACGGGAAATCAGCCAACTCGAGCTGTCGCAAAATTCCTTTGACATGACTTTCTTATCTGCCGCCATGTACTCCAGCATTCCTACGCGACAAAGAAGGGGTAAAATGCTTCAAAAGGTCATGAGTTTACTTAGACCGGGCGGATATTTTATTTTAGGATATCTTTGGCGACCTGACGAGGCAGCATCCAAGAGGGTAACGTGGTTAAAAAAACTTGTTGCTTGGCTTACCTTGGGAAATATAGGGTACGAAAAAGGCGATATGCTTCGCTTCAACCAGGAGTTTTTTCACGCCTTTTCCAATCTTGACGAGTTGCGAGGTGAATTGGTCGAGTCCGGTTTTGAAGTTGTCGATTTTGTGCATCATGATCCTTATGATTTCGCCGGCGCAATTGTTCGCAAACCGAGCAGATGAATTACTTGTCAATACCTAAGAAAGAATGATTTTTTTGATGATATAACTCATATTGATCACGAACGTGATGGATTTAAGATGTTGAGAAGGCGGCGCAATCAGTATCACATTTGGTGTTGGTTGCTTGCCTGCACCGCGACTGGGAATTATATGGCAAACCGGGATTTCGCGCGTATTTGCATGCTGCCAAAACATTTTCTTCGGGCTTATGTCTCATTATGATCAGAAGTTCAAGTTTTACCCAAGCGCTCATTATTTTCAAAATCTACTATTATAATATTATATTGTCTTAAGTTCCCTATATTATGAGTAATCAAATCACAAGTGAAAAAAGGATCATATCTTTCCTCTTGAAATTTGCGTTATTTTTTCTCGAATTTATTTATTTTCCCACGCTTTTTCAACATTTTTTAGCCAGCCCAGCCAGTAGGCCTGAGCGTGGGCGACTTCACAGAGATATTCGACCGGTGTATCCAAAGTTCCGTACTCCGCCCAGGATTTAGCAGGGCACTGCTCGCACAAGCCTTTTAGAAAACAAACCGCGCAACGTCTGAGATACTCGGGATTGGAGGCTTTGATGTCCTTGAGGTTTTTGAAATAATCAAGAGCCTGCGCCAGCATGCTTTTGTTAACCACAGGCGTTCCGAACAGATTGAAAGTCAGCTCCGGCGCTCGCACGCCCATGCAGGGTTGGGCAAATCCGTAGGCGTCAATGGAAAGCGCGTTACCGGCGCCGCAGGCAAAAAGTTTGTCGCCCGACGGACGCATGAATTTTCCCGCGAATTCTTTCATCTCTTTGCGATATTTTTCTTCCTCTCTTGTCAGCACGGCGAGGCCATCTTGCGGTGTTAAACGTAAAGATTTGATGAGGGCATTTTTCTTTTCATCGTCCCGGCGATTGCGCAGGTCAAAGAACATGGAGTAACTCGGGCGTTTGTCCATCCATGTAATTGTCGCCGCCCATTTTTCGAATTCCTCCATCTCGCCTTTGTTGGGCGGCAGGAGGGCGCTTTTGACGACAAATGGAATCTTGCGTTCCAGCAATAAATCCACGCCGCGTTTGAACTGTTCAAAAGAACCGGGATCGCGCGAAACCGCATCGTAAGATTTTTTGCTCATGCCGTAAACGGTGACTTCCATTTCGATACGCGGGGGAATGCGTGCCAGCAAATCCGCCAGTTGCGGCGTAATCAGCCGGGCGTTGGTGAAAATCAGAACTTTGATTCCCAGACGGCGGGCAAAAAGATAAAGTTCCTCAAAGTCGGGGCGCAGCAGCGGCTCGCCGCCGGTGAAACGCACCTGCAAACAGCCCAGTTCCGCGGCGTCGGTCAGAATTTTTTTAACCTGGTCCGTGGTCATCTCTCGTTCTTTAGCAACACGATCATCCTCCGGCAGATTAATGCAGCAGTGGATGCAATTGTTATTGCACCGCTCGGTGAGTTCAATATCCAGAGTCCCTAGCGTGCTGGCAATCCGAAGTTCGTGGGGTTTGAGTTTTTGGATGTAGGTCATAATAAACTCATAAGGCTGAAGGTATTTAGGCCGAAGGCTGAAGGAAAGGCAATCATTTTTGAACCTTCGGTCTTCAGTCTATCCACCTTCGGTCTATTTTTTTCCCCTTAGCGTTCTGATTAAAGAATTTAACACCTTTTCTGTTTCCATTATCTTTGATTCAATATTTGTATCGCATTTATCGCCAAACATACCAAGTCGTTTTGCTAAACTTAATTGATAATGTAATTCTCTCAACGAACCAAAAGCAATGTCAAGAAATCTTAAATATTCAGTTTGGCTATCACGGGCACAGCCTTCAACAATATTCGAAGGAACCGAAACAGCTGCCCGTCTCATTTGCGATATCAATCCATAAATTTCTTCTTTCGGAAATTTTCTTGTCAGCTGATAAGTAAGTATTGCCACTTCATCAGCCAATTCAAATGCTCTAAGTTTCGTATGATCCCTCATGGCTTCCTTTCCCTTCAGTCTTCAGTCTTCAGCCTTCGGTCTTCAGTCTATCCACCTTCAGCCTTTCTTCAATACGCAAAGCCTTCTTGATTCAATTTCTTAAACAGTTCATCCATTGCCGTGACGGGATAAATGCTGACATCGCTGCGCCTCTGAATTTCCTGTCCGCTGTAAATTAAGCCGGCGCCGTGAGGCGATTTACCCGTCACGCGAGAAAAATGTCTCAGGCCCTTGAAAAAATCATCGGCAATTGTTGCGCCTGACTTCACTTCCAGTGGAAATAATTCATGGCCGCTTTCCAAAATCATATCGACTTCATTGCCCCGGCTGTCCCGGTAAAATGTAAGAGTGTTTTTTTTGCCTTTGTTGAAACGATATTTAATCGCCTCCATCAGCGCAAGGTTTTCAAAAAGATTGCCCCGCAAAGGGTCGCGGCTGACATGCGTTTCACTCTCCATCCCCAGCAAATACGCTGCCAGACCGACATCATAAAAATATATTTTAGGGGATTTAATCAATCGTCTGGAAATATTCCTGTACCAGGGTCTCAGGAGAAAAATAACATAACTTGCTTCGAGCAGGGATATCCACGATTGCGCCGTTGTATGGGAAACGCCCGTATCGCTCGCCAGGCTTTGCATATTGACAACCTGCCCAATGCGTCCGGCACACAGCCGGACAAATTTTTGAAAAATGTTCAAATCACGAATAGAAGTCAACTGGCGCAAATCCCTTTCCACATAGGTTTCGTAATAATCGCCCAATGCCTGTGTGGGGTTTAAATTCTGATCATGGATGCGGGGATAGAAGCCTTTCAACAGCATCGTATCCAGTGATTCAGGAAGATTCGTTTTCCTGATTTCGGAAATGCTAAAAGGCAGTAGTTTTAGCAAAGCCGTGCGTCCCGCGAGTGATTGATTGATCGTGCTCATGACTTCAAGCTGTTGGCTGCCTGTCAGAATAAACTGTCCCGGCGTTTTGCGATCATCGACAACACCCTGAATATAAGAAACGAGTACCATGTAACATTATATATTTCGTTTAAATAATAAATATGATATCTTGGCAT
>CAYZLL010000081.1:0-10977 GCA_964479225.1 uncultured Smithella sp.
ACAATCATATGCACTCGGACAGAATAAAGGGCCACTCGTTCCTCGCTCTGTTTTCATCTGCAGGGAATATAAAACGTAACGGATGATACTGTCAAAGACCATCGGTAATTGAAGTTTGGTGGGTTTTTCAAATTTTCTCTTTAGGCATTAAGCCTATTTTTACATTTTTTAAAAGGTTTTATGTCGCAACAACTATTCAGTTTGCATTCCTGGCCGCGGGCGATTGTGCACATTGACGGCGACGCTTTTTTCACGTCCTGTGAGGAAGCCATTCATCCTGAACTCAGAGGAAAAGCGCTGATTACCGGGGGGGAACGCGGCATTGTTGCCTGCGCCAGCTATGCCGCCAAAAAGCTGGGCATCAAGCGCGGCGTCCCTTTGCACGAAGCGCGCAAAATCTGCCCGGAACTAATTGTTCTGCCTTCCGATTATGAAACCTACAGTTTATTTTCGCAGCGAATGTTTGACATCATGCGGCGTTTTACGCCCGATGTGGAGGAATATTCCATTGATGAGGCTTTTTCCGACATTACCGGTATGCGCCGGGCACTGCGGTCATCTTATGAAGAAATTGTTTTGAAGATGAAAAAGGAAATCGAAAAAGAACTGGGCATCACTGTGTCGGTGGGATTGAGCATCACCAAAGTGCTGGCCAAAGTCGCCTCCAAACATCAAAAGCCCTCCGGTGTGACCATCATCAGCGGCAGGGATATTCCCGCCTATCTTGGCGATCTGCCGGTGGAAAAGGTTTGGGGAATCGGCCCCGCCACAACCCATTATCTGGCCAAGATGGGCATCCGCTACGCGCTGGAGTTCGCGCAATTACCGGAGGCAGAAGTAAAAGGGAAATTTACAAAGCCCGGCGTGGAAATCTGGCAGGAGTTGCGTGGCGAATCGGTTTATCCGGTGACTGCCGAAGAGAAAAGTTCCTACGCTTCCATCAGCAAAACCAAAACTTTTGCGCCGCCGACGTCCAATGCTGAATATCTGTTCGCCCAGCTTATGCGCAATATGGAATCAGCGTGCATCAAGGCGCGGCGCTACTGCCTGGCGCCGGACAGAATTGTTGTCTTTCTCAAGAAAAATGATTTCAGCCCGGTCGGCAGCGAGGTCAAACTGTCCCATCCCTGCGCTTTGCCAATGGAGATGGCCGGCATCATTCGCGAGATGTTTGATTCCTGCTATTGTCCGCAGGATATTTACCGCGCCACCGGCGTTATTCTTTGCGATCTGAAGCCGGATACCCGCATTCAATATTCGCTTTTTGATAATCCCCTGCAGTCGGAAAAGGTCAGAGAACTCTACAATGCCGCTGACGAATTAGGGCAAAAATTCGGTAAACACACACTGCATCTGGGCAGTTCTCATCTGATGGACAAACTGGGAAAGGGTCGCCGGGGCAGCCCCACTGTCCGGGAGCAAACTCAGCTCTACGGTGAGACACGCCGCCGTCATCTGGGATTGCCGTTGTTACACATCAAAACATAGAACCTTCAACGTCATTCGTCGTTGGGTGGAAAGAAAATATTCTATCAATAGTATTCCTCAAAAGGGGGATTCTTCCGACCCCCAATGAGGAATGTTCTCCACCTTTTTCTTAATATTCCCTCAACGGCCAGACGAAAACCGTCATGATGAAATCCTGAAAACTATTATTAATTTTACTTCACGAGCGTTGGAGGTCACCGGGAAACGCCATTTTTTTACCCGGTCGATCAGGCACTGACACAATCCGGCATCCTTCAAATCACCCGCTTCTATGTCCACTTTCTTGACAGTGCCGTCGGCATTGATGATCACATTGATTTTAACTGACCCGGAAAGTTTTTTACCGGTAAAACATTTTTCCAGTTCACCCTGATGCGCCTGCGCAATTTTCAGAATTTCATTTTCTTTCAAACTTTCATCCGTAACAGAAACGACAAATTTAATATTAAGGGCTTGGTCTTTTTTTTGAAAAGCTTGCACCTCCTGAAGGGCGATTTTATCTTCTTTGACTTGCAGACGCGTACTTTTATACATGACCGGGGCAGACGCATAACGGGCATTGCCTCCCACTGCATAATCGGAAACGCCTTCCGGCAAAGGCAAGGGTTGCTGAACGGTTGTCCACTTGCCATTCACATTGCGCACTTCATTATCGACCGCCACAAATGATGTATAAGCCGTCAGCAGGTTATATTGAAGCCCCAACTCCGTGACTTCCTTCACGCGTTTGTCGTCATTGCGCAGTTTGTTGTAATCGGACAGGATGGTGATGCGATGACGCGCCCAAAGATATTTCAGCGCTTTGTTAGCATTTGCAGGCTGATAATCTGCAACATTCAATTTTTGCGAATAACTGCCGTCTCCGGAAAAGCCTGTTAATTTTATCGTGCCTTTCCGTTCACCACGCCATTTGCCGAAAACCAGAACCGGCCTGTCAGACAAAACATCAGGAACGGCCGGCGGCTCCACATCACAGGCGTTAAATCCATCAAATGTCACTCTTACTTGAGTCAATACGGGCGATTGAATCAGCTTGCGGAATTTTTCCGCCTGAATCTGCGCCACATCCGGTTTGGTGACAATGAAAGGCTCACCCGAACCGACGTGCGCCATCCCTTCAATGATGTGACGATTGACGCTGGAACCGATCCCGAAAGCAAACACATTGGCCTCACCCAGATTATGGCGAATCAAATCAAACGCTTCTTCTTCCACGGACACATAACCGTCAGTGACGATGACAACAGAGCGGGAAAAGTTTTTTTGCTTTTTGAGTGAAAGAGCGCGTTTCAGTGCGGGCAGCAGTTCCGTGCCGCCTCCGCCGTTCTGGTTTTCAATAACAGCGATCGCTTTCCGGATATTTTCCTGAGTAGCCGGCAGGGATGCCTCCGACATCAGCGTTGAACCTCCGGAAAAAAGTAGGACGTTGAATTTATCAGTCGGACGCAGATTGCTTATCAGATGGGATAATAACCTTTTGGAAATATCCAGCGGGAAACCGTGCATCGATCCGGAAACATCCACGATAAAAATATATTCACGGCCGGGTATTTCGGCTTTGGTGACTCTCTGGGGCGGCTGCATCATCAGGACAAAGAAATTTTCTTTGCCGTCGGACGACAGCAGCAGTCCGGTCTGGATTTTGTCACCGTCCAGCCGGTAACGCAGGATGTAATCGCGATTGCCGCCGTGTTTTTCGGATTTGTGTAGTGATACGCTGACGCACTCAGCATTCTCATAAACGGTGTTGATTTTATGTGAAGAACAGTTCAGGTCTTTAATCGGCAGACCGGCATGAATCGCTACCTGAATATCAAAGGTTGTTTTGGATAATTCCCCCTGACGCAGATACGGATTTTCCAGCCAGCGTTCTGCAGAAGCCGACCCGGCAGCCTTTTGGTTCGAATATCGCGGTCCCACAACAGCAGGATAAACAAATTCATAGATTTTATCTGTTGGAACCAGCAGTTCCGTATATTGGAGTTCAACCCTGATTTCATCTCCCGGCATGATGTTGGCAACATTCATTTGAAAAACATTGGGACGCTGCTGTTCCAGCAGTGAAGCGTTTTTGCCCGCATCACGCGCCTGCTCGTATTCCTTTCTTGCTTCATCGCGCTTTTTGATTTTGGCCTCAATCACCCTTTTGCCGATGGTCATTTTCATGCCGTAAACGGCGGCCCGTGTCGAAGCGGGGAAAACGTAAACGGCTTCTATGGGTTTTTTCCCTTCATTCTTATAGGTCTGCGTAACCAGAACGTCCGCAATAACGCCGAAAATATGCACGAATGCCGCTGTTGATTTCAACGGCAACCTGTCCGTCGCCCGATCACTGCTGTTGACAAAAAAATAAGGCGACAGGGTCCTATCCTCAGATTCTGTCGGTTGAGCCGGCACCTCCATTGCCAAAAAAACGAATAATACCGAAAAGATTACCATCCATTTCCCCTGAATCTTCTTCATAATAAACCTCCTTTAAGTTGAATCGTTTGAAATCGATTTTGAAAGTTAGACAAAAGAAGCGGGTGAAAAGTTCCCATATTTTTTCAATGAGACTCAAATATTACAAAGGATATTGCTTATCAAAAACATTCCGGTGTGCTAGAAGAAACCATGTCCTGGTGGAAAGAAAAAAGTAAAATTCTGATTGCCTGTCCGAAGGGTGTCTCGCCTTATTTAAAGCAGGAAATCGAGGCGTTGCAATTTCCGGTTTTAAACGAATGGGACACGGCGATTCAAACGGAGGGAACCCTTCAGGACACTATGATGCTGAATTTGCATCTGCGTACGGCCCAGCGGGTACTATACCAACTGGAAACGTTCATCGTTCAAACGCCGGAGATGCTTTATAAAAAAATCAACGCCATTCCGTGGGAAAACATCCTGCACACATCCGGCCGGGCAGCTTATCTTTGCGTCACTTCGGTTGCCGATCATCCGCTGATCACCGATTCGCGCTTCGTGAATGTCAAGGTCAAGGATGCCATTGTCGATCGGGTGCGTGATCAATGCGGCAGCAGGCCTGATTCCGGTCCGGATAAGGATAAAGCCGTCATTCATGTTTACTGGAAAAATAACCGGGCTGACGTTTATCTGGACACATCGGGAGAAAGATTATCATTGCGCGGTTATCGCAAAATTCCCCTTTACGCACCGATGCAGGAAACGCTGGCCGCTTCGGTGATTATGGCCACGGGCTGGAAGGGTGAAACAAATTTTATCAATCCCATGTGCGGCAGCGGTACGCTGGCCATTGAAGCCGTTTTGATGGCTCTGAACCGGGCGCCGGGTTTGTCACGCAATAATTACGGATTTATGTATATCAAAGATTTTCCCGAACATAGCTGGCAGGAACTGCGCAGACAGGCCAGAAACAACGCTTATAAAAAGCCGTCGGGAAGAATCATCGCCACGGACATTCATCAGCAGGCGATAGACGCGACGAAGCAAAACGCGCAAACCGCCGGGGTTGATCATTGGATTGAATTGAAGCTCTGCCCGTTTGAAAAAACGACGGTGCCGGACGGCGGCGGAATCATGATTTTAAATCCGCCCTACGGTGAGCGGATGAGCGCTGATCATGCACGGCCACCGGCAAGAGACTTTCGTAAAGATAAAGAAACATTTGCCCACGGCCGTAAAATAATTCTTCGTAAATCAGCCGATATGCACGGTGGAGATAAGCATATTCAGGATAGAGAAATAAAAAAACTGGAGTCAACGTATCAGAGCATTGGTGATTTTTTTAAAAGTACCGGCACTGGCTACAGCGGTTATATTTTTACAGGAAATCTGGACCTGATCAAAAAAGTCGGTTTGAGAACAAAGCGGCGCCTGACTTTTTACAACGGCGAAATAGAATGCCGACTGCTCGAATATGAACTCTATGTGGGAAGCCTTAAGAACAAATCCGATACCGGGCAGGGACTTGATAAAAAACGATTATAATATTTTTCGAATATTGATTAATCATTGATATGGGAAAACATCCGATCTTTAAAATACTCAAAAATAAGATTAACAACGGAGGCACAGATGCGAATCGTTAAGGCTGTTCTTGTTTTTGTTATTGTCTGTATTGTAGCCAATATTGGTTTTCTTTACATGGCGCCGGAAAAATTTACCGAGTTTGCCATAAACATGGAACGCAAACGTTCCGGTCTTGAGCGCAAAGAAATAAATCTTCCCGGTAATCTTCAATATGTTTATCTGGAAGGCGGCAAAGGTGAACCGCTGATGTTGCTGCATGGTTTTGGCGCCAACAAAGATAACTTTACACGGGTGGCCCGATTGCTGACCCCTCATTATCGAGTAATCATACCGGACCATATCGGCTTTGGTGAATCGAGTCATCCCCGGGATGCCGACTACAGCGCGGGAGCTCAGGCAACGAGAATCAAAACCCTGGCAAAAGCTTTAGGTATCACAAAATTGCACCTTGGAGGAAGCTCCATGGGCGGTTATATTGCGATGATGTACGCTGCTCTGTATCCTGATGATGTAAAAAGCCTGTGGTTGCTTGATCCGGGCGGAATCTGGAGCGCACCTCCCAGTGAACTGCGCGAGATTATAGAAAAAACCGGAGAAAACCCCCTTATGGCCCAAAATGAAAATGAATTCGCTAAAATTTTCGCTTTCGTCATGACCGAACCACCATTCATTCCAAGGCCAATACTGAACGTCATGGCGCAGGAACGCATTCTGAATTATGATTTGGAAAAACGAATCTTTAAAGAGATATCAACCGGATCGGCTGAGCATTACGTAACCGGCCTCAAGACACCGACCTTGATTGTATTTGGCGAAAAGGATCGCGTCATTCATCCGGACACCGCGAATATACTGCATAAACTGATGCCGAACTCTGAGGTTATGATCATGAAAGGTCTGGGACATCTCCCGATGATTGAAAATCCCCGTCAATCAGCCCAGGATTATTTAGGATTCAGGAACAAACTGGACAAAACGATATAATTGAAAGGGAGACGTTATTATTTTTAAATCATTTGACGGATTTCTTAGCAAATTTGGCCTTTATTTATTATTCCTGCTGATTTCTATCATCATCTTTTTTGTATTCCAAGATTTTATTCTTTTGAAAAAAATCTACCTCTTTAAGGATATCGGCAGCGATTCGATAAACATCAGTTATCCGTCTTATTATAGTCTGGCTAATTATTTTGCAAAAGAAGGAATACCCACATGGTCATTCAGTCAGGGAATGGGACAGAACATTTTTCCCTCAGGAATCACCGACCCGTTTTCATTTTTCATCATGATGATGGGCAAAAAACTGGTTCATCACACTATTTTTTATGCTGAATTGTTGAAAATATTCTTTGCAGGACTCTTCTTCTATCTTTTTCTAAAAAAAATCGAACTCTCTGATTACACCTCCATAGTCGGATCTCTTTTATATTCTTTCAGCGGCTTTATCATTTTAGGCGGTCAATGGAATATTTTTTCCACCCAGGCTGTTTACGTTGCACTATCATTGTATGCTTTTGAGAAGCTTTATCAGGACGACCATTGGATATTGTTTCCTGTTTCAATATTTCTTGTGGCGGCCCATCAACCGCTTGACCTTTATTTTATTGGATTGTTTTTAGTGGTTTACATCCTGTTCCGCTTGCTGGAAAAGGAAGAGAATGAACCCGGGAAGATAATAGATCTATGGGTTAAACTTGTTTTCCTGGGCGCCATTGGCGTAGCCATGAGTTCTTTTTCCTTTATCAACGGCCTTCAAATTATGCTGGAAAGTCCCCGAGGCAGCGGCGAATCATCGTATTCCTCATATTTGCTTTCGAAACCATTCTGGGGACTGGAGGGAACCGATTGGGCAAAGACACATTATCTGACTGCCCTGATGAGATTCTTCTCCTGCGATATTCTGGGCACAGGCAATTATTTTCAAGGGTGGCGTAACTATCTTGAAGCGCCGTTATTTTACTGCGGGTTGATTTCATTAGTTTTATTGCCTCACTTTTTGAATTTTGCTGACAAGAAAAAAAAGATTATTTATTTTGCTTTTATTCTCGTCTTCATTTTGCCTGTTATTTTCCCTTTCTTCCGTTACGCATTCTGGCTTTTCACAGGAAATTATTACCGGATATTTTCTCTTTTCGTGGCTTTAGTCATGCTTCTGATTGCACTCAAAAGCATTGATCATATTGATTCTGCATCGAATACCAACATTAAAATAACTTTGGCAACCTTACTATTTTTGGTGTTTCTGCTTTACTATCCTTACGACAATGCAAAAATAATCAATCATCACATCAGAAATATCGTCGCATTATTGATCTTGACTTATTCCGTCCTCATTTATCTTCTGCAGTTCAAAAGAATCAAAAATTATGTAAAAATTACGTTATTATTTATTATTGCAATAGAATTAATTTACTTCTCCGGCATCACGGTTAACAAAAGACCGGTGATGTCCCACAAAGAAACCACCATGAAGGTTGGGTACAATGATTACACAGTTAATGCCGTATATTTTTTGAAGCAAAAAGATAAATCATTTTTCAGAATCAACAAAGATTATTCTTCCGGAACAGCGATGCACAAAAGCATTAACGACGCCGAAGTTCAGGATTATTATGGCACACCTTCTTATCATGGTTTTAATCAAATCAATTATATAAAATTTCTCAAGGAGTTGAATATCCTGGAACTGACCAAAGAACAGCAAACCCGATGGAACAGAGGGCTGGTCGGTTGGCCATTATTGCATAGTTTTGCCAGTCTAAAGTACGCGTTGACCAAGGATCAATCTTCCAACCTGTTCCATTTCGGTTACTATCCGGTTGCTTCATTCGGAGATGTCCGGGTGTTACAAAACAAGTTTGCATTACCTTTGGGATTCACTTACGAAAAATATATTTCTTTGAAAGACTTTCAAACCTTGTCCCAAGACCAGAAAATGCTTGTTTTATATAAAGCCGCCGTCATCGATGACCTTGTTGATGAAAATATCAAACAGCTAACGAAATTGGATATCAAAGAGATACCGGCAGATTTCTCATTAAAGGACTATGCGCACGACATAGAACTCTTAAAAAAAGATTCGCTCGTCATCAGTAAACACAGGCAGAATAGCATTCAGGGACAAATCAATACCGATAAAGATAAAATATTATTTTTCTCGATTCCCTTTGACAAAGGTTGGAATATCAAAGTTGATGGAAGAAACACAACAGCCGTAATGACCAATATTGGATTCATCGGAATACCCGTAAAAAAAGGTTTTCATCGGATAGAGCTGTCTTTCACTCCTTTATATTATTACACCGGAGCTTACTTGTCGCTCATTGCCTTCTTTTTATTTATAGGTTTGATTACTTTTAAGAAAGTAAAATATAATGCTAAATAATTTTGTTGCGGACATATCCGACACCTTATATGGGCGCGAAAGACAAGAGGGAAAAACAATACAGCCATGAGCCAAATCAGGACAAAACGTTACGGCCACGGAAATCCGTGCAAAAGAATATATCTTGTCGCGCCACGGCATCCGGATAATTTCTGGTCCATGCAAGGGACCGTCGAGCTTTTAGGTGCCAAAACACTGATGCCCAATGCCGCTCTGGCCACGCTGATGGCTCTGACACCGTCTGGAATCAATGTGGAATATGTTCTTGGTGATGAAAATATTTCAGAACTGGACTGGCACATGCCCTGTGATTTAGCCGTGATCACCGGCACGACGTTGCATAAAAAAAGAATCCATGAGCTTTGCACGGGCTTCCGACAGAAGGGTATTCCGGTAGCGCTTGGCGGTGCGTATGCCAGCATCAATCATGATCTATGTACGAATCTTGCTGATTTTCATTTTATCGGCGAAGCTGAATACACCTGGCCGGCTTTCCTGCAGCAATGGATGCAAGGCAACGCCCTGCCAGTTTATCATCAAAAGACGTATATTGATTTAAAAGACAGTCCCGCGCCGGATTGGTCTCTGATTAATCCCGGGGATTACGTAAATATCAGCGTGCAGACCAGCCGCGGCTGTCCGAACAACTGCGATTTTTGCGATGTCATTCAGTATGTCGGCCGAAAACCGCGCACCAAATCAGTTCAGCAAGTGATGCGTGAAGTAAAAAACGCACATTCCATCGGCGCGCGTACCGTATTTTTTTCGGATGATAATTTTCTGGCCAACAAAGCCTTTACCGGACAGCTTCTTGCCGAATTAATTTCCTGGAACAGCGCGCAGTCTCGTCCTCTATCTTTTTCAACGCAGATTACCCTGGAAATAGCGGATGACGAAAAATTGCTGCGTATGTGCGCCGATGCGCGCTTTTCTGTTCTTTTTCTCGGTGTCGAGACTGTCCGGCACGAAAGCCTGCTGGAAGTCCATAAAGTTCATAATTTAAAATATGATATTGACGAACGCGTAAACAAAATTTCCCGTTACGGCATCATGCCGTTTCTCGGTATGATTGTCGGGTTCGATCATGATGATGAAAACGTCTTTAATGAGCTCTATGATTTTATTACCCGCACCAACAGCCCGATTGCCGGAATCAGCCTGCTGAATGCGCCACGCCACACACCGCTCTACCAACGTTTGGAAAAGGAAGGCCGGCTGATGGGCGACGATTTTTCCGGTGAATGGCAGCTTTTTACAAACATTATTCCGAAACAGATGAGCCGCGCCGCGCTTTTAAACCATTACGGTGAACTTTTTAAAAAAATATACGATCCGGAATTGTTCCAACAGCGGCTCAATGGCTGGATGACGCAAGTTCATTATGAAAATAATTTATACACACACAAGAAGTTCGATACCCGTCAATTATCGCATGGCCTGAGAATGATGACTTACTTCTTGCTTTTTGCCCGGCCGGAGGTCAGAAAACTTTTCAGGCAAAGCATGATCAGCACGTGGAAAATAAATCCGAAACTGATGAGGCGGGCATTTACATTCCTGGCGCAGTATTATCATTTCTATGATTTTGTCCGCAAAAAACTACCCTCAAGGATTTAATTTTCGGTGATGCGAGATTCCAACTTATGCAATAAGTGTATCACTTTGCCTGACAGGTTTACGGTGATAAAAAAAACGGACCGCATAGATAAAAGACCGTTACTGAACTCTTGATGAGACTGGGGACGACCCCTTTATTTTGCACCTTTCTTTGTGTCATTCGGCTTTTTGCAGGTTTCGGCAAGCCATTCGTTGACACTCTTTTTTTCTCGTTTTGCGGCCAAGGCCAGCACGCTATACAGTGCCGGACTGACGCGTACAATTTCGTGCGCAATTGCGGGCTTTTCCGGTTCCTCTTTTCTTTCGGCGCAATCAGAAAGATAAAAGTCAACGGCTTTCTCAAAGGCTTGTCTGATATTCTCCACAGAATCACCTTGAAAAGTTATGCTGCGGCAAATGTCGGAAACGCGTCCCATCAGACATCCATGTTTGTCGCTGTATTCAATCTTTGCACAATAGCCTTTATAGGTCATTGGCTTTTTCATGGTTTAATCTCC
>CAYZLL010000082.1:0-10862 GCA_964479225.1 uncultured Smithella sp.
CGGGATATTTTCAAAATCATTCAGGACATCAACGCGGCGGGGAAAACCATCCTGCTCGTCGAACAAAACGCCAACATGTCCCTGCACATTGCTGCGCGCGGCTATGTTCTGGAAACCGGCCGCATCGTTCTTTCCGGCACCGGCAGGGAACTCACCGGCAATCCCCGTGTCAAGGAAGCTTATCTGGGTGGATAGCGAGTCAGCGGTAAATCCCTTTTGACTGCAAATGATCCCTGTGTTACAAACAATCCAAATCAAAGACCATCCGGAAAATTTGCTCATGGATAATCACAGTACGTTAGTTGATGAAAGGGGAATACCGGAATTGCTGCAAGTGTGGTGGATTGCTTTTCGCTACCATTTTGTTCCCTCCAGTTTCCTGCCGGCCATTCTGGGCGGTGTTGTGGCCTGGTCACAAACCGGATTGATGAATCAGTGGTTTTTCTTGCTGACCGCGCTGGGTGTCACACTCAATCACATCGCCCTGAATATGACCGACGACTATTTCGATTACCACGCCGCCGTCGATCGCTTCGATAAAACAGAGATCAATCCTTATGCCGGTGGCAGCGGCGTCTTGACGAGCGGGAAAATTCAGCAACATCAGATGCGCTTCGTTTTCAGGCTGTTCTACCTGCTGACCATCGTTATCGGTCTTTATCTTTGCGTTGTTCAGACCTGGTGGGTCCTTGCTTTCGGGTTATTCGGCATGGCCAGTTCTTATTTTTATACGGCGCCCCCCGTTCGTTACGGTTACCGCGGTTTCGGTGAAATATCTCAACTGATTAATTTCAGCCTCACCATCGGTCTGGGTGCCTATGTTGTGCAAACGGTTTCTTTTTCCCCGGAAGCGTTCTGGGTTTTATTACCGCTGGGTTTTATGATGTTTGCCATGATCATCATCAATGAAATACCGGACAGCCAGGATGATGCCGCTGCCGGTAAATATACCCTGGCGGCGCGGTTCGGCGCAAAACAGGCGGTCTGGTTGTATGGGCTGGCCATGATGGCAGCCTATGCCATTATTCTATTTGCGCCGCTGTGGGACATGGCGACACCGTGGATTTATCTGACGCTGTCGACTTTGCCCTGGACGATTCAGGCCTGGCGCATTCTGAAGCATAACTTCAGCGAACCGGTCAAACTGGCGCCGGCAAATCTGCTAACCATCCGTGTCCATCATCTCACAGGAATTTTATTCATCATCGCTTATGTGATTGAAGGCCTGCAAAATCAGCGGGAATTTCAGCACGCTTTTTTTGCGGTGTTCATTTTAACGGTTTTTTATCTTCCGGCTGCCGTTTTCGTTTTTTTAAAGAACAATGACCATCAACAACCAGCCGCATGAACAAACAGCGTATCGCCGGATTTTAATGTTGTGCAATACGTGAACTAAATACAAGGAGGGCAATGGCATGGAATTCGACCGTGAGACATTATCGAAACACGATGGCAAAGAAGACCGTGAGGCTTTTGTTGCGGTGGATGGGAAAGTCTATGATGTGACGGGCAACCGCCTGTGGAAAAAAGGCGTGCACATGAACAGGCACCAAGCGGGTGTCGATCTGACAGAAGCCATTGCCGCCTCGCCGCACGGCAAGGACGTTCTGGCGAAGATCCAGGAAAAGGGCACGCTGATCAAAGCAAAAGAAGAAAAACCGCCGTTTCTTCCGGAGTGGCTGGTGCAGTTCATGGAGGTCTATCCGTTTTTCAAGCGGCACCCCCATCCCATGGTCGTTCATTTTCCCATGGCTATCTTCATCATCGCTCCGCTGTTTCTGGCCTGGTATTACCTGATCAGTCCGGTACAGGGACTCCTCGACGCTATATTTTATCTCTACATTTTGGGAACCCTATCGCTGCCGGCAGCCATTGCAACAGGAGTGCTGGCCTGGCTGGTGAACTATTCGGGCAAACCCAATCCCCTGATCGTGCGCAAAACCATTTTTTCCGTCCTGCTGCTGATTTTCGACATTGTCATCATGGCGGCGCTGATCATTCAGCCTGCCATTCTGCAAAATCCTTCCGGCACGGAATGGATTGTGCCGATTTTAGTTTTCTTATGTCTGCCGGTGGTGTCGCTTATCGGAGAGCACGGCGGTAAACTGGTGTTTCCTGTGTTAAAAAACAAATAGTGTTATGGTATGTTAGCTATCAGGATTTGTGACACGCCAGGGTAAATGATTGTCCTGATTTTTTATAATTAAAATTTTTACAGGAAAGGTCCTGAAGGTTTTCAAAAAATGATTGATGAAAAATTGCTGGAAATACGCAATTACGACGGCGCTGGTTATAAGCCTCTGGTCGACTATGATCAATGGCGGGTCGCGATGCTACGTTATTGTGATGAGCTGCTGCCCGAACGTATCTTCGCCATGCAACGGCATGACGAAACGGATGAGGTTTTTGTCCTGCTGGAGGGACATTGCATCCTTTTTATCGGTGAAGGTAAAAACACCATTAAATCGATTACCGCCGTCGATATGGTGCCGCACAAACTGTATAACGTCAAGCGCGGCGTTTGGCACAGTCACACCTTAAATCAAAAAGCATCTGTCTTGATTGTGGAAAATCGTGACACCACCGTTCACAACTCACCGAAGATGCTCTTGAATGATGATCAGCGCAAACGCATTGCAGAGATTACGCGCGAATTATGGCAGGATTAGAATTCCACGGATTACTTTTCACCTTCGACCATTGAGCTTTTCAAATAGCTTCTTCAAAATATGGTGAACCGACAAAACAAGATGGATGAGCGGTGAATATTTATTGACATCCATTCATCGCTTCTCTAGAATTGCTTTCCGTAAAGCAGGTTTTTATCAACCAAAGATCTGTACAAAAAAATTTCGGAGATCATGAAGTGTTGCCAGAAATAAAACCAGCGAAAATCGCCGTCGTTCTGCTGTACAACATCAATCCGGAGTGGACGCAGGAGGAGAAATCAGAAGTCATCAGGCAGTCCACCGAACTGGGCAATGCCCTGCAGGAAACCGGATATCCGCTATCTGCGGTTTGTATCACCAACGATGATATTGCCTCTCATCTTCGTGACTTTGATCCCGGGAAATATATAATTTTTAACTGGTGCGAAGATATCCCCGGTGTGCAGCACGGTGAATGGCTGGTGGCCAGGAAACTGGAAGAACTGGGCTATACCTTTACCGGCGCATCTTCCGAAGCCCTTGCGCTGGCGCAGGACAAGCAGCGCGTCAAAAACATTCTGGATCAGGCCGCGATTCCCACACCGGCCTGGCAAATTTTCACCTCTCCAGATGGTCAGGACTGGAAAATATTCCCGGCCATTGTCAAACCGCAGAATGAGCACTGCTCCGCGGGCATCACGCCGGAATCTGTGGTGATGAATCAGGAAGATTTAAAAAAACGCGTATCCTTTGTCCTGAATCAATATTCTCAGCCCGCGCTGGTAGAAGATTTTGTTGACGGACGCGAATTTCATGTCGCTGTCTGGGGGAACGAAAAAATAGCGGTCCTGCCCGCGGCGGAAATGGACTTCGCTTCATTCGGCAATATCCAGGACCGGCTATGTTCCTATGAGGCAAAATTTATTCCCGGATCTCAGCACTACGAAGAAATTAAAACCCTCTTGCCCGCACCGCTCAACAACGATGAAAAGATGGCTTTGGAAAAGGTTTGCATCGATGCCTACCGGGCAACAGGATGCCGGGATTATGCCCGGATGGATGTCCGATTGCGGGACAATATCTTTTATGTTCTGGATGTTAATCCCAATGCGGATATCAGCGCCGATGCCAGCATGGCTTGCGCCGCGGAAACGGAGGGCATAACTTTTGCACAGATGGGCAGTCGCATTGTACAAATGGCCGTCAAAAGACATCCCGTCTTTAGCAAAACTCTCTGAGACGGTAACTCCTGCAGGGAGTTGACTTTTCACAGTCGATGATTTAGAAGCATAACCAAAACAAATATCAATTTAAGGGAGTCAGAAAGTAATGAAAAAGAAAGATTTATTGAAAAAGAAAGTCGAGCATATCGATATTAAGAAAATCGATGCCGTGAATATCATCAACGCGATGAAAAAGATGTCTTTTTCCGCCCGTGATCTGGCCAACGCCGCCGATATTTACGACCGGATGCTCAAAGAGAAAAAATGCGCCATTATTCTGACTCTGGCCGGCTCCACGTCCGCGGCCGGCTGTATGCAGGTTTACGTTGATCTGGTTAAAAATAACATGATTGACGCCATCGTGGCAACCGGCGCGTCGATTGTTGACATGGACTTTTTTGAAGCGCTGGGATTCAGTCACTACCAGGGCACGCCTTTTGTTGACGATAAATTACTGCGCTCACTATACATAGACCGGATTTACGACACTTTCATCAGTGAAGATGATTTGCAGGCCTGTGACAAGACCATCAAGAAAATCGCCGATGCGCTGGAACCGCGCCCCTACTCTTCACGGGAATTTATCGCCGAAATGGGCAAATATCTGGTCAAAAATGCGAAGAAGAAAAATTCTCTGGTGCAGGCGGCTTATGAAAACAACGTGCCGATTTTCTGTCCGGCCTTTTCCGACAGTTCCGCCGGTTTCGGACTCGTTTTGCATCAGGTTGAACGCCCTAATAATCATCTTTCCATTGACTCGGTGAAAGATTTCCTGGAACTGACACAAGTAAAAATCAAAGCCGGAACCAGCGGTTTGCTTATGATTGGCGGTGGTGTTCCGAAAAACTTCGCTCAGGATACTGTTGTCTGCGCCGAAATCCTGGGAAAAGATGTGCCCATGCATAAATACGCGGTGCAGATCACCGTGGCGGATGTGCGCGACGGCGCCTGCTCCAGTTCCACGCTCAAAGAGGCCAATTCCTGGGGTAAGGTTGATTCCTCCTGTGAGCAGATGGTTTATGCTGAAGCCACAACAGTCCTGCCGCTTCTGGCCAGCTACGCTTATCATCAGGGAAACTGGAAAAAGAGAAAAAAATGGGATTTATCTAAAATTTTCGATACCGTAAAATAAACTGCTTCTGAAAAACTGATCGGCATAAAAAAGGTTGCTCCCGTGAAAATACGGTAGCAACCTTTTTGGTTTCAACAATACGAATTATTTTTTCTTGGCTTCTTTAGCTTCCTTGGCTTCGACGGATACGGCTTTCATGGTATATTCAACCGTTACTTTGGAACCCACCTTCAAATCGCCGGTTACTTTTGTGGAAGCGTCACGGGCGACTTCCCATTTTTCCTTGCCTTTCTGGACAACGATATAATTCGGAGTGACTTCCAGAACCGGTCCGGTAACCTGATACGCTTTACCGGCGGCGAAAACAACGGACGCGACAAAAAGAAACGCACAAACAAGCACTAAAACTTTTTTCATAAAATCCTCCTTTTGTTTTAAATATTAAGTTGCTAATTTTAGTCAAGATTCTCTATCAAAGCCCGTTGCAATTGTCAAAGTTATTTATATCGGGAAAGGTCATACGGCTTGACTCCGGCTAAATTTTACAGATCATTGCAAAAAAACAATTTGTTTGGTAACAGAACCAGTCATGAACGAAAACAAAGAAAGAAAACTGAACCTTACTTACCCCTGCGCCTGGATTTATAAAATTATCGGCCAGAACCAGGAGGAAATGGAGTCGGCGGTTCACGAAATTATTTGTGACCGTTCCTTTTCCATCAACTTTTCCCGTACCAGTGAAAATGCAAAGTATCAAAGCCTGAATGTGGAAGTCACGGTCGAAAGCGAATCCCATCGTCAGGCCATCTACGAAGCGCTCAAATCTCACCGATCAATCAAGATTGTTTTATAAATGATTGCCAGGTTTACATCGTACGATCCGGGCGAATTCTTCGCCTTGCCGATAATCGACAAGTTTTGGCCGCTTCCGCAGCATTATTCTTTGACGTACCCCACGGACTGCGCCAGAATGATTTTCTGATGCTCTCCCAGTTTCATCGCCTTGGCCAGGGCTTCTTTATCAATCGATCCCCTGACAACCGTACCCAATCCCTCGGATGCGCAAAACAAATAAACATTTTCGCTGATAAATCCGGTGTCCGTTGCCGCGTAAAAGTTTTTCTCTTCACTGCTGATATTGCCCATTCTTTTATAATCGGCCACGAAAATCAACGTCACCGGCGCCTGGGCGACAAAGGACTGCTTACCGGTGAGCGCGCGAACATCCTGACTGACAACCGGCTTTAAAACATGACCTTTCGCTTCATACAGATACAATCCCTCGGGGAGGGCAACATAGATATCAATGCTCTGTTTGTTCATCGCCGAAGGTGCGGTTCGTTTTCCGGCCGCCGGACGGTTGATGCCGCAGGCCGCCCAGAGCATATTGGACAAAACATTAGCCGGCAGTTTTTTAACATCGAAGGAACGTTCAGATCTTCTTTCCTTTAACGCCTGCATCAGCGATTTTCCGCCATCCAGTTGCGGCGCCGGAAGTTTTATGATTTCCGCAGCGATGCCCAAGGAAAAACAAAAAAGTAAAATCACGACGACGACAGATGTTTTCTTCAACATTTTGAACCTCCCTTGCCTGAAAAACTTTTTACCTGACCATGTGAATAACTTTCGACGATTCCCTTTTACACTTTTGCCGGCCATCCTGTCAACCGGAACAAAGCAGGTTTTCCCGGCCGTTGGCCATAAAGTCGTTTTTAATTTTATGAAATTCATCGGCATTTAACAAACGATAGGTATTATCGCCGCGCTGCCTGAAATAAATTTTCATGCCGGGATTATTTTCTATATTAAAATGCTCGCGTTTGAATGGTCGTACAATAATTTTCTGGGTATCGGTAACCGTAAATTTGTCAATAACGCGAATATAATCAGGCATCCATTTCGGATCCATGCCGCCTTCTTTCTGCTGCCTGATGAACCAGGCATAAACATCATCGGGATGGAAGGTTTCGCCATCTTTGAGCTGAACGGTAATCATGACCTTTTCATCGGCTACCTCGCAGGGCGCACCGTAGGCAATGGCGCAATCCACGCAGGGAACTTTCTGCGCGTAATCCAGCACGCTTTCCGCTGAAAAATTTTCCCCGTCTTTGCGAATCCAGTCATCCGTGCGGCCGTTGAAAAACATATAGCGTTTGCCGTTGACAATCCTGATGTGCCCCAGGTCGCCTGAATGATACCAGCCGTTGCGGAATTTTTGATTGGTGGCATTCGCATTGCCGAAATAGCCTTCAAAACGGAGATTGTTATCACCGATTTTGCGGCAGATTTCACCCACGGCTTTGTCGTAATTAGTCAGAGCGCCGCTTGCGTCCACGATTCCCGGCGCACATTCCTGGTCCTCTTCATTTAAGATGCGAATGGAGGAATCAACCCTCCCGACGGAATCGATCGGATCACCGGGACGATTGGCCGTGGTGATCACCGCCTCGGTGGAACCGTAGATTTCATAAATATGGTCCATGCCGAGATAACGCTTGAGTTTGACACGATCATTGACCGTGGCGCCGTTGCCGTAGGCTTTCCGGAATTTATTGCGCGGATGCTTGGCCAGTGCGGCTTCGATGGCTTCGCCGCTGCCGTATTTGCGCTCCAGAGCATCCAGGATATAATGCAGCGGTTGCCCGACATAGTTCAGGAAGGTAATGCCGTATTGGAGCATATCTTCTTCGAAGGCGCTGGCGGAAAAACGCCGCTTCAGCACAAAACTTCCTCCGACAATCATCTGCGGCAGGATGCCGATATACCAGGCGTTGGAATGAAAAAGGGGCATGGAAATATAGCCCCGATCCTTCTTGTTGAGATGAACAGCAGACTGCACGACAAAACCGGCGCCGAACATTTTGATATGCGTACAGGGTACGCCCTTGGGCATCCCCGATGTGCCGGAGGTGTAAATCACAATCACCGGGCTGAAATTATCCACCCTGACGCGATAATCTTCAGAAATCTCGTAACGGGTAGCCTCGGCCAGAGCGCGCTCTAATGATTGAAAACCGCTGGACGGAACAGATTTCGGGTCACCGACAAAATAAACATTTTCCGGACCGATAACCCGGACGGCGCTAATTGTTTCCTGGACTTCTTTTAATGTGCTTTCGTTAATGATGAGCAGTGCTATTTCGGCCTGATCCATCACTTTCGCCAGGGTCTCTCCGCGAAACCCGGAATTGATCGCGAACAAAATGGAATTACTTAAGCCCGCACCAAAAGAAGCAAAAAGAAATTCGGGATTGTTGTCCATATAGACGCCGAAAGAAAGCCGTTTGTTTTTGTCCAGCCTGCCGCTGTCCACCAGCTTTTTCCGGATGCTCAGAAAAAAATGCGCATAACGCTGCGACTGCTGATAAACCTCCCGATACGTGTATTCACGTCCCTCAAATATAAAAAAGACGCGGTCGCGCCTGAACCACAGCCACCAGAGCGTGAATTTGATCATGGTGCTGAAATTGAGAAAGCCCAGGGCGTTTCTGATGATGGTCTTGAGATTTATTTTCTTCACTGCTTTATTTTCCCCCAAAAAATAATTTTTACCCTTTAAAATCTAAATGCATAAAGGTTTGTTGAGTTCCTGGCGGGCGTCTTCTGTAAGCGCTTTGAGCTGCTCAGCCGGGATACCCAGATTCAGCAGCGTCTGATTGACGATTTCCAGACTGGCTTCGAATTCCGGCTGAACAACATACGTCACACCTTTTTGATAAAGCGCCTTCATCTCTTCAATCCCTTCCGCCCTGGCGATAATATGAATGTCCGGCTTGACGCGCAGAGCATGGGCAACAATCCCCAAAGAAACAACCGCCACCGGCGTTGTGATCAATAGAAGCTTCGCCTTTTGTAAATCCGCTGCATCCAGGATGATTCTCCTGCCGGCATCTCCGAAGACAATCGGGAAACCGCATTCCTTGATTTCATGAACACGGCGGGAATTATACTCCAGGACGACAAACGGGATGTTCATCCGGCGCAGAACATTGGCCACGGAAATGCCGACCCGGCCGCCACCGGCAATCACAATATGATCTTTCAAACCACTTTTGGGAAAATGCAGGGGCTCCATTTGAAGAGGCTTCATCCATCGACGGGCTACCGCGTAAAGCGGCGTGGTCAGTCCTGATATAAAAGGCGTTAGCAGCATGGTGACAATGGTCATCGTTAGAATCAGTGTATAAAATTCTGCAGAAATAGATTTTGTGCCGACGCCGACCCGTCCAAGAATAAAGGAAAATTCGCCGACCTGGGAAAGTCCCAGTCCCATCGCCAGAGGAATGACATTAAGATAACCGAAAGACCTGCTGAGCGCGGCAAAAATAACGGCTTTGCCGAACATGACCAGCACGACCAGCAACATTATCATTTGCCAATTGTTGAACAGATAATGAATGTCCAGCATCATCCCGATGGATGTAAAGAACAGTAAACTGAATACATCCCGGAGCGGAACGATGTCGCTGAGCGCCTGGTAGCCGTAATCCGATTCACTCAGCAAAATGCCGGCCACAAAAGCCCCGAACGCGAAAGATAAACCGAAAAGATAGGTGCCATAGCCGATCCCCAGTCCGATGGCCGTTGTGGTAATGAGAAACAATTCACGCGAATTCCAGTTGGCGATGTATCGCATCAGACGCGGAATGACCTTGGTGCCGACAAAAATCATCCCCAGCAGGAATACCGTCGCCTTCACCGCCGCGATCAACAAAATTGAAAAACCATTTTCGATATTGTTTAACTGCGGCAGGATAATCAGCATCGGGACAACCGCCAGATCCTGAACAATCAAAACACCAATCATCACGCGACTGGACAGCGTGCCCATCATGCCCTGTTTTTCCAGCGTCTTGATCATGACCATGGTGCTGGATAAAGAAATCAGCGCGCCAAACCAGATGGAAGCACTCCACGACCAGCCCAGCCATTGACCGATGGCGAAACCATACAGCATGGTGAGAATGATTTGCACGGGCGTTCCGAACAACGCGATTGCCCGCACCGGCTTTAACTCCCGGAAGGAAAATTCAAGGCCCAGCGCAAACAGCAGCAGGGCAATGCCGATTTCCGCCAGTTTTTCGATATTGTTCATGTCGGAGATGGTGATGCCGCCGGTATAAGGGCCAACGGCAATTCCGGCAAGAATGTAACCAAGAATCAAAGGCTGCTTGAGTGCCTGAGCAATCACCCCACCCAGCAAGGCGGCCATCACAATAATGACAATGTCACCGGCAAGTCCCATAGAATATGATCATCCTGAAAATAATTGCTTTTTTAAAACCTGGTCGCAGACGTTTCTCTTATGTCATTTTCTGCCCGATATTTATCCATTCTGATTCTAACAATCTGCTGCCTTTGATGAAAAGCAGTATAGGAAGAACCATCTTTAATGTCAATTAAATCCTCGATTTTCTATCAGGAAGAGATGCAAAAACTCTCATCAACCCATAATGTTCAGGAGCCATAGAGTTCAAAACAAAAACGTGCTATGTATTTTTATAGATTATCGAAATGATCTCTAATCATCTACCTGCCGGATAAAATGCGATACCCGGCAGAGTTTCTGAATAAGGATTGCAAAATGCCTAAAATAGTTGACCATGACCAATTTGCTCTTCAACTATTTTTATTTTAGTGACACTCGTTGAGAGCAAGCGAAGTACGGTAATGAGGCCCAAGTTTCAGAAACAGCGTGAACTGGAACTTGAAAGCCGAATTATCCTAGGAACGAAGTGACGTAGGACTCGAAACGTAAGTGGTAGTGAGACCAGATGAGAGCAAGTGTAACGCAAATCGAAGCGTAAGTCGAATTATCCAATCCCGCCATAGCGGGATTGGAAACTATCCCAGGCGCATAGCGCCGCGGGACTTCGTGCTCATAATAATCCCTCATTGTCCCTCGACGATCTTTATTTC
>CAYZLL010000083.1:0-3471 GCA_964479225.1 uncultured Smithella sp.
ATCGCCCATGGACGATTTGCGTGTCATATCAACTTCATCTTTTTTCACCAGAATAGTCATCTTTAAATTTTTACCGTCAATGACATGAGGGGTAATTTCCAGGCGTAATACAACATCTTCAAACTTGGTCGTCTGAGTAGTCTGGCCTCCGCTGGTTTCGGTCGTCACATAAGGAACCTTTTCACCGTTTTCCGTAAACGCTTTCTGGTTGTCCAGAGTGGTTATTGACGGACTGGATAAAATGTTCAGTTTATTATCATTCTGCAGTGCCTGTAACTGCACTTCCAGAAAATTACCGTCGATTTTTCCAAATAACAGGCCTAAAGAAGCTGCCGCTGCATCGCTGATATTTTTTGCAGGAAAAACTACCCCCAGACCTCGACCGCCTATGCCAATGGCATTACCCGTAGGATTCAAATCAGCCGCAGATGTATCACGCGTGCCGCCGCTCCTGATAATGAGATCATTTGTGCCTTGAGGACTGTTTCTGTATCCTCCCCACATAATTCCCAGATCACGGGCCACGCCTTTGGTTGTTTCCACAATATTGGCTTTGATGAGAATCTGGGACGTCGGTTTGTCCAGTTGTTCGATGATCGGCAGTATTTTGGTCAAATCATCGCGCATCGCTGAAATGATCAGAGAATTGGTATGTTCATCAATCTTGATTGAACCGCGGGGCTTACCATCCTTGTCTTTCGTTAAAAAATCCTGAAGCATGGTCGCCAATTTTGTGGCATTGCCGTAATCAATTTTTACTACGACAGGCTCTAAAAGCGGCTCTACCCATTGAATGTCACGCAGTTGTACTTTTCTTTTTAATTCCTGCTCAACATCCTCAATGGTCATGACCCGGATGATATTATCTTCCCAAATATACGACAAACCGTATGTTCGCAATAATCCTGTAAAAGCTTTGTCCCAGGCGACACCGCGAAAATCAACACTGATATCGCCCTTTAATTCGTTTTTGACTAAAAGATTGACTCCAACCGATTTGGCCATTGCGCGCAATACGGACTTTAAATCGGCCTGACGCATCGTCAAGGTAATCGGTCCTTGAGGCAATTTGTGATCATTGACTTCACCAAAGGGAGAAGTGGCAACCTGCTTCTTCTTTAAGACCGGTGACATATCTATTGATTTAGGTTGAGCGGAAGGAGAATGACCCTGAGAGTTTTCAGCAAGCGTTGTCCACTTATCAAAGAAAGCGTCTTTTTTCTCATTTTTTATTCCTTCAGCGCATCCCCAGAAACAAATCAGCGCGAGAAAACAAACGCCTTTCATTATAATTTTTTTATTGACTATGCTTTGTCTCAAGGCAATATCCTCCACATTACAATATTTATTCCTGAATGGGAATTTCTATGCTGCTTCCCGATTTTTTATCATAAATGATTACTTTAGACGGTGTAATCTGTTTTAAGACGTAGCCCTCTTCCATCAGATCTTCATCAATTCGATATTCCACATTATTGAGAACCGCTATTCTTCTTTTGCCCGCATCAATGTAGCCGGAATAAATAATTTTTAATGCAGACGCCACGGCTGCGCCGTCTTTACTCAGCCACGCTTGATACAAATCTCTGCTCAAGAAAGGACTGCTGCCCCAATCAACCCCGGCTTGTTTTATAATATAATTTTCAGAATCGGATAATTTATTTTTATTCAGATCTTCGGCTATGGTGCTGGTCAAAGTTTCCACTGTTTCTGTTGCAACGCCCGTTGGAACTTTTTTACCAGTCAGACGATCTGCGAGCAAGTATTCGTAAAGGGCATAAAGTACAAAGACAGCCGCTATCGCCAGAATAATAATCTCTCTTTTCTTTAAGTTCGCCATAATTTCTTTATCTGCCTACTGAACCGCTATCCCAACTTTCAGTTTAAATTCCATGGAGCCGGTCCCCTGCTGCAAATTGATTTCCTCAATTTTATCGAGATAAGGGAGGTTTCCCAATTCTATCAGCAATTTTCGTAAATCAACCCACTCCCCGTTCAGAACCGCATGATGTAGAAAAGACGTTGATGGACTGGTTGATGTGTTGACATCGGGCGTGAAGGAAACCACTTTCAAACCTGATTTTTGAGCCAACGTCCGAAAATCTGTTTCAAATTTTCCTGAATCCGAACGTGGCAATGGCGTTTTTGCCGGATTGGGCAGCACAAATAAATTCTTTTCCTTGCCGGCATTGAGGACACTGGCATAAACAGGCGCCAACTCTTTTTGTTCTTGAATTTTGGCTTTTAATTGATCATTGTCTTTCATCTGATTGGACGTTTTAAAATATAACGGTAAAAGACCCAATAAAATAACCGCCAGGATCACAAGAATGTATCCGATCAGAAATACAAAACTTTTTTGATTAACATTGAAATTAAACTTTTTCATCACCGTTAACCTATTTTAACGCCCAGTACGAAGTGAATGACTTCATCTTTTTTTAATTTAACAATTTCTTTTTTCTTGACTGACACTTTATTGAAGAGAGGAGAATTGTCCAATCTCGCCACATACTGTGTCAAATTTGATTCCAGCGCGTCTCTGCTGCCCGTGATGACCCCTTCGATTAAGACATTGTCAGGAGTTTCTTTGGGGGTCTGATCCCCTTGTGCTGCGGGCTTCTTATTCGCTTCATCCTGTGCTGCCGCATTGACATCGGACATTCTGACTTGAATTAAACGGATATTTTGCGGAGTCAGTTCAGCAATTTCTCCAATCGCTACAACTTTAAAATATTTTTGAGAGTATTGATGAGCAGCAGTCTGCTTTAATTTAACTTCATTCACAGCCTCTTGAACTTTTTCCTTTGATAACAAGGGACGATAAAGAGATAGTTCTTTCTCGGCAACGGCTTTGTCCTTTTTCAGGGCACTTAATTTTGAACCCTGATATATTAAAGTGCCCAGACAAAGCGCTAAAGCTGCCAGAAACGCCATTAAAACAACTCTATCGATTTTCCGGGAGTTACTTTCTTTATTCTTTTCCTGATAAGTATAAATAGCGTTGGGTGTCCGACTATTGTCTGACAGCGCAAAACCTAAAGCCGGAGAAAGCAACATTCGATCATACAAGCTGAGCGACGCAGCAGAAGAAGACAAATGGTTTTGCTTAAATGGATCAAAAAATTCTGTTTTAGTACTCAGTTGATCTGTCATGTAATTCAGAAACGACTGATCAATGTTAACCGATGACAAAATATATAATTTTTCGATTTTTTGATTTCCGATTAAAGATGTTTTTAAAGTCAAATCCAACTGGCGGGCCAGTCTTTCCCAGACAGGCAAAATCATTTTCATGATTTCTTCTTTTGTGAAATATTTGCACGAATCGATATCTTTTAATTTTTCTGATTCACTGCAGAGACTGGCAAGGATTTTTCTCGCTTCGTTTTTATCAAATTTTACCCCACCGGCTTTGTCCGAGGCGCACGAAACGATTGCCTCGACCATACTGCTGCCGCTGCCGGTTTT
>CAYZLL010000083.1:3571-10655 GCA_964479225.1 uncultured Smithella sp.
TATTACTGGACAAGAATATCTCCCGATCATGTATCTTTTTATTTATTAATTGTGCATTATAATCCGTAGGTTCAGTCTTATAATGTAATTTAGGCAACTTGTAAACACTTTTTTTACAAATTCTTACATCCATTGAAGAACGCCAGGATGATGAGAAAATATCTTCGGCCAGACCATGTTGAATATTTTACATGATAAGACTTGAATCATCGCGTTTTTTTTGTTAAGAAAAACAAATTTTTATTAACAATGATAGTTGTAAAACAGTTATGAAAAACAAGAAAAATATTTACTATTCTGTTCTGTTGACCCTGATTCTGGTCTTGTTTTTTTTAATTAGTATTTCTTACTCTGTTCCCGACAATAGCGAATCATCCCTTGCAACAGATGCTTCCAAAACAACCAAAATACCGGATTCGATCGTCTCACTTTCATCTGGTTACGTCGTTGTCGTGGATAAAAAAAATCAGAAGATTTACGTCTTTCAAAAGTCCGGAAACTTTTCTAAAGTATTTGAAGCCCCCTGCTCTACAGGCAAAAACTCGGGATCCAAGCAAATTGCCGGCGATAAAAAAACACCGAATGGAATTTTTTTCACGACAAAGATTATGCACAATCCGGGGCCGCCTGAAGTTTATGGTTCCATGGCGTTTCCTCTGGATTATCCGACACTGATCGATAAAAGAGCCGGGCGCAATGGCAACAACATCTGGATTCACGGCACGACCGAATCCCTGCTGCCCAAACAATCGCAAGGATGCGTTGTTTTACGAGACAGCGATCTCAAAAGACTGGGCGATTTCATTTTTTTCAACAAAACCCCTGTGATTATTTCAGAATCCATCAACTGGGTGCCGCAAGATTATGTCCCTTCTTCCAAAAACGAACTTCAAAACGTTTTAACATCTTGGAACAAGGCTTTCATTGAAAAGGACATTGCAAAAATAGATTCTCTGTATATGCAGGGAACAGAAATCAAGGGAAAAAGACGAGAAGAACTTCATGATAAAATCAAGAATTTAAAAGTTATTAACAGGCATTTCGTCTTAGAACCAAAAGACATTTCTATTCTTCAGGATGGGAATAATGCTGTTATTATTTTTGATCAGATTTTTTCTGTCGCCGGCAACAACACTTTTCAGGGATTTTACAATAAGTTAATTTTAGAAAAAATAAATCATCAATGGTACGTTATTGATGATGTTACACCATCCGGAGCGACGGATAACACCCTGGCCCTGACTAAAAACAAACCAAAAGAAATGAAAGAAACCGTCAACATCGATCAGAAGGAAATTCAAAAGGTTGTTCAAAAGTGGCTGATCAGTTGGCAGTCCGGCAATATGACAGCCTACCGCAATTGTTATGCGCATGATTTTCAATCAAAAGACATGAACCTGGACGCGTGGGTCGCGCATAAAGTTCAAGTCCGTCAAAACAGTAAAAATATAAAAATTAGCATGGATAAGTTGAAAATATCCGCCAGTGGAGAAAAAGCAACGGCGACATTTATTCAAAATTACACATCGTCTTCCTTGAAAAGTAAGGGACAGAAGACGTTGCATCTGAAGAAAACAGGCAAGGAATGGAAAATCTACAGAGAGTCAATGTGAAAGAAGGTCTTTGCACAAACGATGGCTGACGCATCGGCAGGCCATGCCATATCCGGACAATAATTAACTTGACAATGTTTATAATATTTGTTTTATTTTCCACACTTTGCAGATCAACAAACAAATTCAAATATAAAGGAAGACAATAATTATGAAAAAATTATTAATTACCTTGTCACTGATATTTTTATTATTAGCCTCAACGGCTTTCGCTCAAGCAGTGCCCGACATACCGGCAGGGACAGCGGAAGACTACTACAACCGGGGCAATCAATACAGACAGGAAGGTAATCTTGATCAGGCTATCGCTGACTACACCAAAGCGATCGGCGTTTATTCCAAGCACGTTAAAGCATATTACAACCGTGCCAACGCTTACAGCAAGCAGGGAAAACTGGCGGAAGCCATTGCCGACTACAATAAAGCGGTCGAAATAAATTCTCAATACACTGAAGCTTACTACAATATGGGCAATGCTTATGAAAAACAGGGCAAGTTTGAAGAGGCAGTTGCCAGTTATACAAAAGCAATAAACGCCAATCCTCAATACGCAGCAGCATACTGCAACAGGGGAAACGTATATCAGGCTCAGGGGAACCTGAGAAAGGCATTAGATGATTACAACAAGGCCATCGAAATAAATCCCAAGTTTGCCGGGGCTTATTCGAACAGAGGCAATGTGTATCAGGCTCAGGGGAATGTTCAACCGGCAATTGCCGATTACAATAAAGCCATAGAACTGAATCCCGGGTTTGCCGGATTCTACGCCAACAGAGGCAATATTTATCAGAATCAAGGCAACCTGCAGCAGGCCATTAATGATTACAATATCGCCATCGAGAAAGACCCCAATGATCATGCATCCATTTACAACAGAGGTCTGGCCTATTACGGAATGGATGAATATGAAAAATCTCTTGCAGATTATAAAACGGCTATCAACCAAAACCCCAGCAAAGAAAGTTACGAAAGTTTTATTAAATATTTTCCGTCAGAACGAGCCTCCGATAAAGGAAATTTCAGGGGTCAAATTGTAAAAACATTTGAAGACAAATTAAACATGACTGCCCCGGCCTTGATTGCCGTTGCCGCACCTGTCGCGCCGGCACCCGTTGTCGCTGAACCGGTTGTAACAGAAAACGCACCGGTGGCTGTCGCTGCCGCAGAACCCGCTATCGCTGCAGAAGCAAAACCAGTTGAGGCAACCGAAGCCGCTGTTGCTGAAGCAACCACTGAAATAGATGTCCGCATCTTATTCAATAAGTGGTGGAAGAGTTGGCAGGAGGGAGATATGGCAGCCTATCGCAGCTGTTACGATGAAACTTTTGAGTCCAAGAAAATGAAGCTCGACGAATGGATTGCATACAAAACCAACGTCCGTGACAAAAGCAAGGATATCAAAATCGTCATCAGCAACTTGAAAATATCGGTATCCGGTGATGAAGCAACCGCCATTTTCATCCAGAGTTACAGCTCCTCTATCTTTAAAGATAAAGGCAAAAAAACTCTGCAGTTGAGAAAAGCAGGCAACGATTGGAAGATCTTAAAAGAAATCATGTAATCGTGACACTCGTCATAAAACAATAGTGATGGTAAAAGTATCTCGAATGGCAATTGTTTGAAAAGACAATTGCCATTTTCATTAAGAACGCAAATCAGAATGTGGCGGTATCCAAAATGAAAATCAACAAAGAAAAAATCGATAAAGTTAAAGGCTTCCTGGATGAACGTGAAGCAAATTGTTTGTATGAACTGGCGCTGATCGCCGGAAAGAAAGGTCCTTGTCTGGAAATCGGCAGCTACTGCGGCAAATCATCCGTTTATCTGGGCACCGCCTGCAAGGAAAATTCCACGGTTCTTTTTTCGATTGACCATCACTGCGGATCCGAGGAGCAACAGCCGGGCGAAGAATATTTTGATCCCGATCTGCTGGATAAAGAAACCGGCCGGATAGACACCCTCCGGCATTTCCGGAAAACCATTTCTGATTTTGATCTGGAGGATACGGTGATTCCCATGATCGGTCGTTCGGCGACAATCGGCAGAGCATGGTCAACGCCCCTCAGTCTGCTTTTTATTGACGGCAGCCATGCCTACGAAACCGTTTTAAACGATTACGATATCTGGGCTGAAAAACTTGTGAAGGGCGGTTATCTTCTGTTTCATGATATCTTCTCCGATCCGGCTAAAGGCGGACAGGCGCCTTATCGGGTTTATCAAAAAGCTGTGGCTTCCGAAATTTATAAAGAAATGCCCATGTGTGAATCATTGGGAATATTAATTAGAAAGCAATAACAATTTGCCGGTTTAAAATTAGAGCAGATATGCGGATTGATCACATTTATAGGAATTTTGATTCGCATATTATACCAATGCAAAATTAAAGAGGATATCGAGGTGGCAAGAAGGGAGCGACGAGGCGTATTTTTACATACGTTGAGGATGCCGACGACGCAGTCAACAAAGATAGCGCTTTAAGTTTGGATTAGTATCAGGACCAGGACCACTGACAGCCCTTATCGGAAATATCGGCTTTCAAGTAACCGCGTCCCGCAAAATCACGAATGGTCTGTTTCACCACGCCGGTATCGGTACTCGTGCACGCGATGACCCTGCGGCAAAGTTCTTCCAGGGCATTTTCCTGAGAACCCTTAAAAATATCCGGCTCGATTATACCGTTCTTTTCGATGACGTCATTCTTTAAAAGCTGATAGGTCAATCTCATCCGCCAGTTCCCCTCAACCTGCATGACATCTTCAACAGAACCGGTTCCCTGATGATATCTTTGCAGTATCTTATTCCAGTCCGTTTCCATTTCCTGATCGTAGCCTGAACCGAATGCTTTCATTTCCTGCGGAAACAAAGAAGACGTTTTCACAATGGCATCATTGGCGTCGTATAGATTCCAGTTGTCGGTTAAGATTTCCAGATCATAATCTTGAATCTTTTCCCGCACGGTTGTCCCGGGAAAAGGCGCCAGGAAATGATACCCGTAAAGCGCCTGCATACTTTTCGCAAATTGATCGGTTTCTTTTAACGTATCGATCGTCTCCCCCGGCAAACCGATAATGAAGGAAGCATGGGCAATCAGACCCGCCTGCTGGCACATTTTGACCGCAGTATGAACCTGTTCCAGTTTAATTCCTTTTTTTATTCTTTTGAGCATCTCGGCGTTGCCGGTTTCCACGCCGAAACTGACACTGTCGCAACCGGCGGCGGCCATTAAGTCAAATCCTTCCCGACTGACTGTATCGACACGAGCGAAAGCGCTCCACTTAAATTTCAAGGAACGTTCTTTGATCCCCGTGCAGATTTCCCGGACTCTTGCTATATCCGTTGTGAAAAGATCATCGGCGATATTGATTCGATCAAAACCGTAATCGAGAATCGATTCGATTTCATCCAGCACCCGTTGAGGATTTCTTTTGCGGACTTTGGAACCGACCATCTTGCGCCCCAGACAAAAGATGCAGGAATAGGGGCAGCCGCGGCCGGTAATCATGCTCACAGGAAAACCCAGGGCACGGTAGCGGGAAATCGGGAGCAAATGGCGTGCCGGCAAGGGAATACGATCGATATCGGCAATAAAATCTCGTTTGCCGGTCATCACGATTTCGCCATCTTTACGAAAAGCAATTCCGCGAATATCATGCCATTGGTCCGGCTGTTTCAGCAATGGCGTCAGTTCGGCAATCGTATCCTCCCCTTCTCCAATGACAATCAGATCGATCTCGGGATAGCGCATTAAGGTATCCGCTGCCGTAAAAGACACATGGGGACCACCCATCATCGTGATGATTTCCGGATTATAATTTTTGACATCGCGAAGAATCTGCTGCGCGCCATAAAAATTCATTGTCACGGATGTTGCGCCGACAGCATCCGGCTGAAAAGAAGCCAATTCCTTTTCCAGTTTCTCCTTAGAGTACGCGGAAACAATGTAATCCAGGACCTTCACGTCCGCTCCGGCGGCGGCAAAGGCCGCCGCGACATACGTTACCCCCAGCGGCGGTGAAGGCATTTCTTCCAGGGGATATGGTGGAGCGATAACAGCAATACGCATTTTTAATCTCCTTGACGCGGCAACAGGATCGACCGGAGCCATCCGGCTACCGTGTTGCCCTTCATTAACGAGCGATCAATCAGCTCAAAATCTCTGGCCAGTTGCGCGGGATTCGAAAGCCAGTCTTTTCTGGTTCTCATCGGTTGGGAGGGATCCAGATATTTGATTACCGTCGCGGGATTGCCGGCGGCAATCGCATTGGCGGGAATGTCTTTCACGACAATCGAACCGGCGCCGATAACGGCATTATCACCGATCGTCACGCCCTTGCTGACAATGGCGCTGTCGCCAATCCAGACATTATTGCCGATGGTCACGGCCTGCGTGTTCCCCACGGGCATACTGCGATCATACAAACCATGCCAGTCGGCATCGCCGATACTGACGCTCTGGGCCGTCATGCAACCGTCCCCCATGGTAACCGACGTAGCCGACATGATCCTCGTACCCGGACAAATAAGACAATATTTTCCTATTTCAATTTTACCCTGACCCATCCAGACCGGCCAAACGGTAAACCGGACATTTCGATCTGACGTGGCAATCACGGTTGTATAATCGCCCAGAGAAACCGGGCCGCCGAAAATTTCCACATGCCAGGGCTTCATAAACACAAGCCCCCTGCCGAAATACTCGCATTGCGGAGCAAGAAAATACCGCGCGTACCATCTCTGATATTGGTTATACCAGCGCTTCACATAATATGGTCGATGATCTTTTCTCAAATTCTTCCCTTAATGAACCGGATGATGGAACAGATGATTTTCCGTCAAAACTAATTGATGGTGAACAAAAAAACAGACTGTTTACAGAAATATTTTCATTTAATTAACGAAGTCCAAAATTTATGATCAAACAGCTTGGCCGCCGGCGTTATTTCATTCAAGGCATCAAAAGCCATCATGACCGCCGCTGCCGTCCAGCCTGTTTTTTCCTCGGGCCAAATGACACCGTCCGGAAAAGTCACACCCATCCAGAAAGACCCGTCGGAAAATCTTTTATCGTTGAGCCAGCTGAAGATAGCTTTCGCGCGGGGAAGATCATCAATGGCTGCCAGCGTTAAAATAAACTCCGCCGTTTCCGCCATTGTCACCCAGGGTCGATCGCTGACGCAGCGCACCCCCCAATCGGGAACAACAAATTTTTCCCACGAGTGGCCTATTCTTTTTTTAGCCTCCGCTCCGGAAACGGCTCCGCATAAAATTGGATAATACCAATCCATCGAATAACGCGATTTAATCATATTGAACAGGTCCGGCCGATTGGCAATCGCCGCACCAAGCGCGTCCTTCGCTTTATGCCATTTCGGACGTTTTTTGCCCAGAATGCCGGCAATAGCCATCGCGCATTTAATGCTCATATAAATGGAACTGGAACCGGTCAAAAGAGCCATTTTATCAACCGCGCC
>CAYZLL010000084.1:0-10447 GCA_964479225.1 uncultured Smithella sp.
ATTAAAAAGAAAATGATTTCGAAAATGCTGATGCTTCTTTTGATGGAACCCACATTGGACCGGTAAGGCAGGGGTGCTCCGCTTAACTGAACATTGGCATCTTTGGCGATGTAAGCGGCACAGGCATACATCGCATTATACAGACCCTTGCCGTAATTGCCCTCTTTCAGAAACGAAACAACATATTTGTCCAGTATCTCGCCAACCCGCCCATCCGGTAGAATGGCTTCTACACCATAACCTGTTTCGATACGGATTTTCCTTTCCTTCACAGTGAGGAAAATTAAAACGCCTTTATCTTCACCTTTTTTGCCGATGCCCCAGGCCTGATAAAGGCCGTTAGCGTACATAACGTAATCTTCATTTTCGCCGACGGCCGGGACTGTTGCCACGACGATCGCTGTCCCGGTTTTCTGCAATACTTCCTGTGCCAGTGCTTCCATTTTTGAGGCATTATCCGCATCAATGACATTGGCAAAATCATTGACCGCCCCCCGTGGAGACGGATATTTGTCTGCGGCAAGTAATGCTGTTGCCGATAAAAGCAAAAGCAGCACAAAAGCCGCAGCCATTATTCTTTTCAATATTTGATTATTAAACTTTATTTGCACAAATTACTCGTCAATTATCCCGATTTTAAAATTTGAGTCTCACAATAAATTCAACGTCACTATTGCGTAAAGCACTATGGCTGTCAAGCGTAAAGGAATGCTTTTAAATTCAATCTTGCTTAAGCGTAAATTAAATATTAAGAAAATAGAAAATGACTTCAATCATGATTAAAATATGACTCCCAGAATTATACTCATTCATCCGCCGGTTGCTAAATGTTCGGAACCGCCCGCAGGCCTTGCCAGGTTATCCGCGTGCTTGACTGAAAATCAAATTACACACGACCTTATTGATGCCAATCTGGAAGGCATTCTTTTTTTGCTCCGTGATGAATCTGATAAAAACGCATCAACCGACAGATGGACAATTCGCGCCCGTAAAAACATTGAAAGGAATCTTTCGGTTATCAAAGACGTTGCTACGTATCGTAACCAAAGCCGCTATCAAAGAGCGGTTATGGATATAAATCGTCTTTTCAATGCCGCCGGTAAATCTTTTCACCTGGAGCTTTCACTGGCCGATTATCAGGATAAACAACTTTCTCCCGTAAAAAGCGCCGATTTGTTGACTGCCGCCGAAAAGCCGCAAAACAATCCTTTTTATCCTTATTTTCAAAGTCGTCTCGGCAACGCGCTGAACAAAAATCCTCAATTCATCGGTTTTTCCATCAATTATCTGAGTCAGGCGCTTTGCGCTTTTGCCATGATCGGTTTCATCAAGCAACTTCATCCGTCGCAGAAAATTATTCTGGGTGGATCGCTGATTACTTCCTGGATGAAGCTTGGTGTGAACAAAAATACTTTTGGTGGTCTGGTGGATGAAATGGTGGAGGGCGCCGGTGAAAAGAAATTGCTGGAAATTTTTAGCGTCGAAGAAGGTTCCAGCAATTTGCCCCCGGCTTACGGTGACTTTCAATGGGATCACTATCTTTCGCCCGGCAGAGTTTTGCCCTACAGCAGCGCGAGAGGCTGCTACTGGCATCAATGTGCCTTCTGCCCTGAGAAAGCGGAGGGCAATGGCTGTCTGCCCTTCGATATTTCCCGCGTTACGAACGATTTGCGGATGCTGGCCAAGCAAAGCAACCCGTCATTGATCCATATTCTGGACAGCTCTATTTCACCCTTAATTCTAACCACCCTGTCGCAAAATCCGGCCGGAGCGCACTGGTATGGTTTTACGCGTGTCACGCAACATTTAGCTGATGAAGATTTTTGTTTGGCCATGAAACGCAGCGGCTGTGTCCTGTTGAAACTGGGACTCGAATCCGGTGATCAAAATGTTCTGGACAAGCTCAACAAAGGCATTGATCTGGCCGTTGCTTCCGCAGTTTTGAGAACTCTGAAAAAAACGGGAATTGCCACTTACTGTTATTTTCTTTTCGGCACACCCCCAGAAAACGAAGAAAGCGCGCTCAAAACCATGGACTTTGCTGCCAGCCACCACGACTGTATTGATTTTTTAAATCTGGCAATCTTTAATCTGCCTGCACGAAGTGTCGAAGCGCAGGCCCTGGCCACGCATGATTTTTATGAAGGCGACTTATCTCTTTACCGAAACTTTCGGCATCCGCTTGGCTGGCAAAGACCGATCGTTCGTAATTTTCTGGCAAAAACTTTTAAAAAGCACCCGGCCATCTCTCCCATCATCAAACGCACACCGGCATTCTTTACATCCAACCACGCCCCGTTTTTTGTCTGCTAAATCGCGACCGAAGAGATTCATTGACAGCAGGCCGCTAATATTATAAATTTTCAAAAATTTTCATGTAAAATCTGAAACTGTAATGAAGATATCTGATGATATTAGATTATATAACGATACCTCAAATCATTGTTTTATTCGCGATTTACGCTTTCCTGGGCTGGCTGATAGAGGTTGCCTACCGTTCGTTTACGCAGCGTCAACTCATTAATGCCGGTTTCTTATATGGTCCATTCGTTCCCCTTTACGGATTCGGTTCCGCCCTTATTATTTTACTGGAATCCGTCATACATGGTTGGCCGTTAGCCATAAAAGTTGTCGCCTATGGCATCATTTTGACTGCCATTGAATATTTCACCGGTTTTTTGTTCGAAAAAATATTCAAGTTGAAACTATGGGATTATTCGGACAACAAAATTAACCTGCATGGAAGAGTATCCCTTCTTTTTTCCGTTTTCTGGACAATCATGGCCTTCGCATTCATTATTTTTATTCATCCTTATGTGTTGCAATATGTGAGTTCTATTGAGGAATCATTTTTAAACAAGTTTTCAGTTGTCCTTTTGGTGTACGGTCTAACAGATTTTATCTTTTCCATCGTCTCGATTTCTGCCTTCAGGAGAAAGATCGCTTATCTTTATGCTGAATATTTCAACTTGAGCAACGCTGAAATTGAAAAGATATTTAATTCTTTAAGACGTCTTCGCACAGCATTTCCTCATTTGAGCCAATACATCGATAGCAACATTGACAGAGAGATTAAGGGCAGAATTAATACATTTTTAAAGTCCATTATGAGCCAAATCAGGCAGAATATCGAAGGACGTAAACCTTTTGAAGATGAATTTTATGAGATCATTAAAGATATTTACGAACACGAAGAATTTTTAAAGCTTAAAGAGCACCATCATCATACTTCTTCAATTTACGAACATGTCATGTCTGTTTCTTATTTTTCCTACAGGGCAAGTAAATTTTTGAAGCTTGATTATCAATCCACAGCCCGCGGCGCGCTGCTGCATGATTTCTTTTTGTATGACTGGCGCAATCATGATGTTCCTGATCTTCCCGAAGACAAATTCCACGGCATTGAACATCCGAAAATAGCCCTGCAAAATGCGACAAAGCATTTTGCATTGAATGAAATTGAAAAGGATATTGTCGTCAAGCATATGTGGCCTCTGACACTCGTTCCGCCAAAATTCAAGGAATCTTTTGTTGTTTCCTTTGCGGATAAATATCTTGCGTCCAAGGAATATGTGATAAAATTCAAACCGAAAAAAGCTGTCCGTCGCGGAAGGAAACAGCCCAAAGCGCATAACCCGCATACACATCACAAGAAGAAACATAAAGCCCGGCTTGACAAATAATTGCTTTTTTTCGCTCAGTTAACGACCGATTGAAATGATTTTCCGGGGATTTTAAAAAAATAAAGATGATCTGATTTAGTCAGATAATTTTTCTGCCTCATTAATTTGTTCCAATTGCCGTTTCCCAAGGAATCGCGGGAAATAAGAATATTGATAACCGCGGTAACCGGCAAATTATTGTGCGGAATTTCTTCAAGGCTTGAAATTTTATAAACTCTCTTTTTTGAGATCGCTAAGTCCTGCGGTGGATTCCAGTTAATTTCGTAATCCGGCGAATACACAACATCATAATAATTTGTGTTGGCTCTGATGAAACGGGCAATGGAATGATCGGCAGTACTCATTCTTATGCTATAAAAATTCCGGTTGTAGATTTGCAAAGTCAGAATTAAAATAATGACCAATCCAATGCTACAATGGAATAGGATTTTCCATAATCTCCTTTTCCTGTCTTCGCAGGAGTTAAAATAATTAATATACAGCCAGCACGTTAAGGTAAACATGGTAAAAACAAAAACGAGATTATATTTTAACATGGAAAATTCGTGAATAATGGAATGCTCCCGAAGAATGATGGTATGCAAAACAGACGATAAAACAATTAGAGTAAGCCAGTTGATAATGTTTTGTTTTTTTTCGCTGTATTTTTTTCTGATAAAGGGAAAAATCAGACAAAAAATTGTGACCAATATCAATACCGGTATAAAAAGAACGGTAAAGCCATTGCCCAAATGTCGTGCCAGGATTGCCATGCCACCCCATTCAGTACCGCTGCTGCTTCTTTCAGAAAAAGTCAGGGCCAGCAATTTTAATCCGTCGGGAACACTGATTAACTGAATTACAAACAAAGCCGAAGCCATGACAGTCGTCAAAATCAGCGGCCAGGTGTTGTGCAATAATTTAACAAAAAGCGATTCTTTTTGATGGTCGCGAAAATTATTAAGAAGACGCAAGAAAACAGCAACAGAAGCTATACAGAAAAAATAATAATCAGTCAGTAGTCCCGCAAATAAAACGATACAGGAAAGAATGTTTAGCAAAGTTTCATTATTTTTAAATTGTTTTCCATAGAACGCTATTTCTATCAAAAAGAAAATGATCGATAATAAGATAACCGCCTGATCAGTAAAATAAACATTATTCATATAGTAGACGTTATAGGGGAGAACAGCCCATAAAGAAGAAAACATGACAGGCAAGGATAATATCAGCCATCTGGATTTTACTTCAATCAATCTTAAACAGATATAAAAAAGAAGACTGAGTAATATTATGGAAAGATAATATTCAAACTGGACAAAACGTTTGATAAACCCGATGGATATTTCGTTCTTTCCGGAGACTTTTGCTGTTAAATATAATGGTATTAATGCTCCCGGCGGGTAGGAAAGGTACACATTTCGATTGTTATTGTTTTCGAACTCCACCGATGCATACTCGGTATACATGACAAATTTATCGTTAATTATTCCATCAATCAGCCAATTGTTGACAACATTCAGGGAAAAAGCTGTCAACTCTTCGTGAGTATTATCAGCATTTTGTAAATTAACCGGGACGGTGTATTTTAAAGGAAGGATTGCAAAGATAATAATACAGATCAATATTGCCAAAAGATGTGTTATATGTTCTTTGCTCTTCATCAATGATTCCGGCTGTTAATCATTTTCTGTTTCGAGATATTCTTCATCCATATTAATATTCCAGACATTGTCTTTTAATTTTTCACCAGCCATAATGTTGTTTACGGCAGCCATGGCGGTGAGCATGGCATGATCCTGATTATAATATTTATGCATACCATTTCTGCCAATCAAGAATAAATTATCGAATCCATCTGTAAAACTTCTGATGACGTTGAACCGGGAGTATGTACCGAAATAAGCAGGATATGTCTTGGGTGTTCTGATGATTGTGCTGTCGAGAACGTCTTTTTTGTCAATGAAACCAATTTGTTGTAACTCATCAATGGCGAATTGAATAAACGCTGCATTTTGCTTTTTCCACAATTCATCTCCTTCATTGCAACAGTATTCCAGTCCGATCCACACCTTTTCCTTATCGGCGACAAGATACGGTGACCAGTTATTGAATATTTGTATCCTTGCTAACTTTACATCGCGCTCCTGAATGTAAATCCAGTTATCCGGGATCATATTGTTGACTGTAGGAATTTTCGTTTCATTTTTTATCTTCAACTTGCTTAACAGCAATCCCACGGTAATGGAGTCGCGGTATGGCAAACCGTCACTGACCTTTTTTACCTCCGATGGAACGGAGCTGCCCATAGCCGATATGAGATCCTTTACAGGCATTGTCGAAAAAAAATAATCACCTTTTAAGACAGTTTTCGTATTTGTTGAATGGTTGAGATAAGTTACGTTAGAGATCTGATCCCCTGAAATATTCAGACCGATAACTTCAGATGTTCTTATAATGATACCGCCCCTTTCTTCAACAATTCCGGCAACGGTTTCCCACATTTGTCCGGGCCCCAGTTTCGGATACAAAAAATGCTTAATCAGGCTGGTATCCGTGTTTTTTTGCTCAATGGATTGATCTTTTACGAAAATGGTTTTTACTGCGTGCAGCAAAGTCCTGGAAATAGACAATTCCTTAATTCTCTGTGCTCCCCAATCGGCGGCAATGTTATGACAGGGCACACCCCAGATTTTCTGGGTGTAATCTTTGAAAAAAGTTTCATAAAGTTCTTGCCCAAATCTATTGATGAAAAAATCTTCCAGAGATTTGATTCTTTTTACGGGAAATATCTTAATGACAAAATATGCCCAGCCTATTTTCAAGATGCGGATCGTTCCCAGGTTGGAAATGGTTTTCCAGTTCAACTTAATCGGATAATCAAAAAATTTCCCTAGATAGAAAATGCGGGATAATCTGTTTCTAACAAGCATGACTTTGTCCACCTTGTCAGTCTCAGGCCTTTGTTTTGATAACGACGGCGAGGTCTTTCTGATTTCGGTTTTTGATTCCGGATCCTGTACGGGCAGAATCTCCTGCCACCATTTCATGACCGTGTCCGATTTTGAAAAGAAGCGATGTCCTCCAATATCCATCCGATTGCCATTGTGCATCACCGTTTTTGAAATTCCGCCGATATCATTTGTTTTTTCAATGATAACCGGTTGGATATCTGTTTTGGTGACCAGTTCATACGCTGCAGTTAATCCTGCGGGACCGGCACCGATAATGATCGCGCGTTTACTCATTGTCTAAGATGATTTTCTATTTAAAAGTGTTATTTTTGCTGCTTCCTGACCACGCGAGTATAAATAAGGCATTGTGCTTTGTCAATGTAAAGCTGATGAAAAAGCCTAAGGAATATCAAGTTTTTATGAATGTTTGTACGTTATTTCGGACATTGATGATCATCAATAAGGTTTGCCGGCTTTGTAATCCGCCATGTTATAACGCATCACGCGGTGCAGGCAGAACAAACCGGGAAGCTCTGGAATATTTTTCCTTATGCCGGGCTTGATTTTAAATTCACGCTGAAGAAAGTATCCGGTGACTAAATGATAATGGTCCGGATTGATAATAGGTGGTTTTCTCAAAACAATGCGGGCAATAATATTATTGATTTCCTGCGGCAGGCAGAGGACTATAAAACCGTCCGGTTTACAAATCCGAATCAACTCGTGAATCGCGTTGGCGGGAGCATTCATGTGCTCCAGAACGTCAGCGCATATAATGCCGTCAAAAAAATTGCTTGCGAAATTGGTGCGATTCAGGTCCTCTTTTCTGAGTGTGGCCTGCGGCGCTTTTTCAGCCGCCCGTTCCAGACGCCGTTCGGAGATATCAATCCCCCACAATTCTGAGCATTTGATCTCTTTGAGCATATAACCGTCGCCGGTTCCGGCATCAAGAATGCGCTTGCCGTTCATATTGCCAGCGAGGGCAAGACAATGATCAATTCTTTTGCGATTTAGCCAATGGACGGCTTTAATTTCCGATTCGTAATACAAGCTGTGCGGAAGAATATCCGCCATTGCTTCTTTTATTGTCTGTTTATCACTTTTTTGACTATTTTTGATCATGGGTTTTCATGCTCTTAATAATGTAAACAGCTACGGATGCTCTGCCAAAAACGTTGCTTCAATAAAAAATAAACAACCTTAATTTATAGAAAATACCGTGAATAAACAATAAAAAATAAGCGTAGGTGGCGTTTTAAATCGACGCTGATCAAAAAACAATTTTTTCTTTTACATATACGTGTGGTATTGAAAACTCACGACGGTCATTTTCATTTTTTATTGAAAAGCCGATATTCTGACCAATTTAAAGATGCACGTTGGCAATTTTTTTTTAAATGTAATTTTTATGAGAGAAGCCCCGTTGTTTGATATTAGTGTCATTGTCCCTGTTTATAATGCCGGCGAAATGATAGAAAAATGCCTCCATGCCATTAACCATCAGCAGGGAATCGACCGCACAAAATTTGAAATCATCGTGGTTGATGACGCTTCTACGGATACCAGTGCGCAAACAGCGGGAAAGCTGTGTGACAGGCTGATCACTTTACAAAAGAATTCCGGCGCTGCAACAGCGAGAAACACAGGCGCCAAAGCAGCCTCAGGAAAAATAATTGTTTTTGTGGACAGTGACGTCATTTTAGAACTGCATTCGCTCTCCACGTTCATGGCCGTATTGGAAAAAGATGATCTGGTTGCCGCCGTGGTGGGCTGTTATTCTGAAAAGCCTGCAGAAACAAATTTCTTTAATGTCTATCACAATGCCTTTACAAGGTATCATCATAATCTTTCTTCAAAAGAAATTGACTGGTTCTGGGGAGCGATAAGCGCCATGAGGAAGGATGTGTTTTTGAAATCGGGGGGATTCGATGAACGCTATCAGGGGGCCAGTGGAGAAGATTTGGCTTTGGGCAGAATACTTTTCGATCAAGGGTATAAAATTGTCTATATTCCGGAAGCAAAAGGTGATCACGCCCATCATTTTACCTTCCTCCGCATGATGAAAAACGACTACCTGAAGGCCGTGACCGGCATGAAAATGAAACTGGCGAACATACTTCCCCGGCGGGCTCCTGATTTTATCAACTTCAACAGCATCTTGTCTGCATTTCTGCTCATGCTGTGTCCTTTGCTCATTATTGTAAATTTGGCCATACCTGTCCCCTGCCTCGCGGGAATAGTCTGTTTAATATTTCCGGGATTGATCATTATCAACAGAAAATATTATGCTTATGTGAATAATATTTCCGGTCTCCGGTTCAGTTTTTTTGTGCCCTTTCTGCACTGGCTGCAAATGTACGTCATTATCGCCGGTGCTATCATGGGTGTATTGGGATATCTGTTGGGGCGAAGCGCGTTTGGCCGCCCCCATTGGATTTAATCAACGATGAATTTTTTAAAGATCAGCGTAATCAAAAGGTAATCAGGCATTGCAAATTTCTTCACTAACCGACGCATTACGATGTTTTTCAGGACAAAGCCTTAAGCATCCTGTTTATCTGATCTATTTCATAACATCCCGGTGCATGGGACATTGCAAACACTGTTTTTATTGGGAACATCTTAATCAGCAGGAATCTCCTTTGACCGTCGCTGAGGTGGACAAAACAGCCAAATCCATGGGGCGGCTCTACCAGTTGATTATTACAGGCGGAGAACCGTTTCTCCGGGAAGATTTTACAGAGCTGGTGGAAAGGTTTTGTATTCATAACAACCTTTACCATTTGAGCATTGCCACATCCGGGTACTATCCGGATCGTGTAGAAAACGCCGTAATAAAATTACTGGAAAAATATCCGCAGTTGAAAATTTCCGTTAGCCTGCCCATTGAAGGGCCTGCGGAACTGAATGATGAGATTCGAGGCATCCGGGGTTTTTACAAAAAAACGACGGAAACATTATCGCGCCTCAAGCAAATCCAAAAAAACAAATCGCACTTGAGTGTTCTCATCGACATGACCATCTCTTCCTTTAACAGATCCAGATTATTGGAGACCTACAACCATATTTTTAATGATTTAAAACCGAACTTTATCAATGCCATCCTGACACGCGGCAATCCTCGAGAACCTGAAGCAGGGCAAATCGATGCGGAAGAGGTGTTAAAACTTTTTTCGCGAATGGAGGAGGATATCAGGAATGGTCATGTTCAGGGATACGGGTTCTTATCAAAATTACTCCTGGCCAAGGATATTGTTCTGAGGCAAACCGCATTAGAGATTTATAAAAATATCACGTATTGCCTGCCCTGTCAGGCGGGACGAACGGTCGGCGTAATGATGCCTGAAGGAGATGTTTATGCCTGCGAGCTGCGGGAAGAATCTATCGGGAATCTCCGTCAATTTAATTACGATTTTCCCGTTCTCTGGCAATCCGATAATGCTTCTGAAATAAGACAGGAAATTCTTAAAACTCGCTGCACCTGCTATCATCAATGTTTTTTATCCAACAATCTGTTCTGGAATTGGAAAGCCTGGCCACGCATACTGGGTGAGTGGACAAAGATTAAAGGGCATAAACCGTTTCAGATTCCTTAAGGATGAATTAAATATTTTATTGCAATGGTTTGATTACTGCGCTAATTTACATTATGCGTATATTTCGTTTTGTGTTTTTTTTATCGCTGGTCATTCTGTTCATATCCGCGTGTGATAAGAAACCGGCGGACAACGGGAAGTCTGTGCCACAGGACAAGCCGGCCTATGGTGACATTCTGGTCCGCGGTGATATTGGCGACGCCAGCAATCTGATTCCTCTGCTGGCTTCCGATTC
>CAYZLL010000085.1:0-10442 GCA_964479225.1 uncultured Smithella sp.
CTTTATCTTCAAACAATTTTTCAATGGCATCAGCCAGAACGATGTCGGCCTGCTCGGTCAGAATATTTTCTGAAAACAAAAGATGTTCGCGGGAGTATTTGCTCTCCACCTGAGTTCTGTACAATATTTTCCCGCTCGCCATGTCGGCAAAGAAAACCGTTAATTTTAGATTGCCCGCATAAGTATTGGTGAGATAGCCTTTCCGGCACTGTATTTCCATTTCGTCGATGCTGCCGCCAATCAGCATCCGGGCATTTCCCGGCGGGATGTTTCCTTCCTTGACATTCCATTGTTCCAGTTTGTCCCCTACGTTGTAACCGGCTTTTTTCAAATAATTTTTGATTCCGTGGGCAATGGATTTTGCCACCGGAATATTTTTGGGGAAGACCGGATATTTTGAGCCGTTTGCCTTCACCACGTGTCCGATGACGAGCCGGTCATCAATCTGACGTATATCGGTAAATTCAGCGACCGTGATATCCGTGCCGGCAGATTTGCCGCTACTTTGCAGATACGCCGGAATAACGGCCTTGGTTCCGTCGTAGTAGATGTTAATGCTGTAAAGGTTGCCGGCACACGCCGAAAGACTAAAAAGTAAAAAAAGCAACCCGCATATCCAAACAAATCGTAGTCTATTTATTTTCATCATTTTCTCCTTGTTTTATGCCAGACAGGATTGAGCAAACTGTTTGACGTTTTCATCCTCGCCCATCGCGATTAACCGGTCATCTTCTTCGATCATGTGCCGGGCCAAATATCAAAAGTCTTCATGGTGCATATCAAAACTTTTCATTCTCCTTGGGCTTCTTTCGCGCTTTTCCGGTTATTCAAATATCGTAAAGTACCGCTTTGGAATTGCGGCGCATTATAATATAATAAAAACTATCTGGCAACATGATAGCTGAAGAAAATGATTTACTTATGTGTTTAATTTCCATTTTAACAATGAATGAGGAGGTCATTATGACAGAAGCAACCCAACAGGCATTAATAGGGCTCAGGGATCTTTCCACGATCAAATGGTATGTCATTCCACTGATGGCAATTGTCTTTTATATTTACACCAAAGAGATAAAAGATGCGCGGCGCAGCGGAGACTGGAACGCCGTTCTGGCCGGTCTGACCATTTTCGGCGTGGATTTCTTCAACGAAACCTGGAACGGATGGGTGATGTATCTGACGCAGCGCTCGGCGTTCTGGACAACGCCAGGCGATACCGCCCTGCGCACACTCGTGGGCTGGAACATTGAAATCATGTTCATGTTTCTCATCATCGGCATTATTTACTACAACACGTTATCCGACACCAAAAAAGAGAAGATACTGGGCCTGCCCGAAAAATGGTTCTGGGCAATTGGCTATAGCATCTTCTGCGTTTTTGTCGAATGCCTGCTCAACATCGGCGGACATCTGGTCTGGGAATACCCGTTCTGGTATTTATCTTTCAAGGGCGTCTGGCTGATCTTCCTTTTCGGTTATTTCCACTTCTTCTGCTTTGCCATTCTGGTCATCAGCCTGAAATCGATGAAGGCCAAACTGGCGACCGTGGGAATAATCTATGCTGTGCCGATTGCCATGAATATCCTGGCGTTCGGCTTCTGGGGCTGGAACTATTAAAGTTTGAGAGCAGAGTATTCCTCGAAAACTTTATTATATTTTTCGTGAATCATTTTGCGGTCGAATTCCCAGAATTCGGCCAGCATTTTGGCTTGCTCCTCCTTGTCAAAATATTCCTGACACGGATAAAAGAAGTGCTTGTCTTCTTTTTCGATATGCTTGGGATAGAAATTGCCTAACTGCCGCGCATGGTCGATGATGATGGAAAGTTGTTCTTGATCGCCTTGTAAATATTTTTCCTTCGCTGTGACAATAGCGGCCGTCGTCTTTCTGCCCCAGACGTGCTCGTCGAGCAATTCCTGCATGATTTTTTTCAGCTCCGGAGTAAGGTCTTTTTTAGCAAGATCCCGGAAAAGAATTTCTTCTTCCTTTCCGTGATGCGTGCGGTCGGCGTAAGTGCGGATAAAATCGACGGCTGTGTCAATAATCAGCGGATTAACTTTTTTTGTTTTTTCTACCTCATCAATATGGCGCATCATCGCCACCAGCATTTTTTCAATTAACCTGTGTTCCCACATAAGCGGACCGATGGGTTTCATAAGCAATCCTCCTTTCACAAATTTTATCTATAATTGACAGCAGGAACTGAATCCGTCAATATAATTTTTAAACGGTAAAGACTCCTGATAATTGTTGCAACCCACTTGTATTTTTGATAGTTACGCTTAATTACTTAAAAGTACTGAAAAAATGGGAAAGAAGAACCATCATGACTTTAAGAAAAATATGCCTGTTGTTGTTCGTTTTAATATTTATTCTGTCCTGTCAGCAGGCCAAAGAAAAGCATCAGCCGCATCAAAAGCTCAGTGTCATTGCCACTATTTTTCCCGTTTATGATTTCGCGCGCCATGTCGGCGGAGACAAAATCGAACTAAAAATGCTTCTGCCGCCGGGAACGGACGCACACCATTATGAATTGAGACCCGAAGATATCGTTAAAGTCACGAAGGCGGACATCTTTCTTTTTACCAATTTCGAGCTGGAACAATGGGCCTACAGAATTATCAAGGCCGCCGATAAAAATACCAATATGCTGGCGGTGGAAACGGGAAGCGGCGCGATTTTGCTGCCGCTGGATAACGAGGTCAAAAAACAGGTGACTTATGAAGAGCTTGACAAAGATTTGTCCCGGTTTGATCCGCACATCTGGCTGGATATGGATAACGCGCAGAAGATGGTGGATAATATCACCGAAGCTTTCATTCAGAAGGATTCACGTAACAGTGACTATTACAAGAAAAACGCTCAAGACTACAAACTGAAATTGGCGGATCTCGATCAGCAATACCGGAAACAATTATCCGGTTGCCGGTCCAAGACCATTTTACACGCCGGTCATTGGGCGTTTGCGTATCTGGCCAGGAGATATAATCTGCAGTATGTGGCGGCTTCCAACGTTTTTGCCGACGCGGAACCTTCTCCGCATCAGATTTTAATCTTGATTGAACAGATCAAAAAAGAAAAGGTACCATTCGTTTATTATGAAGAGATGAGCAATCCCCGTCTGGCCCGAACCATCGCCAGAGAAACGGGCGTCGGCATGCTGAAGCTCAACAACGGGCATGACTTGAAAAAGTCGGACATGGAGGCGGGTGAAACTTTCATCTCCATCATGGAAAAAAATCTGATCAATTTGCAGAAAGGATTGAGATGTCTGATGTAATCCGCGTTAATGATTTGACCTTCTGTTATAACGGAACGGCCGTGATCAGCGACATTTCCCTAGCGATTGAACAAGGCGAATATCTGGGCATTGCCGGTTCCAACGGCTCCGGCAAGAGCACACTCATTAAAAATATTCTCGGCATCCTGCAACCTTCCCAAGGAACCATTCATCTTTTCGGCCAGCCTCTTTCTGCTTTTAATCAGTGGGATAAAATCGGTTATCTGCCGCAAAGAATCAACGCACTGAATCATCATTTCCCCAGCACGGTCGGGGAAATCGTTCAGTTGGGCATGAAAAAAAGAAGTGCAGCGGATCTGCAAAAAACGCTGCGCCTGATGGGTATTGAATATCTTTCCCAAAAACTGATCGGGGAATTATCCTATGGCGAGCAGCAAAGAGTCATGCTGGCGCGCGCTTTAATCAGAAAACCGGAACTGCTGATTTTCGATGAACCGACAACCGCCCTTGATCCGGAAACAAGAGACGTCTTCTATTCCATAACCGACCAGATGAACCGCAACGGCACAACCGTGCTTCTGATTACACACGACACCGGCATTATCGGTAAATATGCCCGTCACCTGCTTTACCTCGACAAGAAAGTCATTTTCTCGGGAACGTTTGAAGACTTTTGCGCCTCTCCCGACATGACCGGTTTCTTCGGGCCGGACAGCCAGCACATGATTTGTCATCAGCATGTTAAAACGGAGATTAAGACGTAATGGAACTGGGCAATATTCTCAATTATGAATTTGTGCAACGGGCTTTTCTCGCGGGGATGTTGATTGCCGCCGTTTCTTCCATTCTGGGCGTTTTTCTGGTTCTGCGCCGATTCTCGCTGATCGGCGACGGCCTGGCGCATATCACCTTCGGCTCGGTGGCGGTGGTGATGCTGATCGGCGTCAGCCCCCTTTACATTACGCTGGCCGCCCTTCCGCTGGTCATGTTGTCTTCCCTGGCCATTCTCAAACTGACACAATCCAAACGCATTCAGGGAGACGCGGCCATCGGCATTGTTTCCTCGATCGGTATCGCCGCCGGTATTGTGCTGGTCAGCTTGTCCAACGGGTACAATGTTGATTTGTTCAGCTATCTTTTCGGCAATATATTAACCGTGACGCAGGCGGAGCTCCTGCTGGCCTTCATCGTCTTCCTGATTGTCGCAGCCACGGTCATCCTCTTTTATGATGATCTTCTCGCCATCACGTTTGATGAAGAACTGGCCCGAACCATGGGTGTGAAAACCGAAAGAATCAACACGATACTTTTTCTGCTGACATCGGTAAGCGCTGTTTTAGCCATGAAAGTCGCCGGCATCATGCTCGTTTCCGCGATGCTGATTCTGCCGCCGCTGATTGCCCTGCAATTGTCCCTGAATTTCAAAATGACGATTATTGCTTCCGTTGTTTTTTCTCTATTATCGGTCATTTTCGGAATCCTGCTGGCTTTCATGTTGAATTTGCCGGCCGGAGGCACTATCGTGCTCTTGAATATCGGGTTCCTGTTACTTGTTTTCGGAGCTAAAAAAATCATACCTGTTCAGAGGTAATCAATGGCTCTTCCTTTTCAGGCCTATCGTTCCAGCATCATTTTTCTGCTCGCGTTGATTTTCGGGATAACCCTGCCGCAAGGCGCTCAGGCGGGAATTTTTTTGATCCCGCCGGCGTTGATGGTCGGTATCACCGTTACATTATTGAGGTTTCCCGGTGGTTTTTTTCATCACCTGCGTACGCTTTTGTTTTCTTCCCTGCAAAGCAACATCATGAATTATCTCGCTTTGGGAAATTTTATCATCTTAGCGGGAGCATTTTTGATTCAGAAGCAGGAACTCTGGATCGGTCTGGTGCTGGTGGCGGCCATGCCGCTGTCGCTGGAAATCATCATCATGGGTGATTTATTGCGGATGAATAAAAACCAGGTCTTCACGTCGGTGGCCGGAACTTATCTGGGCGCGTTAATCATTGTGCCGTTAGTCGGCATATGTTTCCTGAAATACATGCATCTGAATTATTGGAATATTATTGTGCTGACGCTGTGTTTGATTGTTCTGCCGCTTTTGATTTCCCGCATTGCCGTCGAAAAAGAATGGGATCGCATCATTCAGCAATATGATGATCTGATGATGGATTTGAGCTTGTTGATCGTCTTTTACACCATCACCGCCAACAGCAGACCATTTCTTTTGCAATGGTCGCTTGATCTTCTGATCATCGTCGCCATTGCTTTTGTCAGCACATTCCTCTTCTATTTCATCATCAGAAGAATCGGGCTTTATCTTCGGACGCCGGACGACAGGATCAATTCCTTCATTCTGCCGGCAACCATGAAAGAATGCGGACTGGCCGGCGGCATCGCCCTGTCCGTTTTCAGTCCGGAGGTTGCCGTGCCTTCTTTAATTTTCGCCGTTTTCACGATGATTTATATGAACTGGCTCAAATTCCGCTTCCGGCACATTGTCGCCTTCGAGCATCAAAAAAAGTGAAATATCAATTTGACAAACCCCAAACGTGACCTATTATAAAAAGAAAAACGAAAAGGAGGAAGAAAATGGCTGTATCATTACCGGAATTACCTTATGCAAAAGATGCGTTAGCGCCAGTGATCAGCGCCAACACGCTGGATTTTCACCACGGGAAACACCACAAAGCGTATGTGGATAATCTCAACAAACTGATCGCCGGCACGGAGCTGGAAACAAAATCACTGGAAGAAATTATTCAGATCGCCGCCAAGGACGCAGCGAAGGCCGGTATTTTCAATAATGCCGCCCAAATCTGGAATCACTCTTTTTACTGGCAATGCCTGAAAAAAGGAGGGGGAGGCGCTCCCACCGGCAAGATCGCCGAAAAAATTAATGCCACCTGGGGAAGCTATGATAAGTTTGTCGAAGAACTGAAAAATGCCGGTGCCACTCAGTTCGGCAGCGGCTGGGCGTGGCTCGTACTGGACGGCGATAAGCTGAAAATAACCAAGACCGCCAACGCCGATACACCGATGGTGCACGGCCAGAAAGCGCTGCTCACCATCGATGTCTGGGAACACGCCTATTATCTGGATTATCAGAACCGGAGGCCGGATTATCTGTCCGCCGTGATTCAGAATCTGATTAACTGGGATTTCGTGAATGCTAATTTAGGTTAACACTGGAAAAGGATATCTACGGATACAAAAAAAGGAGGCATCAAGGATGCCTCCTTTTTTTATTCATAAGAACAGCAATGATTGTTATTTTTTCTTGTCAACTCTGACTTTGAGCTCTTTACCGACCTTGAAGAAGGGAAGCTTTTTGGGTTCAACCTCAATTTTTGTGCCGGTCTTGGGATTTCTCCCGGTATAGGAACCGTATTCTTTGACCACGAAACTGCCGAATCCTCTGATTTCGATACGGCCGTTTTTCTTTAATTCATCCGTGAATCCCTTGAAAATAAGATTGACTACATCGATAGCCTTTTTTTCTGTCAGGTTTAACTTCGTGCTTAAAGCTTCGATAAGATCGGATTTATTCATAGCTCCTCCTAAACTGAATGCTCTGCCAATAACGGGATAATATACTTTCTCAAATATTCTTTGTTGAATTTATTATTTATTTTTTGGCTGAAAGTCAAGAAAATTTTTACTCTTTTTGCCTTGTCCGATTATCCAGCAACTGGGTTATTTCCTTTTTTGTCAAGTGTCTCCAGCAACCTTCTTTCAACGTACCCAGTTGAAGACTACCGATGGACTCGCGCATCAGGGCGGCTACCCTGTAACCAATGGCCTCAAATCCCCTGCGGATGATTCTGTTTCTTCCCTCCCGTAACGTCAGCCGCAACCAGATGCTTTTGTCATTGTATTTTTCAATTTTTAAATTTTCCGGTTTGAACAGACCATCTTCCAGCTTGACGCCCCGGCTCAGTTGCGTTAACTGCTCTTTGGCCAGACGCCCCTGAATTTTAACTTTGTAAACTTTCGGTTTTTGGAAACGCGGATGCTGAATTTTTTGAGCGAAATCACCGTCATTGGTTAAAAGCAGCAGGCCTCTGGAATCATAATCCAGCCGGCCGACGGGATAGACTCTTTCGGGCACATCCCTTAATAAATCAACGACCGTCGGCCTGTCTTGAGGGTCATGCAGGGTGGTGACAAATCCGGCCGGCTTGTTCAGGACGATGTAATATTTTGTTTTCTCTGTGGAAATAACATTGCCGTCAATGCGGATAACATCCTTGTCGGCATCAGCTTTCTCGCCGAGTTTGCTGACCACAATATTGTTGACGCTGACGCGCCCTTCAGTGATCAGTTTTTCAGCTTGACGCCGAGACGTAACACCAGCCGTCGCAATTATTTTCTGCAAACGTTCTTTCATGATTCGGAACCGTCAGCGGATTTATCTTCTGCGATTTCTTTTTCCGGGCTTGCTTCTTCCGCCTTCATTTCTCTTTCTTCCGGTTCCTGCTCCAGGCTTGTTTCAACGGCTTGTTCTTCTATTTTGCCGGATACATCCTCCGGTTCGGTTGCTTCTGCCTTCGTTTCTTTCTCGTCTGTTTCCAGTTGTGTTTCTGTTTCTTCTGCCTTCACTTCTTCTTTTTCGGGTTCCAGCTCCGTTTCCCGGTTGATTTCTTCCTTTGCTTCCGGTTTTTCCGATGCCTGTTCCGCGTTCAGCTCCGGTTCCCGGACAATTTGATCTTCCTGTTCCGATTCCAGGATTTCATCTTCCAGCAGGACCTGCTGCATGGGTTCCGGTTGCTTATGAAGTTCTTTGAGTTCGCGAATATTGGGCAGATCCATAATGTCTTTTAGATTAAAGACTTCCAGGAATTTCTTGGTTGTTCCGTAAATAATCGGCTTGCCGGGCACGTCTTTGCGGCCGACAATGCGTATCAGTTTCTTTTCCATCAGCCCTTTCAACTGACCGCCGACATCCACGCCACGAATGTCTTCAATCTCCGATTTTACAATCGGCTGCCGGTAGGCAACGATGGCCAGCGTTTCCATCGCCTGCGGTGACAGGGAATGCGGCTTGCTGGTCTTGAGTTTCTTGATCCACGAGCTGAGTTCGGGATTGGTACGGAACTGAAATCCACCCGCTACTTCCTGCAGGTCGATGCCGCCCTGCCGTTCATGATACTCTGCTGTCAGTTGATCAATGATTTCTTTAATTTCCGTTTTTTCCACATCCGGAAAAACCGTGCGTATTTTTTCCAGGGCCAGAGGCACGTCCGACGCAAAAATCAGAGCCTCAATGACTGCTTTTATTTTTTCCATTTATGACTCCACTGCCGGAAATATCCGGATAACACCAAAAATTGAAGTTTGATAAGCTTTAATCATTCTCAGTTTCACCAGTTCCAGGATGGCCAGAAACGTGTAGATAATCCGCCGGCGATCCCTTTTCCCCTGGAGCAAATCTTCAAAAGTCAGATTCTTCTTGATCGTCAGTTGATCCATAATCTCGTTGATGATGTCTGTCAGAGAAAGCTTTTCCAGATCAAATTCAATCAGCACTTTCTTATCCATCTGGGAAATAATCCGGTGAAAAGCTTCAATGAGCTCAAATACACTGACCTCGATGAGTTCTTCCTCTTCGCTGTCCGGCGCTTTCGTCTCCTCGGGTAAAACCGCCGATCGGACAAAAACATCCCGCTCCAGCAGGGGTCGGCTGGCCAGATTTTCAGCAATTTCCTTGAATTTCTTGTGTTCGATCAGCTGGCGTACCAACTCGGCGCGGGGATCTTCCTCTTCTTCCTCCGGTTCTTCCGGCGGAGGCAGAAGCAGTCTGGATTTGATGTGAATCAGCGTCGCGGCCATCACCAGATATTCGCCTGCTAGATCCAGATTAAGCGCCTTGATCATTTTCAGATAATCAAGGTACTGCTCTGTCACCAAAACGACAGGGATATTGTAAATATCAATTTCATTTTTCTTGATAAGATACAGCAGCAGGTCCATGGGACCTTCAAAGATATCCAGCTTGATTGAGTAATTGTTGGTTTGTTCACTATCCATAAATTATGCTCAGCAATCCGTTATGATGTCAACGAATCGGAATTTTCTTTTTTAAATAGCGACCGCCTCACGGACTTCGTTCATGGTCTGACGGGCTATTTTAGTCGCTTTCTGACTGCCTTCTTCGATGATGGCGTTAATTTCTTCCGGATGCTGGATATAGTAATCCATCCGGTCGTGAACCGGTTTGAGTTCTTCCGCAACGTGGTGGGCCAGCAGTTTCTTACAGTCCGTACAACCGATGCCCGCCTTCCGGCATTCCACGTCAATTTCTTTTACTTTGTCCTCAGAAGAATACAGGCCGTGAAATGTGAATACGTTGCAGATCTCGGGATTGCCCGGATCTTTCTTGCGCATTCTCTGAGGATCGGTAAACATCGAGTTGACCTTCTGCTGCAGCTCTTTGCCGCGATCACTGATGTAGATGGAATTGTCGTACGATTTGCTCATCTTTCTGCCGTCAATGCCCAGCAGCTTGGGAACACTGGTTAACAGTGGCTCCGGAACGGGGAAAATTTCCCGGTAAAGAAAATTAAAGCGCCGGGCTATTTCACGGGTCAGTTCCACATGGGGAAGTTGATCCACGCCAACGGGAACGCCGTACGCCTTGTACATGATAATGTCGGCGGCCTGGAGCACCGGATAGCCCAGGAAACCGAACGTGGATAAATCCTTATTGGACAGCTCCGTTTTCATTTCCTTGTACGTGGGATTGCGTTCCAGCCAGGCCAGCGGTGTAATCATGGAAAGCAACAGGAAAAGTTCGGCATGTTCCTTCACCGTCGATTGCACAAAAAGCGTGCTTTTTTGCGGGTCCAGACCGGCGCTGACCCAGTCAATCACCATATTCTTGATATTGTCTTTAATACCTTCCGTGGAACTGTATTCACTGGTAATCGCGTGCCAATCGGCCACAAAGTAGAAACAATCGTACCGGCCGCTTTCCTGCAGGTCAATCCAGTTTTTTAAAGCGCCATGCAGGTTGCCTAAATGCAGCTTGCCGGTCGGTCTCATGCCGCTGAGAATTCTCTTCTTCTCCAAAATGACTCCTTTTCATAAAAACGAACTAAGGCCTCCGGCTATATGAAATAGGGAGGCCTTAGTTTGAACAGTATTACATAATTTGTTATTTAACTTTGCCGGCCAGTTCTTTGCCTGCCTTGAATTTAACGAC
>CAYZLL010000086.1:0-10376 GCA_964479225.1 uncultured Smithella sp.
GGATTGAAGGCGCTGTCAACACGATCAACGGTGTCAAAACCATTACGTCAACGAGCACAGAAAGCGTTTCCCGCACAATCGTGGAATTCGTTCTGGAGCGGGATATTGATCAAGCCGCTCAGGATGTGCGTGAAAGAGTTTCAGAAATTCGCAATAAGTTGCCCGATGATATCGATGAACCCCGAATCGCCAAGGTTGATCCTGATTCGACACCGATTTTATTTATGAATCTGTCCGGAAATAAATCGATCCGGGATCTTTCCACCTACGCCGATGAGGTCTTGAAAGAACAGCTCCAAAGAATTAACGGCGTCGGCAATGTCAACTTTTATGGTTTACGGCTCAGACAAGTGCGCATCTGGCTGGATGCGGCCAAAATGCAGGCCTACGGGATTGCCGCATCCGACGTTGTGCTGGCTCTCAAGCGTGAAAACATCGAACTGCCCGGTGGACGCATCGAAACGGACACCAAGGAATATACGGTCCGGATTAAGGGAGAATTTCCTCAGATACCTGATTTTAACGATTTGATTGTCAGTTATTACAAGGGAGCGCCAGTAAAAATAAAAGACATTGGACGTGCGGAAGACGGTACTGAAGAAAGAAGATCGCTTGCCCGTTTTAACGGCATCCCTGCCGTCGGCATGGGTATCCAGAAACAATCGGGAACCAATACGGTTGCCGTTGCTGACCGGGTGAAAAAAGAAGTGGAAAAGATCAACAAAACACTCCCTCCCGGGATGAAAATCAATATCTCTGTGGATCAATCTATTTTCATCGTGCGTTCCATCAACGAAGTGCAGCACCATTTGATTTTAGGCAGTATCTTCGCGATTCTCGCCGTTTTTCTTTTTTTGAAAAATATGCGCACAACGCTCATCAGCGCCGTGGCACTGCCGGTCTCCATCATTTCCACGTTTGCCATCATCAATGCTTTTAACTTTACCTTCAACAATATGACCATGCTGGCTTTGTCGCTTTCGGTCGGATTATTGATTGATGACGCGATTATCGTCATCGAAAATATTTACCGGCATGTGGAAGAAGGGATGGCGCCCGTGGAGGCGTCCAAATTCGCCACGTCAGAAATCGGATTGGCGGTTATGGCCACCACGCTGGCGATTGTGGCCATCTTTTTGCCGGTTGCTTTTATGAAAGGAATTATCGGCAGATTCTTTTTGCAATTTGCCCTGACCATCGTCTTTGCCGTTCTGGTCTCCCTGCTGGTTTCCTTCACGCTGACGCCCATGATGGCCTCTATCTTTCTGAAACCTCATCACGCTGCTTTGCCTGATTTAGCGAACCGTTCTTTCTGGAAGAAGTCCGGAGATTTTCTGGAAAAAAAATATAAGCGGCTGGAAACATTTTACCGGCGTGTCCTGGAATTTTCCCTCCAATTCAGAAAGACAATGCTTCTGGGTGCGGTTGTCATTTTTGTCTTGAGTATTTTATTAGCCGTGTTCGGTTTGGGCAAGGAATTCCTGCCGCCTGAGGATCAGGGTAATTTCATTGTCCGCATGGAAGCGCCGATTGATTATTCCGTTGATCAGGTCGAAAGATATTTCGGCGAGACGGAGAAAATGGTTAAGGAAATTCCCGGTGTCAAATCCGTCTTTTACGTTCAGGGCGTTCAAAACGAAACCAACAAAGCAAGAATTATGGTCACGTTGCTGCCCAAGGCCGAACGTACCAACAGTCAGGAGGAGATCAAAAAAATAGCGCGTATGAAACTCAAGCGGATTCCCGGCATGAAAGCTTCCGCAGAAGATATCTCGCTGGTCGGTGGCGGCATCCGGCAGGTGCCGATTCAATATAGTATCCGCGGGCAGGACCTTGATGCGTTGCAAAAATATGCAAAACAAATTTCAACCGAATTTGCCAAGTTGCCCGGAATCGTGGATGTGGATACATCCCTGGAAGCGGGCAAACCGGAATTCAAGGTCTATATCGACCGCGACAAGGCGGCGGATCTGGGCGTGGATGTCGCCACGGTTGCGGAAGCCATCAACTTACTGATCGGAGGAGAACTGGATATCGCGCGTTATAAGGATGAGAAAAAGGGAAAACGTTATGATGTCCGGGTGAGATTGAATCCCGAGGATCGTGCAAGCAGTGACGCCATGCAGAGAATTTATGTGCGCGCCCGCGATGGCAAACTTGTGGAACTGGGCAATGTGGTCAAGTTACAGGAAGGAACAGGTCCGAGTGTCATCAATCGGGCTGACCGCCAGCGCTCGATCACCATTTTTGCTTCTCTGGAAGGCAAACCTTTGGGCGAGGCGCAAAGTGAACTGAATGCGATTGCCGGCAAAATTCTTCCTTCTGATTATGTGCCGAAGTATTATGGCATGGCTGAGGTCATGCAGGAATCTTTTCTTTATCTGCTTTTTGCCTTGATGCTCGGTATCATCATGGCCTACATGATTCTGGCTTCACAGTTTGAAAGCTTTATTCATCCCGTAACCATCTTGTTATCTATGCCCATGTCATTCATCGGAGCTTTTGGAGCGCTGTTTGTTACCGGAAAGACACTCAATATCTTCAGCCTGATCGGTTTAATCCTGTTGATGGGGCTGGTCAAGAAAAACGCCATCCTGCTGGTTGATTACACCAATGTTTTACGTGAGCGCGGCCTGTCGCGCCGTGACGCGATTTTGCAGGCCGGTCCGGTCAGAATGCGGCCCATCCTGATGACCACCGTCGCCATGATTTTCGGCATGTTGCCGATTGCGTTCGCCGTCGGTGAAGGCGCGGAAACCCGCGCTCCGATGGGCATTGCGGTCATTGGCGGATTGCTGACTTCTCTGATTCTGACGCTGGTGGTTGTGCCCGCAGCGTATGATATTTTTGATGACTGGCAGGAATATTTTAAAAAGAGACGTGCAAACAAAGCCGGCTGATTATTTCTTGCAGGTAAGATATGAAATATTTTCCCAAAACGAGGTCAAAATTATGAAAATGTTCTTTGTTATTTACTCCGAAGTTGCCGATGAGGCTATGGTCACCGCTTTCAAACAATCAGGATTTAAAGCTTATACAAGAATGCGTGAATTAACGGGAGAAGGGGAAGAAACCGAGCCGAAACTGGGCACGCATTACTGGCCGGGGAACAATAACGCTTTAATGATGGCCGTGAACGATGAAAAAATTAAACCACTTTGTGAACTGGTCAAAAAATTAAAAGTCGAACATCCCCGCGCCGGCCTGCGGGCCTTTACGTTTCCACTGGAAGAAGAGTGTGTGTAGAGTCAAATAAAATTTCTCATTCCATGCAAGCGAAGTGCAACTTTGAGCCTGCCCTGTGCAGTTGGCTAAAATTTTCTTGACACATAAAAGACCGTTTTTTATACTGCAACCCATAAAAAGGGATTTCTTTTCAATTCAAGTTTATTCAATCATTAACTTTTTTATTTCTCTATGAATCAGTGAATTGGAGGCAATATGGCATCAAGGAATATATTCTTCATCAAAAACATGAAAGAATTAAAAGGGCTTTTCGTTAAATTTCTGCCATTCATTGTTGTAATGCTTTTATTGATCAGTGGTTGTGGTACGGACAATGATAACCATGAGAAGAATGGCACTATACCGCCGGAAGTCGGGAACCCGGCTGCAATTAATCTAAGAGTTAATAATGGAGCAGAATTTCAAATTGACCCGGGTGGCACTTATTTTTTAAGGAATTACGATATCAATTCCATGATTTATATCAGCATGGACATCGTTTCAGAAAGCTGGGTTCATACTTTCAAAGCTAAAGATGAACCAGTGTCCAACCCGGCCATCATAACTCTTTCAATCAAGACTGAATCTGGTTTTATTGACAAGACTTATCAGATATTTTTTTCGTGGGCAGGACTTTCCCGTATTTTCCCCAACCTCTGGACTCAACTTCCGGTGGACGAGACATACATACTAAGTGAGATTAAATTATTCCCTTTCGAGTGGTCAGTAAATCAATACAAGAATTGTGACGGCGCCGTATTGCCTATCGCAGGTAACGAAGGGCTTTTCTCATTGGTCGGCAATAAATTTGGCGGGGATGGGAGCACGACTTTTGCGCTGCCGGATCTATCTCAAAAATCCCCCCTGGAGGGGCTCAGTTATCAAATTTGTACGGCGGGCGTAAAACCTGCAGGGCAGCCGAATCCACCCAGCGGTGAACTCCAGTATCATCCATCAGGAAATTATTGGGATGATCTCTTTTTGGGTGAAATTGTGCTTGTGAAAACTTTGACCAGCGACGTAGCGAATACATTTGAACTATGTGACGGGAAAATTCTGCCTATAGCCACTCATCAGGCTCTTTTCGCATTGCTGGGTACTAAATTTGGCGGAGACGGAAAAACGACTTTCGCACTGCCCAATCTGACATCCGTAGAATCTCCCGTTGCTGGAGCCAAATACTATATTGTTAAAAGTGGAATCTTTCCATCACGGTGGTAGAAGCGTATGGAATGGAAAACCATTTTTCTAATACATTGGAAAACATGAGAAGCGACTGCAATTGTTTTGTGAGAACGATCCGATGGCTATCCGGGAGGTGCGATTTTGAAACGTGATATTGCGATTGACTACCTGCGCAGCAGTGTCACCCTGATGGTAGTCGCCCATCATGCCGCTCTGGCCTATAATACCTTCAGCTCCTACAACGCCGATTCTTACATGAAATCTACAACACCCGTTGTCGATACGCTTCGCTGGATGCCACTGGACTATTTTGTGGGTTGGAACGATATGTTTTTCATGTGCCTCATGTTCCTCATATCCGGACTTTTCATTGTCCCGTCCCTGAACCGCAAAGGCGAAGGCCGCTTTATGACCGACCGGCTCAAGCGCCTCGGCATACCCTTTGTCGTTTCCGCCTTCGTGCTTGCTCCTCTGGCCTACTGTCCGTCCTGGCTTTTAAGCAGCACTGCAGACCAGGGCGGATACCCGCATCGATTCTTCACGGATGACGGTTGGGGGAGCGGGCCTGCCTGGTTTATCTGGGTTTTGCTTATTTATGGCGCAGTCGTGGCATTGGGTTACAGGGTCATCCCGGGTCTCGTGAGAAAGTTGTCCTGGACGGCCTCCTCGCCCCGAAATCTGTTCCTTGTTTTTCTGCTGCTCAGCCTGGTGGTGACGATTCCACTGCGCCTGTTCATCGAACCAGGTTATTGGATGCATGTTGCGGGGCCTCTGCATTTTCAAGCCTGGCGCTTCCTTTTGTACTTCGTCTGGTTTTTACTCGGCGTTGCCCTGGGCAGCGCCAATCCGTCCCGCTCCCTTTCCAAAGAAAATCTTAAACCGTGGCCGCTCTGGTTATTTTTGGGCGCGCTAACCTATCTGTTCCATGGATTGGTCGAAGCACAAGGAGCCGGTCTGACGATCATTCCTGCATGGTTGTTAAGCGTCATCATGACAAGCCTTTATTGTCTTTGCTGCACCTTCTCCGGTCTGGCAGCCTTGGGGCTTGCCCGAACTTTTTTCCATACAGCCCGCCCCGCCGCGGACAGCTTGACCGCCAACGCTTACGGCATTTATGTCTTTCACTATGTTTTCGTAATCTGGATGCAATACCTGCTTTTGGGGCAGCCGTTTCCGGCCTGGATTAAATTTCTGACTGTTTTCTTAACAGCTCTGGCGGGCAGCTGGTTTCTGACCGCTCTGTTGCGAAAGACCCCGGCCAATCAAATCCTTTAAGGCCCATAGAGGCCAATAGGGTCCGACTTGCAATATTTGTATTAGCGTGATGGTAAATTCGACGAACAATATAATTATTCAAGATAAATTTACGGGCTGTTCGTATGCCGAATTCGGACCACCGGCTCTCTGTAGCTAATTCAATATTGTAGATTAAAAAAGCCGCAGCGCTGTTGCACGTTAACCCAATCTATGGCCTTTGTTCCGGAAGAGGCGTGCTTCTTTTCCGCATCCATGATTTTCGGACAGCTACGAAAACAAGCAGGAGATAAACTGCCAAAGCGGACAAAGATATCCACTTTCCCGCGATAAAAGATTTAGGCTGATATTCGAGGCGCAAATGATGCTGTCCGGCAGACAGGGGAATCGCCATCAGCGCATAATTTGCGGGCATGATGCGATATTTATGCTGTGTGCTGCCGGCAAGAGGTTTGACTTTCCAGCCCTTGCTGTATGTATCTGTAATGAACAACATGGCAGGCTGTCCCAGCGTTGCAGTAATGGTTAAATGATCGGTAGAGTAGTTTTCAATCGCGCACTTTCCTGTTCTTCCATCCGGATTCGGTTCTACATCCGGTGCCGACTCCAGAAAAACGATCTTGCGAGGATCAAAGTCCGGATTTTCCATGGCTCTGAAGATATCATCGCGTTTACCGATAACCTGCCATTGTGGAACAAGATGAATGTGATTCATGATGTCTTTGGATTCCAGGACAACATTCTGACCGTGCTGCGGGATGAAAAAGTAACGGCAGCGGAGCATGTCTAGCAGAACTTTATGCTTTTCAAAATCCAGATATTGAGCGGCATTATCGGGATTCAATCCCGGCTGCGCAAAATGCATGAACTCGGCGTAACGAAGAGGCACGGCAGAATCGTACCCCCAGATATCTTGAGCACCCAGAGACATGGCGCTGTTGGGCTGGGCATAATTAAAGATACGATAATCTCCGTGATGCTGCTGTAAAAAAGCCGCGATGTCACTTTCTTTCAAGGAGTTAAAATCGAATGACTGTTTGGAGGCGTTGGCGAAAATGAACATTTCAACAATAGCGACAACGGCAATCAGATACGCAAAAACGTGACGATATCTTGCGGCAAAGAATAAAATCAGCAGCAGGAAACAAAGCAACGCTGAACGCAGCAGAGCCTTGGCGGAAAATGCGGCGGACATTTTGATAAATTCGGGATCCGCGTAAAAACGCGGATTTGTGCCTGCTTCCCGAGTGTTCAAAATATAGGTCAAGAACTGCTGCCAGAAATTTGTTGAATTCGCATCTTTGATGCCCGTCGATAACCAGAGTAACGCAGCCAGAAGAATGACGCCCGTGATGAAAATGACGGCCGGCGCCAGAAAGCTACGACGTTTGTTGCGTATCAAATCGTCCAGCCCAATGGCGGACAGCATCATGAGAAATACGGTCAGTAAGGAAATAAATTTTGATGTTCCCCGGAAATGATTAAATCCGGGAAGGCTGTGATAAAGAATCTGAAAAAAAGGCGTGTGAACACCAAGAGCAAGGACAAAAAGAATGATGACCATCGTCAGAGAATAACGCCGTTTCGAAGATTCTCCGTAAAATGCACCGTAAGCCGCGAGAATTGTACACGTGACGCCGATAAAAAGACACATTTCCCAGAGATAGAAACGACCCCAATAATCCATATGCTTCATGTCCCCGAAAAAATCAGGAACGAGAAGGGTCATGATATTCTCCGGAGGGAAAGAGAAACTTGCCGTGTACTGATACGATACGGCACTGCGCATACTTTCTGAGGCGGCATCAAGACCGCTTAAAATCTGTACGGCAGCCAGTGTCAGACTTCCCAGACAGATCAGAAAAAAACTGCCGATGATTCCGGTCCGATGATTTGCCCTGGTCAGACAAAGGACTGTGTAAATACCGGCGGCCAGCGCTGTGTAATACACATATTGCGGATGTCCGGCCAGAACCAGCATGGTGACGGTAAAAACACAGATGAGAGACCACTTCAGCGATCGCTGATCAAATAACCTGTCGATGCATAAAAAAAGCAGAGGGACCCAGGCCAGCGTGCACAAATTGGAAAGATGACCGGCGTAAATGTGCAGGAAATAAGCGCCGCTGAACATCAGCATGATGGCCGAGCTCAGGCAGGCCAGTGAATGCAGATGGCGATAGGTTGTCCACAGATACATAAAAAATCCAATGAGCAGAACATGCAGGGCGATGCTGAGATTGATGGCTTGATGCACCGGAAATAATAAATAGAGTATGTTGGGCGGATAGAGAAGAGCCGACTGGAAGCCGCCCATAAACGGAGTTCCTGAAAATATATGAGGATTCCAGAGGGCGAGATTTCCTTGCTTCAATTGACCGAAGCCGAAATTCCTCCAGTAAAAGAACTGCTTGGCGATGTCCATGGAATCGCCGGAGAGAATAAGATTTTTGGAGAATAAAACGTCGGCAAACACAGCTACCGTAAAAACAGCCAGGACCAATAATGCCAGGCACGGTGATATTTTGCGATCAAATTGAAATAGGTTCATTGTCTTAGAATCACATCATCTCTGTTGAAACATTTCAATTATAAAAGAATGTTTGCCGAAAATTATCAAATACTTTTTGAGGCGCCAGTTTATTGGATGCCACAAGCGCCGCTGAGTTGTCCGCAGGCGGCCAGAATATCACTGCCTTTGCTGGCGCGCAGCATGGTTGTGTAATGATGGTCAATCAATGTTTTTTGGAAAGCTTCCACCGTTTTGGAGGATGGCGATTTAAAAGGTGATCCGGGATATTCGTTAAAGATAATCAAATTCAACTTGCAGCGTTGGTCTTTCAATAAAGCGGCCAGTTTTTTGGCATCCCGCACGGAGGAATTAACCCCATCCATTAAAATGTATTCGAAGGTCAACAGTCTCCGACCGGGCATCGGATATTTTTTGCAGGCGTCCAGCAGGACGTCCAGTGGATATTTTTCGTTAATCGGCATCAAACGGCTTCTGGTTTCGTTATCATGGGCATTGAGTGATACAGCGAGGTTGATGCAGATATCCTTCCCCAACCGGACAATTTGCGGGGCAAGACCGCAGGTGGAAACGGTTACTTTCCGGTTGGAAAATCCGAGACCGAAATCACAGGTGATATTTTTGATGGCTTTGACGACGTTTTCATAATTGGCCAGCGGTTCGCCCATGCCCATCATGACGATGTTTTTAATTTCCGGGGATTCCGGCATTTCGTATTGAAGTGTTAAAATCTGACCGGTAATTTCCGCAGGATTCAGATTCCTTTTGAAGCCCTGACGCGCCGTCAGGCAGAACTGGCAATCCATGGCACAGCCCGCCTGAGTGGATACGCAGATGGTCCAGTTATTTTTTCCTGGAATGAGAACGCTTTCGATAAAAAGTCCGTCTTCCAGTTGCAGCAACGCTTTCTTCGTGCCGTCTTTGGATTCCTGAATTTTAACGATTTGCGGACGGCTGATCCGCGCAATTTGCGAGAGCTTTGTACGAAAATCGCGGGAAAGCGTGGTCATGTCGTTGAAAGCAGTGCTGCCGGACTGATACAGCCATTTCATAATCTGCGGCGCACGGAATTTTTCCTTGCCCAGAGAGGCAATAAATTCCTCTAATTCTTCCAATGTAAAATCCAACAGATTGGGAAGCTGATTTTGAACCCGGCTCATCATTTAAGCTTTTCTTGCAGAGTGACAGCAATAGCGTCGATAAATCCTTCCGTGTTGACTTTTTTGTTGGAAGCTTTCTTTTCCGCCAGCAAAAGCAGATCACCGGTCATCGTGCCACCCTCAACGGTGGCGAGGGCGGCTTCTTCCAGTTTATCGGCAAACTTAATAACTTCCGGTGTACCGTCTATTTCGCCGCGCTTGCGCAGACCGCCGGACCAGGCAAAAATCAGCGCCATGGAATTGCTGGACGTTTCTTCGCCTTTCAGATGTTTGTAATAATGTTTCTGCACGGTGCCGTGAGCGGCTTCGTATTCAAACCAGCCGTTGGGTGATACCAGCACCGACGTCATCATCGCCAACGACCCACAGGCGGAAGCGACCATATCCGACATGACATCACCATCATAATTTTTCAGCGCCCAGAGCATGCCGCCTTCGCTTTTCATAATACGTGCTACGGCGTCGTCAATCAGCGTGAAAAAGTATTCAATGCCCGCCTGATCGAATTTGTCTTTCCAGTTTTTGTCGAATTCCTGCTGGAAGATTTCACGGAATCCGGCGTCGTATATTTTGGAAATAGTATCTTTGGTGGAAAACCACAGGTCGATTTTTTCGCTTAAAGCGTTTGTAAAACAGGCCCGGGCAAAGCTCAAAATGGATTTTTCCAAATTATAATTAACCTGGGCGATTCCCTTGCCGGGAAAATCAAATACATCAACGCTGATGGATTTGCTTCCATCCTGAGGCGTAAAGACCAGTTCAAGTTTGCCGGCGGACGGAACATCAAATTCCGTATTGCTGTAAACGTCGCCGTAAGCGTGACGGCCGATAATGATCGGTTTTTTCCATGAGGCAACATTCGGTCTGATGTTGCTGACCAGAATCGGTTTCCTGAAAACCGTGCCGTCGAGCATGGCGCGGATAGTGCCGTTGGGGCTCTTCCAGGCTTTCTTCAGATTGTATTCTTTCACGCGGTCTTCGTTGGGCGTGATGGTCGCGCATTTGATGCCGACGCCGTATTT
>CAYZLL010000087.1:0-10276 GCA_964479225.1 uncultured Smithella sp.
TTCATGCCGCTTCTCACATCAATCATCTTTTGTGTCATTTCCAGATTAATCATAGTCTTTCCTCCTATACCGTGGCCATGCCTTCAAGAATGGCGATACCTCTGCCATTGCGATAATAACGTTCAACGGGATTTTCACGAATGTAACCGTGGCCGCCGAGAATCTGCACACCGTAATCCGTTAACTTCATGGTCATTTCTCCGGCATACAGTTTGGCCAGATACGCTTCTCGTTTAGCGTCACGACCGGCTTCCAGCGCGGATGCCGCTTTCCAGGTCATCAGGCGCATCGCGTCCACTTCGTAAGCCATCTCGGCAATCATGAAGGCAATGGCCTGCCGGCTGGCAATCGGTTCGCCGAACTGCACGCGTTCCTTGGCATATTCTCTGGCATACTCATAAGCAGCGCGGGAAACACCGGTGCCGATGGCCGACATGGCTATACGGGTTTTCTGCAAAAATTTGCCGTAATCACAGCCGTTTTCACCTCCGACACGATCGTCAGCGGCAACTTCACAATTTTCCAGCGTGACCGGATACGTTTCCAGCGCGTACAGGCCCAGATTTTTTTCGCGTTCACCTATTTTCACTCCGGGATTGTTGCGGTCAATAATAAAAAAATCCATCTTCCCGCCGGCATCGGCTGCCACCAGCAGATGACCGGAATCTTTAGCCAGGGGAACAAAACATTTCTTCCCGTTAAGGACATATTTTCCGCCGGTCTTTTCGGCTTTTGTTTCCAGGGACACGGCATCAAAACCGAACCGCGGTTCGTTGACCGCTACCGTGCAGACTTTATAAGCGGGATCACAATACATGGGCAGATACTTCTTCTTTTGTTCATCGGTGCCCATTTGCAGAATGGTGTAAATGAACGTGGAAGGCAGTGTGGCCGCAATCGCCAGCGCCATATCCCCGGCGGCCAGTTCTTCCAGCAAAATGGCATTCATCACGGGCGAATATTCCATCCCGTATCCGCCGTATTCTTCAGGAATCGTCGATATCGTGGCGCCCAGTTCCCAAACCTTATCGATAATTTCCCGGTGAAGTTTTTTCTCTTCATCCATATCATGAGCGGGATTGCCGATGACCATGCTCTTGATGAGTTTTGCGACAGTGTCCTTCATGCTGCTTTGTTCTTCAGACATACCGAAACCAAATTCTCTATCTTCCATAATTCTCTCCTCTATAAGGATCATCCAGTTTGCACGTGATGATATTTTGACTTCATTTTTTAACAGACGTTTGACGGGCTGAAAAAAATTACCGGGGGTGATGTCTATCCCAAGCCCCCCCAGGATGGTTTTTCGATACACCCCCGGCAATTACATTTTAAACATTAATGAATTGCAGTTAATCCGGTTTCCCGATTCAGATCAGCGACTGCATTTTCATCAGCAGAACCATGTCGCCCGCGAACTTGAGTTTTCCGTTCATGAACAGATTCTGTCCGGTGGTTTGCTTATTCTGCATCGCGATCCAATCCTGCAATTCCAGGCTGATATCCACAACCGGTTTTTCTTCCCCGTTAAAAATCATGGTCACCGGCATGCTGTTGCCGTCCTGTTTCAGGGTCAGATTCAACGTGCCTTTGGTTTCCATAAGATTTTTCAGTCTCACGGGATCGGCAATTTCCACGGGGTCCGTGAAACGGTCAATCATGCCTTCGACTTTGCCGGTAATGGCATCAAGGAAGACCTGATCGGACAGCGCCAGGGTCAGCAAGGGTTTATCGACGCCGCCTTTCACGATTTCCAGATTAGAGCCGTCTGTGATCTTCAAACAATATTTCTGATCGCTCACATTGAACTGAAGATTGACTTCTTTTCCGGCGAGAGACGAAAGATTGGCGCCGGCGGTAATCTCGTTAAATTGTTCCGGTACATGTTTCTCAAAAAAATCACTTACACCTACACCGCTGGGAACTTTAAATTTTGCCATATCCAATTTCCTCCATTTGCTTATAAGATATTTTGCTGCATGAATTATTTACCGGTTGGTAAATACAGAAAAATAACGGCCTTGTCAATAATTTTTTTAAAAAAAATAATAGCCGTGGTTTGCTTGTCTTTGAATACATAAAAAACATCATATATACGACAACTTATAAAATTTAAAAGATATTTGTTGAAAATCTGTGGAACCTGAATAAATTTAATGTTAAGTAATTCATCATTTTTATTTACCGTTTGGTTTAAATTGTGATAAGGAAGCGTAGTGGAGAATGGAAGGGGATAAATGAAATCATCAAAACCTAAATTAAAGAAAACAGCCCGGGGGCGTTCTGTGGCTAATGAAGGCAATGTCCGGGAAAGAATTCTGAAAGCAGCCCGGGAGATTTTTACGGTCTATGCTTTTAAAGAAGCCAGCACCCGCATGATAGCCAAGCAGGCCGGTGTTGAGCATCCCATGATTCATTATTATTTCGGTTCCAAGGAAGGCCTTTTTTACGAAATGGCCGAGTCTCTTTATAATGAAACTCTGCCGGTGCAGGAATCCTGGTACGCCGGTATGGAAACCATGCCCCTGCAGGAAGGATTTTCTCTTTTTATCGACCGAATGCTGGACTATACCATGACCACGCCTGATGCCTTGAGGATAGCCGCACTGAATGCGGTGAACATCGGCGACCTCGAAGAAATACCGGGATACCGTTTTATCATTTTGAGCATGGCTGCCATGAAACGCATCCTGGAAGAAAAACTTGTCCCCAAAGGGTCCGGTCGCGAAATTGAAATGTTCATCTATTGTTTTTACAGTCTGATGATATCTTTTATCGGCGCCCGCTCATGTCAGGCGCAAATCCTGAACATGAATCCGCTGGAAGAAAAATATCGCACTTGGGTCAAGGATGCCAGCATGACACTCTTCTTCCCGTGGTTTAAAAAGATTCTTACGGGAAAATAACCTCATTTTAATCAACAACAAGGCGTCAATTTGTTCACCGCAATTCGTAGCTGCAAATTATCTGTTAGCCGCAAATTATCTTGACACTTTTGGGGTGTCTTGCTATATTTTTTACAAATCCGCAGAGAATTTTATTAGCAGAATGAACTAACGCTCAAACAGTCGTATCAACATGGTGTTCCCATGGATATGAAACGCGATTATTATGAGGATGTTGAGTTATTCAAGAGCGGTACCATTCTGTTCTGGTCTGTTGCTTTAATCCTCTTTCTGTTGACCCTGCCCATTTACATACCGTCATACAACATATATCTTCTAAACATCATCATGGTGAATGTCATTCTGGCGGTGGGACTCAATATTCTGGTGGGATACACCGGCCAGATTTCTTTGGGACACGCGGGTTTTTTTGCCATCGGTGCTTACGGCACGTCACTTATTATGATGCATTTGCATATCCCTTTTTTTGCGGCAATTATTATTGCCGCTCTGATTGCCGCTTTCTTCGGTTTCATTATCGGGCTTCCGGCATTAAGACTTGAAGGACCTTATCTGGCAATTGCGACGCTGGGTTTCGGCTTAACCATTATGCACATTATTGGCCGATGGGATGTTTTCGGTGGCAGAATGGGCATTACGGCTCCTCCTTTGGATCTGGGAATTTCAGGTACATCGCTCAGCTATGTTGTCCAGGGCGATGTGAAAATTTATTATCTCATTTTGATGATGACCGTTCTGATGGTCATTGCTGCAAAAAACATGATGAAAACCCGTATCGGCCGCGCTTTTATGTCCATCCGCGATGACGATATCGCCGCTGAAGTTATGGGCGTAAATCTGACCATTTATAAAACAATGTCTTTCGCGGTCAGCGCTTTTTACGCGGGTGTTGCGGGCGGTCTTTACGGTTTTGTCGTCGGTTTCTTCGATCCCTTCACTTTCAATCTGATTCTTTCCATCATTTTTCTGGTCATGATCACAATCGGGGGGCTTGGTTCAATTATGGGGGCGATCATGGGCGCCATCCTGATAACTTATCTCCAATACGATCTTCTGAAAAATGTGGAAAATCTGCCCTATCTGGGCGCACTGCTGACGACTGTCTCCAAGAAATGGTTTACGGTCATCGGACTGGCCAATTTTTCAAGCATTGCGCTGGGATTGATTATGATTGCGATTGTCATTTTTGAACCACTGGGTATGTTCGGCATCTGGATTAGAATTAAAAAATACTGGAAGACCTGGCCGTTTTAGAAAGACAAAAGGAGTAACGCCATGTTTGAAATGCTGCTGATTGAGGGAATTGCCATCGGAGCCTGCTACGGTCTTTTCGGCGTTGCCGTTGCCATCATTTACAAAACATCGGATGTCATCAATTTTGCCCAGGGTGAAATGGGCATGGTGGCGACTTTTGTCGCTTATCATATATTGACCGTTTATAATGTTCCTTTCTGGATTGCGCTGCCCGCCACATTAATTTTTGCCATTTTACTGGGCATGGCCATTGAATTTTGCTTCCTGCGTCCGGCAAAAGATCCGACTGTGCTCGGTTTGTTGATTATTACACTGGGTGCGGAAATGCTGCTGATGGGGCTGGCCGGTTGGAAGTGGGGCGCGGAACAAAAAGATTTTCCCTTCCTTCTTTCCGTTACCAAGACGCATGAAATAGCTCCCGGCTTGATGATCAATGAATGGACTATCGGTGTTTTTACTTTGACGATCATCATCATGGTATTCTTGTTTTTATTTTTCCGTTATTCGAAGCTGGGCATTGCCATGCGTGCGACCCAGCAGAATGTCAATGCGGCCAAGATTATGGGCATCAAGGTGGAGAGAGTTTTCTCCATTACCTGGGCCATGAGTTCGCTGATCGGCGCCATTGCCGCGATGTTTTTCGCGGCGCGTTCCGTTCTGGATCCCAACTTTATGATGGAACCGTTTATGCGGGCCTTTGCCGCGGCGGTTCTGGGTGGCCTGACCAGTATCCCTGGCGTTGTCATCGGCGGGTTGATTATGGGCATTATCGAAAATTTCTTTGGGTATGCGTGGCCGGAATGGAAACCGATCGTCGCGTTCGTTGTCATTATTCTTATCATTACCGTAAGACCAAGCGGCCTGTTCTCAAAACATTATGTTAAAAAAGTGTAGTGCAAACCTTGGAGCAGCTTCATGAGCAAGATGGCAAAAATAATCATCATCGTTGGCGCGGCCATGATGATTTCCGGATTTATGATCGGAGATGCATCCCGTAACAAAGTAGTTCTGTTTCTGGAAAAAGACACAATTGAGCAAACTGTCCGCAGCTACTTAAATGCCGAGATCAAAAAAGATTCCCGACAGGTTTATGATCTTCTGGCGCCGTCATCCGATTACAGAAAATCGCATACCTATGAAGAGTATCAGAAAGACGTTGCCGCAAATCCACCTTTGTCCATCAATGAATATAAGATTATCAGAATTTATCGCCTGCGCAATAACGATAACAGGCAGAATTATCCCGGCGTGGACAAGTTTGTGCAGGTCGAGGTGGAGGTGACTTTTACGCATTCGGGACCCCATACCGTATATAACTACAGCTTCACTTTTCTGAAGGAGAAGGGAAGGTGGTACAAGGGCTGAGAGATTAAAACGTTTTTGGGTGTTAAGGTTTAATCAATTATTGAAAGTCTTTGAATGTAAGGAGGGTATTATGAAAAAGATCGTTGTAGCATTGGCAGTTATCTGCGCGGTTTTTGCGCTTTCACTCTTTGCCATGGCCGCGGCCAAGCCCGGCTTTGACGACAAGGAAATCCGGATTGCCCAGTGGGGGCCGCAAACCGGTCCGGCAGCGCCATGGGGGTCGGTCGCCAGAGGAAGCGGGCTGCTGTTTCAAATCGTCAATGATGAGGGCGGCATTCATGGACGGAAAATTAAATATTTCATTCGTGATGACCAGTACAATCCAGCCCAGACCAAAGCGGTTGTGAAAGAACTGGTGGAGCGGGAAGGTATTCTTGCTTTCGTAGGCGGAGTCGGTGCTGCCTGTGGGATGGCCGTGAAAGATTATCTGACGCAGAACAAAATCGTCTGGGTATCACCGTCAACCGCCATCGACGAATACGTGTTTCCCGTGAATCCGTACCTGTTTGCCATGTACACGCTTTATGATGATGAGGCCAGCATCCTGACCAAATACGCAGTGGAAAAGCTTAAGGCCAAAAAGATTGGTTTCCTGTATCAGAACGATGCCTACGGCAAGAGCGGACTCAAAGGCTGCAAGACACGCCTGGCCAAACACAAGATGAAACTGGTCGAGGAGATCTCGGTTGAGCCCGGTGAAAAAGACCTTTCTTCTCAGATGCTGAGACTGAAAAATTCCGGGGCGGAAGTAACCTTTCTTTGGGTCAATCCCACCTCCGCTGCTATCGCATTGAAAACCGCCGCCACCATCGGATTCAAACCGCAATGGATTTCATCCAACACGTTGATGGATTTTCCGCTGATGAACAAGATTACCGGAGGTTTGTGGGAAGGTGTCATCACCGGCGGACTTGGTTTGGCAACCCATGTGGATCATCCTTTGATGAATAAATACAGGGATGCTGCCAAGAAATACGCTCCTGAAGAGCGTTTTGGCGTTTTCTATACGGCCGGCATTATGTTTGCAGAACCCCTGGTGGATGCGCTCAAACGGGTAGGTCCGAAACTGAGCACGGAAGCATTGCTCAAACAACTCAATGCGACCAAAAATTTCCAGGGATTGGGTGCCGTTGTGAACTGGAGTCCGACACAACATCAGGGCTGCGATTCCATTCAGATTCTGAAATGCGGTCCGAATTCCAGTTATATAACCCTGCAGGATTGGACACCTAACGAACTGGCAACCTGGAAGAAGAAAAAATAAATCATACATAAACGGAGGCGGGGTTGCGTGCCCCGCCTCAAACCAAACGATCCATGATGAAGTAAATCAAATGATGGCACACTTTAGAGTAGAAAATCTGAGCATCTCCTTCGGCGGCATCAAAGCTGTCAGCAATGTCAGCTTTGATGTTGAGCACAATCAAATTTTTTCCATTATTGGCCCGAACGGGAGCGGAAAAACCACCATCTTCAACATGATCAGCGGCATTTACAAGCCCAACGCGGGAGGCGTTTTCCTGGAAAATGAAAACCTCGTCGGCCTGCGTCCTGATACCATTGCCCGTAAAGGTGTGGCGCGGACGTTTCAGAACATTCAGCTTTTCGGCAATGCTACCGTCATGGATAACCTGATGCTGGGACGCCACATTCACATGAAGACGGGCATTATGAGCGGTGCTTTTATGCTGGGCAGACGCTCTCCCGCCGCGAAAGAAGAAATTAAACATCGAGAACATATCGAGCATATTATCGACTTTCTTGATCTTCAGGCACTGCGTGATTTGTTTGTGTCCAATCTTCCTTACGGCAAACGCAAACTTGTGGAACTCGGACGGGCGCTGGCTTTGGAGCCAAAAGTTCTGTTGCTGGATGAACCATCCGCCGGAATGAACACGGAAGAGAAAGATGACCTGCGCATCTGGATTAAAGACATTCAGGAAGATTATAAAGTGACGATTCTGCTCATCGAGCATGACATGAATATGGTCATGGGCATTTCCGACCGGATTCTGGCCATCAATCAGGGCGTGAAAATTATTGAAGGAACGCCCAAAGAAGTACAAAGGAATCCCGAAGTCATTGCCGCGTATCTGGGGGAGGAAGACTGATGCTCTCGGTTAAGAACATTGAAACCTGGTACGATTTGATTCGGGCACTGCACGGCATCTCTTTTGAAATCAAAGAGGGACAGATTGTCGCGCTTTTGGGCAGCAACGGCGCGGGGAAAACCACGACGCTCAAAACCATCATGCGCCTTCTGGATGACGACCAGCCGGAGAAAGGAACCATCGAGTTCATGGGGAAACGGATTGACCGCATGGATACGGAGGAAATTGTCCGGATGGGCATCAGCTATGTGCCGGAAGGGCGCGAGGTCTTTCCCGAACTAACGGTGATGGAAAATATTCTGATGGGCGCTTACACCCGCAAGGACAGAAAAGGTATTCAGGAAGATATCGACGGCATTCTCAAACAATTTCCCATTTTGAGTGAACGCCGGAAGCAGGAAGCGGGACATTTGAGCGGCGGTGAACAGCAGATGCTGGCTATCGGGCGGGCGCTGATGAGCCGTCCCAAGCTGTTGATGCTGGATGAACCGTCCCTGGGCCTTTCTCCTCTGTTGACCAAAGAAATTTTCACGATCATCCAGAAAATCAATCAACAGGGTGTAACGATTCTGCTGGTAGAGCAAAACGTCAACATGGCGCTGAAATATTCGCACTATGCGTTTTTGATGGAAAACGGCCGCATTGTCCGGGCGGACAAACCGGAAATTCTGCGCGAAGATGACGACGTCAAGGAATTTTATCTGGGCATTGCCACGGAAACTTCGGTCAAGGGTTATAAACGTTATCGCCGCAAGGTTCGTTTCCGTTGAGGTACAACGATGAATGAAAAAGATATTAAAACCCTTCCTCAGGGGTTGAAATGGCTGGTCCAAAAGCAACCGGACAGGATTGCCATGCGCATGAAGGATTACGGCATCTGGCACGACATTACCTGGAAACAATATTACGAAAACGTGAAAAAGGTGGCCATGGGATTGCACGCGCTGGGTGTCAAGCCCTTTGATCACGTGGCGATTGTCGGCGAGAATAAACCTCAATGGCTATTCTCGGCTATGGGCGTCATGTCACTGGGTGGAATATTTGTCGGCGTTTACACAACCAACCCTATGACAGAATGCGAATACGTTGTTGGTCACTCCGAATCAGTTGTTTTTTTCTGTGAAGACGAAGAGCAGTTCGATAAGGCGCTGGCTTTTCGCGAGCGGACGCCATATCTCAAAAAAATCATCGTCTGGGACATGGAAGGTCTCAAACATTTCAATGATTTCATGCTGATGAGCTTTGATAAGCTTCTGGAAATGGGGGCGAAGGTGGATCAGGAAAAACCCGGTCTCTACGAGAGAATCGTCGATGAAGGAAAAACAGAAGAGACGGCGTCCATCATTTATACGTCAGGCACCACCGGTCCGCCAAAGGGTGCGCAAATTTCTCATCATAATTATCTCTGGATTGCGCGTCAGAGCCAGAAAATAACCAAAATGAGCGTCAATGATGAAACCATTTCCTTTTTGCCGCTCAATCATGTCTATGAACAGATATTCGATTTGATGATGCATCTGACGACAGGTCATATTGTCAATTTTACGGAAAACACCGACACCGTCATGAATGACCTGCGGGATGTTTCCCCGACCCTCTTTCATGCGGTGCCGCGGATTTGGGAGAAATATCATTCCGGCATTGTTTTGAAGATGGCGGATGCCACGTGGCTCAAACACAACGTTTTTAATCTGGCCTACAAGATCGGGACAAAATACAACAGTTTCAAACTGGCCGGCAAACCGATTCCCTGGTATTTGTTCCTCGGTTATCATTTCGCGTATTTCTGCGTTTTCTGGAAACTAAAGCAACGGTTGGGATTTGACAAGGTACGGCTGGGATTTTCCGGCGCCGCGCCTATTTCGCATGAAGTTCTGAAATTTTTTCAAAGCATCGGCATTCCGATTCGTGAAGGTTACGGGCTGACTGAGACGACCGGTATCACGCACATGTCTGATGAAGAACATTTCAAAGTCGGAACAGTGGGCCGGGCGCTTCCCGATTCCGAAGTGAAGATTGCTGAAGACGGCGAAATTTTAATCAAACACGGGGGAATCTTTCAGGGATATTTTAAGGAACCGGAGGCAACCGCGGAAGCGCTGGAAGGCGGATGGTTTCATACCGGCGATGTCGGAGAAATAGATTCGGAAGGCTATCTGAAAATCACCGATAGAAAGAAGGATTTAATCATCACCGCCGGTGGTAAAAACGTTGCGCCGCAGTATATCGAAAACCTGCTGAAGTTTTCTCCCTATATCACGGACGCCGTTGTCATCGGTGATAGGCGTAAATATATTACCGCGCTGATTGTCATTGACGAGGAAAATGTCGTCAAATACGCGCAGGATCAAAAAGTTCAATATACCACTTTTGCGAGTCTGACCCGAACGGAGGAAGTTGTCAGGCTCATTACCGAAGAAGTGGAAAAAGTGAACAGACAGATCGCCCGCGTGGAGAATATCCGCAAGTTTCGTCTGCTGGATAAAAAACTTTACACCGAAGACGGTGAAGTCACTCCCACCATGAAAGTCAAACGCAAATCCATCTCCGCACAGTACAAAGATATCATTGAAGATATGTACAAAGATTGATGGTCAATTGCCTCCATATCGTTGATTCTTGCAATGAAAAAAATACTCT
>CAYZLL010000088.1:0-10273 GCA_964479225.1 uncultured Smithella sp.
CGTTCAGTCAGTTCACCGAAGAGTTTACCGACCATATCTTTATCACGAACCACGGCCAGCGCCTGACGTCGTGCATGCAGACTACCCTTCTTGCCCAAGGTGACCATTTTTTCCGCCAGTTTTCTTAATTCTTTTGCCTTGGTGTCGGTTGTCTTAATCCGTTCGTGCTTGATAACAGAAGTCACCATATTACGAAGCATCGCTTCCTTATGACTGGAAGTTCTGCCCAGTTTACTGCCCGTTTTACCGTGATGCATCGCTCAATTACCTCTTTCCTTTAATAAATAAAATTTCCTTTATCTTTCCCGGCGATTCTATTTTTTGGAATCAACGTCCATTCCGAAAGTCAGATCATATTCGCCGAGAATTTCTTTAATTTCACTCAATGATTTGCGCCCGAAGTTCTTGGTTTTCAGCATTTCCGCTTCTGTTTTGATGACCAGTTCACCAATGGAGTTGATCCCCGCGTTTTTCAGACAATTGGCTGAACGAACCGAAAGTTCCAAATCCTCCACTGAGCGTGAAAGAACTTTGCTGATATTGTCAGGTTCGTCTCCTTTTTCCGGAATGATCTCTTCTTCGACTTCTTCAAAGTTAATAAAGACATCCAGTTGCTGTTTCAATATTTTTGCCGAGTACGCAATGGCGTCTTCAGGCTTCACGCTGCCGTCCGTCCAGACTTCCAGCGTCAGCTTGTCATAATCGGCGATTTGGCCGACGCGCGCATGAGATACAATGTAATTCACTTTTTTAATTGGTGAAAAAATAGCGTCAATATTGATGGTGCCTTTCGGTTGATCCGGCTCGAGTTCCTTTTTCGCCGGCACGTACCCCTTACCCGTTCTGACCATTAATTTCACTTTGAATGATCCACTGGATACGGTGGCAATATGATGGTCAGGATTTAAAACCTCAATCGTACCATCTGTGATAATATCGGCTGCGGTAACCGCTCCTTCGCGGCTTACATCAATACTGAGTTCTTTGGTGTTCGCCTGTCCCATTTTGAAGCGCACACCTTTTAAGTTCAGGATAATATCGGTTACATCTTCTTTCACACCGGGAACGGTTGAAAATTCATGAAGGACGCCTTCGATTTTTACCGAAACAATGGCGGCACCCTGAATAGAAGAAAGCAATACCCGCCGCAATGCATTGCCTAATGTTATTCCAAAACCTCTTTCCAGAGGTTGAATGATAAATTCTCCATAAAAATTCGTATGTGTCGCTTCATCAACATCAATACGCTTGGGACGAATCAGACTTGACCAGTTCCTTTGCATAATTAAACCCATCCTTTAGTAGCTGGTTTATGAAAATAGTTTATTTTTACTTCGAGTAAAGTTCGACAACAAGCTGTTCCTGTACCGGCATGGTTAAATCTTCCCGCACAGGCAGCATTTTGATCTTGGCTTTGAAATTGTCTTTATCCAATTCCAGCCAATGAGGCACGCCCCGTCTGACGACAGTTTCCATAGCTCCCATAATCCGAACGATCTTACGGCTGCCTTCTTTTACGCAAACTTCATCTCCGGCCTTAAGCAAAAAGGAGGGAATGTTCACCGGTTTTCCGTTCACCAGAAAATGAGCGTGACTGATCAACTGCCGCGCTTCGACTCTGGAGTTGGAAAAGCCCATCCGAAAAACCATATTGTCCATTCTTCTTTCCAGAAGCACCAGCAGGTTCGTACCTGTAATGCCCTTTTGCTTGTCGGCCTTTTCAAAATATCCCCGGAACTGCTTTTCCAAAAGACCATACATTCTTTTCAGTTTTTGTTTTTCTCTTAGCTGGACACCATAATCAGAACGTTGTTTCTTATGCATCTGACCATGATCTCCCGGAACATAATCCCTTCTCTCGAAAGAACATTTTTCCGAATAGCATCTGTCACCCTTGGAAAAAAGTTTTAATCCTTCGCGACGACACAACCTGCATGAGGAATCCGTATATCTTGCCAAAAAAGCCTCCCTTAATTATCTCAAATTATTCTTGTTTATATTAAACTCGACGACGTTTCGGCGGTCTGCATCCGTTGTGCGGCACAGGCGTTACGTCGCGAATCAATGTTATGGTCAGACCGGCAATCTGCAACGAGCGCAGGGCCGATTCTCTTCCCGCTCCGGGTCCTTTAAGATAAACTTGAACTTTGCGCATCCCCTGTTCTTTGGCTTTGCGCACCACATCTTCCGCGGCCATCTGGGCGGCAAAAGGCGTGCTCTTACGCGATCCCTTAAAGCCCTGTAACCCGGATGAGGACCAGGCGATGACATTACCGCTCATGTCGGTTATCGTGACAATTGTATTATTGAATGTCGACTGAATGTGTGCAATCCCATCGGTAATATTCTTTTTTTCTTTTCTCTTGCCCGTCTTTCTTACTGCCTTAGCCATGATGCCTCCAGCTTGGTTTTAATTTTTACTTTTTCTTGCCCGCGATGGCCCGCCGCGGACCTTTCCGGGTGCGGCCGTTCGTGTGGGTTCGCTGTCCTCGGACAGGCAGTCCCTTGCGATGTCTTAATCCACGATAACTTCCAACTTCCATCAAACGCTTTATCGACATGGAAATCTCTCTGCGTAGATCACCTTCAACTTTGTGATCCTTGTCGATGATGCCTCTGATTGCTGATATTTCTGAGTCGGCCAGATCATCGGTTCTCGTATCCGGACTAACACCGGAATTTTTCAGGATCTGCCTTGCCTTACTCGGCCCGATGCCGTAAATATAAGTTAAAGCAACTTCCATTCTTTTATTTTTCGGTAAATCAACACCTGAAATTCGTGCCATTTATAAATCTCCTGAATTTTAAACTATCCCTGACGCTGTTTATGCTTGGGATTTTCACAAATTACGCGCAAAATACCTTTGCGTTTGACGATCTTGCATTTCTCACATATTTTTTTAACCGACGATCTAACCTTCACGATTTTAACTCCTCATTATTCCGTAATAATTCTACTTTGTCCTGTAAGTGATGCGGCCCCGGGTCAAATCATAAGGCGACAGCTCCACCGTTACCTTGTCTCCCGGCAGGATCTTGATAAAATGCATGCGCATTTTACCGGATATGTGAGCCAGAACCTTGTGTCCGTTTTCCAGTTCCACCCGGAACATGGCGTTGGGCAGGGGTTCCAGCACTCTTCCTTCAACTTCTATCGCTTCTTCTTTGGCCATATTTTATATTATTACCGCCGCAACTTTATCCGGATTTACCCGGCCGAAAAACTAAATCAATCTACTGAGTATGTCAGGACCGTTGTCCGTAATCGCAATCGAGTGTTCAAAATGAGCCGATAAGCTCCCGTCTTTTGTCACCACCGTCCAGCCATCGGGCTGAATCTTAACCTTGTACTGGCCTTCATTCACCATCGGTTCTATCGCCAGAATCATTCCTCTTTTCAATTCAATCCCGCGACCTTTTTGTCCGAAATTGGGAATCTGCGGTTCTTCATGCAAATTCTTGCCTATTCCATGACCGACAAAATCTTTAACAACTGAATATCCGGCTCCTTCGGCTACCTTTTGAACGGTCGCGGATATGTCGCCCAGCCTGTTGCCGCTGACCGCCTGCTCTATTCCGGCGTACAAACTCTGTTCGGTAACCTGCATGAGCCTTGTTGCATTTTCTGTTACCTTTCCTACCGGCAAGGTGATGGTCGCGTCACCGTAGAACCCCTGATAATAAACTCCGAAATCAAGCCCTACAATATCTCCTTCGACAAGCACCCGCTCTGAAGGCATTCCGTGCACGACCACTTCATTGATCGATATGCACAGGGAGTGTGGAAAACCGTGATAACCTTTAAATGCCGGTTTGGCTCCCCTTTTTTCCGCAATCTCCTCGGCATATTTATCCAGGTCTTTTGTTTTTACACCCGGTTTGACTTTTTCTCTAAGTCTGCTTAAAACCTCTGCAACGATCCGATTGCTTGCTCTTGCTTTTTCAATTTCTTCCGGAAGCTTCAGAATAACCATGATAATCTTCCGTTATCTCCTACGGGCAATATGCCCTTTCTTCATAAATCCTTCGTATTGTCTGGTCAGTAGATGCGATTCAATCTGACTGGCCGTGTCCATGGCCACACCGACAACAATCAGCAGCGCGGTACCGCCGAAATAAAATGGAACATTCAATTGAGAAATCAGGACACTGGGCAGTACGCAAACGATGGAAACATAAATGGCGCCGCAGAAAGTCAGTTTTTCCAATACGCTTTCAATATATTCCGCGGTCTTTTTACCCGGCCTGATTCCGGGAACATAACCGCCGTATTTTTTCATATTATCAGCCACATCATCCGGCTTAAAAGTAACCGCTGTATAAAAAAAGCAGAAGAAGAAAATAAAAGCTACATACAGAATTTCATAACCCAGCCGTCCGGGAACCAGGTATGCAGCGAAATCTTTCATCCAGGTCTGCGGGGCGAAATTGGCAATGGTTGCCGGAAACATAATGACCGAAGAAGCAAAAATCGGCGGAATGACACCGGCAGTATTGACCTTCAGAGGGAGATGCGTGGTCTGTCCGCCATACATCTTTCGCCCGACAACCCGTTTCGCGTATTGAACGGGAATGCGCCGCTGGCCGCCTTCGACAAAAACAATCGCACCAACTACAGCGATCATTAATACCGCAATCAACAAAATCACCAGGACGCCAAGTTCACCGGCTGTTGCCAGTCTATAGGTGTTGCCGATGGCCGCCGGTATCCGGCAAACAATTCCTGCAAAAATAATTAAGGATATCCCGTTACCAATACCCTTTTCCGTGATGAATTCACCCAGCCACATAATAAAGCATGTACCGGAAGTCAGGGTAATCATGGTCAGTAAAACAAAGCCAATGCCGGGATTTAACACGATTGGAGCACCGTTGGGACCCGCCATTTGTTGCAAACCGAAAGCAATACCGAATCCCTGAATCAGACTTAAAACAACGGTTCCGTAACGTGTATATTGCGTAATTTTACGCCTGCCCGATTCCCCTTCTTTGGAAAGCCGCTCCAGATGGGGAACCGCAATGGTGAGCAACTGCAGAATAATGGAAGCGCTGATGTAGGGCATAATGCCCAGCGCGAATATTGAAAAATTACTGAAAGCACCGCCGGCAAACATATCCATCAGGCCGAACATCGTGCCTTTAGCCTGGTCAAAAAAAGCCAATAACGCCACATTATCAATTCCCGGTGTGGGAATGTAAACACCGATACGATAAACACCTAAAAGAAGGATGGTAAATAAAATCCTTCTCTGGAGTTCCGGAATTTTTGATACGCCACCCAGACCTTCTAACAAATTACATTACCTCTTCAACCGAACCGCCGGCAGCGGTTATTTTATTTTTCGCGGCCGGACTGACTCTGGCTATTTTTAAAGTAACCGGAAAATTAATTTCACCTTTGGCCAGAATTTTGACCTGACCACTGGCTTTCTTGATGATGCCGCTTTTTAAAAGTGCCGCTTCATCAATAACCGCATCTTTACTGAATTTCCGGCATAGATCAAGAATATTGACTGCAACGAACTCCTTGCGGAAAGGATTCCGGAAACCCCGTTTCGGCAGACGTCTTGCCATCGGCATCTGTCCACCCTCAAAACCCATTCTGACTTTTCCACCGGAACGAGCCTTTTGACCCTTATGACCTTTGCCGGACGTTCCTCCGTGACCGGAAGCATCACCGCGTCCTACGCGCTTACGTTTTTTTGTCGCACCGGCAGGAGCCTTTAACGAACCCAAATCCATAATCTACTCCTTTGACTCTTCCACGGAAACTAAATGACTTACCTTATTGATCATCCCGCGAATCTGCGGAGTGTCCACTAAAGTTACAGTTTGATTAATTCGGCCCAATCCCATGCCTTTTAAAATTTTTCTTTGCTTTTCGGGACGACCGATTACACTTTTTACTTTCGTTATTTTTAACATTTCACCCATGTTTATCTACCTCGCCGTATGATTGACGGAACTACTTGCCTCTCTGGGCAGCAATCACTGCCGGATTTTTCAATTGACAAAGCCCTTCCAGGGTTGCCTTCACCAGGTTATGCGGATTATGGGATCCCAGACATTTGGTCAGAATATTATGGACACCGGCCACTTCGAGTACCGCTCGTACGGCGCCACCCGCGATCAATCCCGTTCCTTCGGATGCCGGTTTCAACAGAACCTTGCCCGCGCCATAACGCCCGATAACCTCATAAGGTATCGTTCTTTCCACGACGGCAACTTTCACCATGTTCTTCTTGGCCATGTCCATACCCTTGCGAATCGCTTCCGGTACTTCATGAGCCTTGCCCAATCCTGTTCCGATCATTCCCTTGCCGTCTCCGACCACAACAATGGCGCTGAAACGGAAACGCCTGCCCCCCTTGACTACTTTTGCCGTTCTGTTGATCGCAACAACCCGGTCAAGGAGTTCCGTATCTTTCATTTCTCTTTCTTTCTTGTCCAAAGGTTCTTTCCTTTATTATCTTTTTTATTTGATAAAATTAAAATTTCAGACCATTTTCCCTGGCGGATTCCGCCAACGCTTTCACACGACCGTGATAGAGAAATCTTCCTCTATCAAAAATAACCTTTTCAATTCCTCTGGCTTTCAGCCGTTCGGCAATTAATTTACCGACTTCGCGGGCAACGTCCACTTTCTTTTTTTCTTTTATATTTTTCTCCAGCTCTTTGCATAACGTGGATGCGGTGGCCAGAGTGTTCGCCGTTACATCATTAATGGCTTGAACATAAATGTGCCTGTCACTCCGGAATACGCAAAGACGCGGTCTTTCCTCGGTTCCGTGAAGTTTAGCTCTGGTTCGTTTTTCTCTTTTTGCTCTTATTTTTAATGTCTTTTTGGAAGCCAATGTTCTATCCTCTTTACGACCAATTTACTTTTTTAAGCGCTGGCCGACTTGCCGGCTTTGCGTTTAATGTATTCATCGGCATATTTAATGCCCTTGCCCTTATACGGTTCCGGTTTTCTCAAGGCTCTTATTTCCGAAGCCACACGACCTACCATCTCTTTATCAATGCCGGAAACAACTAAATTGACCTGCTTGTCAATCTTGATGTCAATGCCCTTGGGAATGTCGTACTGAATCGGGCTTGAAAAACCCAGGATCAGTTTTAAACTTTTGTCAACCAACTCGGCACGATAACCGACACCGGATATTTCCAGCTTTTTCTCAAAACCGGTGGTAACCCCCTTGACCATATTTTCCACCAGCGTTCTGGTCAAACCATGGTAAGAGCGCATGATAATATCATCCGATTTTCTTTCGACCGAGATACTGCCATCACCAATATTGACGGTAATGCCTTCGGGCACTTTCGAAGAAAGCACTCCGTTGGGTCCTTCTACCTTCACCGTATCAGCACTCTGGCTGATTTTTACATTCTTGGGAAAACTTATCAGTTTCTTACCTATTCTCGACATGAACTAAAGCTCCTGCTTAATATCTTTGTTTCAAATTACCAGACGTTACAAATCACTTCTCCGCCGACATTCAATTCTCTGGCTTCTGCATCGGTAATGACGCCCTTGGAAGTCGAAAGAATCGAAATTCCCAATCCGTTGAGAACTTTGGGAATGCCCTCCGAAGGAACATAAACCCTGCGTCCCGGTTTGCTGACCCTTTTAATATTCGTAATTACGGTACTCTTGGTATCAGGATATTTAAGAATAATTTCAAGCACCTGTTGGTCTTTATCACCCTTGACCTTGTCATAATTGTTAATGTATCCGCTTTTTTTGAGCACTTTAGCGATATTCACATTCATCTGGGACATACCGACATTAACCGTTTTGAAGCGCGCTTTATTCGCGTTTCTGATTCTGGTTAACATATCGGCTATAGGATCCGTCATCCCCATTCTTTTTCTCCTTAAACTTTAATTACCAACTGGATTTCATTACCCCGGGAAGTTCTCCCTGCAGGGAAAGTTTACGCAAACAAATTCTGCACATGTCAAATTTCCGGTAATAAGCACGAGGCCTTCCGCAAAGCGGGCACCGATTATATTCTCTGACTGAAAATTTACTTGCTCTTTTCGACTTAGCGATTAACGACTTTTTTGCCACGCTACACCCTCCGAGGCTGTTAATTTATTGTTTAAACGGAATGCCCATTAACTTCAGTAACATTCGGGCTTCCTGATCTGTTTTGGCTGATGTCACGATCGTGATATTCATTCCCTTGATTTTTTCCACCTTGTCGTATTCAATTTCCGGAAAAATAATCTGTTCCTGCAAACCGATGGAATAATTCCCGCTTCCATCAAATGCAGTCGCCGATACACCACGAAAGTCTCTGACCTTTGGCAAAGCAGCATTCACCAGGCGATCGAAAAACTCATACATGGTGTTCTTTCTCAACGTAACCGAACAACCGATGGGCATACCCTGTCTGAGTTTGAATGTCGCAATCGATTTCTTCGCTTTGTTGACGATCGGTTTCTGGCCGCTGATGGTCGCCAGTTCCTGCACCGCGACATCAATAATCTTCACGTTCTGAATGGCTTCACCCAGACCCATATTGATGACAATTTTCTCCATTTTGGGCACCTGCATCGGATTCTTATAACTGAATTCCTTCACCAGAGCCGGGACAACTGTTTTCAAATAATATTCTTTTAATCTTGCCATTTTAGGTAACCCACATTAAATAACTTCTTTACATTTACTGCAGATGCGCAATTTTTTACCGTCTTCCAGTACTTTGCTTTGTATTCTGACGGCTTTCTTGCACTTATTACAGAACAAACCAACATTGGATACGTTGATCGATCCTTCCTTTTCGACGATGCCACCTTTGGATTTCTGATCGGGTCTTTTATGCTTCTTAATGAGATTAACCTTCTCGACCACCATCCGGTTTTTTTCGGGAATGACGGTTAATACTTTACCGGTTTTTCCCTTATCCTTCCCGGTTAGTACTTTAACAAGATCCCCTTTTTTAATTTTACTTAAACTCATTTTTCCCCTCTGCAAAACATTTTTACAAAACTTCAGGAGCCAGAGATATAATTTTCATGAACTGCCGCGCTCTTAATTCACGGGCGACAGGTCCAAAAATTCTCGTGCCGATCGGTTCCATCTGATTGGAAATTAAAACCGCTGAGTTATCATCAAATTTCAGATAAGACCCATCCGGTCTGCGCACTTCCTTCACCGTGCGTACGATAACCGCTTTGAGTACGTCGCCTTTCTTAACCTTGGAATTCGGAATAGCTTCCTTGACGGAAACCACAATAACATCACCCAAACTTGCGTAGCGCCGCTTCGAACCGCCCAGTACCTTGATACACGCGACTTTTTTGGCGCCGGAATTATCCGCAACATTGAGTATGGTCTGCATCTGAATCATAAAATAATCCTCATCACATTGACTTCATAAACCAGCCAACTAATCTATTTTGCCTTCTCCAAAATTTGCAGCATCCGCCAGCGCTTTTCTCTGCTTAACGGCCGCGATTCAACAATTAAAACTGTATCCCCAACCTTGCTCTGATTTTGTTCGTCATGAGCCTTATACTTGACATGCTTGCGTACATATTTGTGAAAAACAGGATGCTTAACCAGCCGCTCCGCCCTGACCACGATTGTTTTATCCATTTTATTACTGACCACTACGCCTTTGATCGTGCGATTATTTCCTCTTTCAGCCATGTGTTAACTTGCTGCCTCCTTTTCCTTCAACACGGTGTTGATACGGGCAATATCCTTACGTACTTTACCCAGCATGACTGTTGATTCCAATTGTCCTGATGCATGCCTTATCTTCAAGCGGAATAGTTCTTCGCTTAATTCTGCAATTTTTTGTTTGAGCCCGTTAATGTCGAGAGCTCTGATTTCTTTAATTTTCATCAGCTATATCCCTCGATAAAAATTTTGTTGCGATGGACAGTTTGTGAGCGGCCAGACGAAATGCTTCCTTGGCCACATCTTTGGAAACGCCTTCCATCTCATACAGTACGGAACCGGGTTTCACGACAGCCACCCAGGCTTCCGGAGCGCCTTTTCCTTTACCCATTCGGGTTTCAGCCGGTTTTTTTGTGATCGACTTGTGAGGAAATACTCTGATCCAGATTCTTCCACCTCGCTTGACATGACGGGTCATGGCAACACGCGCCGCTTCAATTTGTCTGGCTGTAATCCAGCCGCATTCAGCCGCCTGCAAACCAAATTCACCAAAAGCGATGGAACTGCCTCTTGTTGCTTTGCCGCCCATCCGGCCTTTTTGTAACTTTCTGAATTTTACCCTTTTCGGCATTAACATAAAAC
>CAYZLL010000089.1:0-7112 GCA_964479225.1 uncultured Smithella sp.
TACTGATCCTCGCGCACAGCACCAAGCATTATCAAATGATGGGCAAACTGGTGGCGGCGCAGAAAAACTTTTCCGGGCCGGAAATTCAAAAACAATATCAGGAATTTCTGCTGGAATCGCTTAAAATCAAGGCAACACCGGCCAAACATGTTAATGTTCTTCAGCACATGATGGGATATTTTAAACAACAATTGTCCTCCGATGAAAAAAAAGAACTGCTGGATTTGATTAATGCTTATCGCGACGGATATATTCCCCTGATTGTACCGGTAACGCTGATCAGCCACTACGTCCGCAAATACGACGAACCGTATCTTAAAGATCAGGTGTATCTAAATCCGCATCCTTCGGAGCTTCAGTTAAGGAATCATGTCTGAGAAATTTCATCTTGACAGTCATTTATTCGCTGTGCTACGGAATCTCACGCGTCGAACAATTAGCGAGAAAAATATGTTTAAAAAAGTTTTAAATAGTAATTGGTGGTGGCAGATTTTAAATATCTGCCCATAAGCTTTGAAAAAGAGAATGGGCAGGGAAGGTCCTTCCCATGACTCTTAAAAATACAGCGCCATGGGAATATCATCCCGTGGTTTTTTTTTGTAAAATACTTATTGAAGGAGAAAAAATATGGAACAGGTAAAAGTAGTACTGCAGGATCGCGAAATACCCAAAAAGTGGTACAACGTCATGGCGGACTTACCTACGCCGATGAAACCGCCTCTTCATCCCGGAACCGGTCAGCCGGTAACCCCTCAGGATCTGGCGGCAATTTTCCCGATGAACATTATCGAACATGAAGCTTCCAACAAGCGCTGGATTAAAATACCGGACGAAGTTCTGCAAAAATATCTGTTGTGGCGTCCTTCTCCTCTTTACCGCGCTTATAATTTTGAAAAGCTGCTCGGTTGTCCGGTAAAAATTTACTACAAGAATGAGGGTGTCAGCCCTGCTGGTTCTCACAAACCCAATGCCGCCATCCCGATGGCCTATTATAATAAAGTGGCCGGAACCAAGCGCATTACTACGGAAACCGGCGCCGGTCAGTGGGGCAGCGCCCTGGCCATGGCCTGCCAGATGTTTGACTTGGAATGCCGCGTCTATATGGTCAAAATCAGCTATGAACAAAAACCTTACCGGCGCTTAATGATGAATACGTGGGGTGCAGAATGCATTCCCAGTCCCAGCACGCTGACGCAATCCGGCAGAGATTTTCTCGCCAAATACCCCGATTCCCCCGGCTCGCTGGGTGTAGCGATCAGCGAAGCCATCGAAGACGCGGTTACCAGCAAAATAAAGTCCCATTACGCACTGGGCAGCGTACTCAATCATGTGTTGATTTATCAGTCGATTATCGGTCTGGAAGCGCAAAAGCAAATGCAGAAACTCGGTATCTATCCTGACGTGGTTATGGGATGTTGCGGAGGCGGTAGTAATTTTGCAGGCATCATAGCGCCGTATGTCTGTGACAAAATCCATGGCAAAGAAGTGAAGATAGTGGGCGCCGAACCTTCATCCTGCCCCACTATGACCAAGGGGCCCTTTGCCTATGACTTTGGCGATCTGGCTCAAAAAACGCCGCTTTTGCCCATGTACACACTGGGTCATGATTATGTTCCCGCGCCGATCCATGCGGGCGGCTTGCGCTACCACGGCATGGCACCAATCGTCAGCCATCTTGTCCGGGAAAAACTTGTTGAACCAAGAGCCTATGACCAGCTGAAAACCTTTGACGCCGGCGTCAAATGGGCGCGGACGGAAGGCTTTATCCCCGCACCGGAAACCAACCATGTGCTGGCGGCGGTTGTGGATGAAGCCATGCGCGCCAAAGAAGAAGGGAAAGAAAAAACAATCCTCTTCAACTGGACTGGCCATGGCATTATTGATCTGGCCGCATATGATGCTTATTTTGCCGGTAAATTACAAGCCTACGAATTGCCGGATCATGAAATTGACCGTGCGCTGAACGCCATCAAGGATTTCCCCAAACCTTAAAAAATTATTCTAATCATTTTTGAAAAGCCGTCATGAAACAAAATTCTTGACGGCTTTTCTTTTTTCAGTAAAGCTGACCGGCAATGAAAGCGCAACATGATGACAAATTGATCCGGTGCCCCAAACTTGGCGATGAAATGACTTTGGAATACTGCCTGCGGGAATCGGGCGAATTACCCTGTCAGCGTATTGTTCGCTGCTGGTCACTTTCTTTTGACGTGGAATCTTTCCTGAGGGAAAAATTAACGCTGGAACAGTACAATAGCTTCGTCAATGCTCAACAAAAAGAGAAAGTAACAAGCCTTATTGAATTAATAGAAGCGGCCAAGGCCAAAAGATGAAAAATCTCGATTTATTCAGCAACGGCCAATCCGATGACTTAAAAGACCGTGCGCCTCTGGCTGAGAGAATGAGGCCGCAGACCCTTTCCGAATACATCGGTCAAAGCCACCTGTTGAACGAAGGATCCCTGCTCAAGCGGGCTATTGATTCCGACAAACTTTTTTCGATGATTTTCTGGGGACCTCCCGGTTCCGGGAAAACCACTTTAGCCCGAATGCTGGCCAACGAAACCAAATCAAAATTTGTCAGCTTTTCCGCTGTTCTTTCCGGCGTAAAGGAAATCCGGGCGGTCATTGACGAAGCCAGAGAATTGCTGGAAAGAAAAAACATCAAGACCATTCTATTTGTTGACGAAATTCACCGTTTCAATAAAGCCCAGCAGGATGCTTTTTTGCCGCACGTGGAAAGCGGTCTGATTACGTTAATAGGCGCAACCACGGAAAATCCATCGTTTGAAGTGATTGCTCCCTTGCTTTCGAGGACACGCGTGCTGGTTCTAAAGCCTTTTTCAGAGGATGATTTGCTCGCTATTCTGACAGCGGCACTTAAAAATAAGCAAAAAGGTTTCGGCGATATCAATGTTCAAATCGAAACGGATGTTCTTCGATACATTGTCAGTCTGGCTGATGGTGACGCGCGCACGGCTTTGAATAATCTGGAAGCCATTGTCTCCATGGTTCAGAATCTGCCGGAAGACAAAAGAATCATTTCCCTGAAATTCGCTCAGGACGCTCTGCTGAAGAAATCGCTTTTATATGACAAGAATGGTGAAGAGCATTATAACTTGATCTCCGCCCTGCATAAAAGTATGCGCGGAAGCGATCCCGATGCCACTCTTTATTGGCTGGGACGGATGATTGCCGCCGGAGAAGATCCTCTTTATATCGCCCGTCGAATGGTGCGGTTCGCTTCAGAAGACATCGGCAACGCCGACCCGCAGGCTTTGGTTGTTGCTATGGCCGCCCAGCAGGCTTTTCATTTCATCGGTCTGCCGGAAGGCGAACTGGCCTTGGCCCAGGCGGCTGTTTATCTGGCAACCGCCCCCAAAAGCAATGCACTTTACGTCGGCTACGGTAAAGTTAAAAGCACCATTACTGAAAAGGGATATTTGCCTGTGCCTCTGCACATTCGCAACGCGCCAACCAAATTAATGAAAGACCTCGACTACGGCAAAGGCTATAAATATGCCCACGACTATGCTGATTCCTATGCTTCTCAAGAATATCTTCCCGAAGAAATCAGAGGACAGAGATTTTATCAACCCAAAGGGGTGGGGTTTGAAAAAACCATTAACGAGAGATTAAATTACTGGCGGCAAAAGAAAAATAATACCGGCGATTAACGAAAAGGGAGGCCTGGTCGGAGCCTCCCTAAACATGAAGAGCGAAGGATTTTTTCCTTCAAGGTTGTTTTGTTGCCGGCTAATCATACCCGTTATTTCTCAGTCGACAAACTACCTGCCCATTTATAAAGCATTTGTTGTGCCAAAATCAGAATAAATGTAATAAGCAATTGATATAATTATAGAAATAATTACGAAAGCGTTTATGGCCGGTTGTGGAAAGTTGTTTGGGGCGGCAATAAATGTCGAAAAACCAACGGCTGTTTTATAAATAATTAATAAATACAAATATATATGTGTATTTTGCGCTTCCGGACACAAACTCGACAAAAATGTCGGATATTCTATAATAAGTTGACTTTTTAGCTAAAAAGCTTAAAATAACTGGGAAAATCAGATTGAAGGGATGTCAATGCGTTTTTTCAGAAAGAAAGAATTAATCATTCGTCGCAAAACCAAATACAATGATCCCTTTCTCCAGCCTCTGGCCGTCGCCATTGTCAGCGCCATTTTAGTTATTCTCATCCTTATTATGGGATTCCTGGAAATCAGACGGAATGAAAAAAATCTGATGGCTTTCATGGAAGATCAGGCTCTTAATACGATTGGTGTTCTGCAACGCATGACCGTAGAAAATTTCAAAAGTATTAATGCTCCCGAGCAACCGAGTTCCGATTCCAAAACCGCCCGGCAGGAAGAAGCGGCCTATTCAAAAAAATGGGTGTCGGAAGCCATCACGAACCTTGCATTCAACCTGGATGAAGAATGGAAACAAGGGAACATTAGTAATGATTACCTGTCCCGCTTTGCCGGAGACAACAATTTTTTATACGTCGGGTTGCTCAACTCCAAAGGCAATGCGGTTTATCAAAGCGGCCATCTGCAGACTAATATACTGGATAAAAATGATCTGATAAAAAAGGGCCGCAAATTATCAACACTGGAATTAATAGAATTAATCGAACAATCCCGGTTGAAACAAAAGAAAGTGCCGGGAGGATTCATCGGCATTACCCGCCGGGACAAGAGCGGTACGGTTGTCATCAGTCTGGATAAGCAGGGAATAATCTACTGGAGCTTGAAGGTTGCCGGTGAAAAGGGAATGAACAAAATCGGCGAAGGCCACGGCATTATCTATATGCAAATCATCAATGATCAAAATAAACTTTTAAGCAGAGTCGGCCCGAAAGCACCTGATTTAAAGAATAATAATTTAATATTTAAAGATATCCTGTCCGGTAAATCTAAAATTACCAGCTCTAAAGTCAACGATGATAAAAATCAAATTCTTGACTTTGCCGCACCGTTGTTTCTGGACAAAAAAATAGTCGGTATCGTGAGAATCGGTTTGGATCGCAGTTCCATGGATAAAATTATTACCGAGAGCCGGCAGAACATCTTTCTTTTCTCACTTTTTATTGTTGTCATCGCTTTATCATCTATGTGGCTGCTGTATCATGACCAGAACCGTCACATGGCCGGTGTTGTGGAAATGGAGCGCCAACTGGAAAAAGCGGAAAGATTATCCTCGCTGGGACAACTGGCGGCAGGCGTCGCCCATGAAATTCGCAATCCCTTAAACGCCATCAGCATTGCCGCGCAAAGGCTCAACAGAGACTATGTTCCTTCCGATACGAAAAAAGCGGAAGATTTTAATAATCTTTCCGGCATTATCAAGGATGAAATCAAGCGTCTCAACGGCATCATTGAAGAATTTCTGACGTTTTCCAAAAGTCGCCGTCTGGATTTTCATAAATTCTCCGTCACAGAGCTTTTGCAAAAAATTGTTAATCTCATGAAGGAAGAAGCGTCCTCAAAAGGGATTACACTTGAAACAAACTGGCGACAAGAACCCGCTCACATTCCCATGGATGTCAATAAACTTCAGCAGGCTTTCATCAATTTAATCAAAAACGCAATGGAATCCATTACAGAAGACAAAGGCAAGGTTTTCATTACGGTGGACAAAGAAGGAAAAAATTACATAGTTGTCAAGATCGCGGATACGGGTTGCGGCATGACGGCAGAAGAAATCAACCAGATTTTCAATCCTGAATATACAACAAAAGAAAAGGGCGTCGGTTTGGGCATACCCCTGGCTTTTGAAATTATCCGCGGGCACGGAGGAGACATTCAGGTCACCAGCCGGAAGGACAAAGGAACAACTTTTGATGTTATTTTGCCACGGGAAAGATTCAATGACATATCTTAAAAAGATGAAGGATGAAGGTCCATGCAGAAACTGAGTATTCTGATTGTTGATGACGAAAAATCGCAAAGAGAACTGTTGAGTGGTTTTCTTCGTTCCGAAGGCCACACCGTAACAGAAGCGGACAATGGTGAAAAAGCGATCAAAACGGTTTTAAGCGGGCATTTTGATTTAATTCTTCTGGACTACAAAATGCCCGGGATGAGTGGACTGGACGTTCTTAAGGAAGTGAAAAAAATAAATCCGGAAATAGACGTGGTGATCATCACCGCTTATGGAACCGTGGAAACAGCCGTTGAAGCTCTGAAAGCCGGTGCGATTGATTACCTGACCAAACCGATCGTGGAGCTGGATGAATTAATCATTCTCGTGAACCGGATCGCGGAACGAAGACAGCTCATTCAGGAAAACAAACTTCTGAAAGAAGATTTGAATAAACGGGGTGTTACCGCGGATAAAATCATTTTCAAAAGTCAGCGTATGGCAGAAATCATCAATCTGGCCGGACGCGTGGCCGCCAGCAAAGCGTCGGTTCTGATTCAGGGCGAAAGCGGTACGGGAAAAGAATTGCTGGCCCGGTTGATTCATCAGTTGAGTCCTCGATCCCACAAGCCGATCGTGATTGTTAACTGTGTTGCCCTGCACGAAAATTTACTGGAAAGTGAATTGTTCGGTCATGAAAGGGGCGCTTTTACCGGAGCTTCGGCACGCCGGATCGGTCGGTTTGAAGAAGCCGATGGCGGCACAATCTTTCTTGATGAAATCGGAGAGCTCAGTCCCACCATTCAGGTCAAACTTTTACGTTTCCTCCAGGAACGGGAATTTCAGCGTCTCGGCAGCAACGTTAATTTGCGGGTTGATGTCCGGTTTATCAGCGCTACGAATCGTGATCTGGAAATACGGGTTGCCGAAGGAAATTTTCGGGATGACCTGTTTTACCGGTTAAAAGTCGTTACAATATCTTTGCCGCCGCTCAGAGAGAGGAAGGAAGACATACCGGTTCTCATTGACTATTTTTTGGAGAAATTTGCTAAGGAAAACGGGAAAAATGTTGTAGGTTTTACAGCTGAAGCCAGAGACTTACTTTTGAAATACGACTACCCGGGCAACATCCGTGAGCTGGAAAATATCATGGAACGGGCTGTCGTGATTGCCCGTGAGCAATATATCACCACCAACGACCTGCCCTTCAAAGCGGATTTCCTTGCAGAAGATTCAGAAAAAAAA
>CAYZLL010000089.1:7212-10244 GCA_964479225.1 uncultured Smithella sp.
CACATCGCTCAAAAGCTGTCCGACGAGAAAAAGGATGTTGTTTTAATCGAAAGGGATCCGGGAAAGCTCCGGCGGATCAATGAAAATCTTGACGTTCAGGCGTTTCTGGGATCAGGGACAAGTCCCCGAATGCTCCGTTTAGCCGGCATCCAGGACGCGAAACTTCTGGTGGCGGCAACGGACATTGACGAAGTCAATTTGATTGCCTGTTTGTTGGCCAGAAGTCTCAATCAGCACACCGTTAAAATCGCCCGTGTCCGCAGCCAGGAATATATTCAGGAAAAGTCTTTATTCAGCAAGGATATTCTCGGCGTTGACCTGATTATCAATACCCAGACCATGATGGTCAATACGATTCTCAGCCTGATTGATGTTCCGGGCGCCTCGGAGGTGATTGATTTCCTCGGAGGCGAGATTAAACTGGTAAGCTTTTTGATATTAAACGATTCCCCTCTTGCGGGGAAAAAACTCAGTGACTTTAATATTCATAAAGAAAAACTGCTTATCGGCGCGATTGTCCGCGGACACAAAATTCTCATTCCCAGTGGAAATGATACCATTCATCCTTTGGATCTCGTTTATCTGGTCATCAAAAAATCGGAGATCATTCAAACCCTCAACCGTCTCAAAATGAGCACAAAAGCGACCAAAAACATTATGATCGTCGGGGCGGGGGGAACCGGGATGGCCGTCGCGCAAGCCTTGGATAAATCGTATTTAAATGTTAAAATTATTGATAATGACAGTAGGAAATGCAAAGACGCCAACACACAGTTAAAGCATATTACCGTGATTAAGGGCGACGGCGCTGACCGGGATCTGCTCCGTGAAGAAAACATCGGAGACATGGATATGTTGATTGCCGTCACCGGAGATGAAGAAAGTAATGTTCTGATCTCCCTGCTGGCCAAAGAACTCGGAACGAAGCGCACCATTACCCGTGTCAGCAAAATGAGCTACATGCATATTGTTTCCGCCATCGGTCTGGATACGGTTATTAATCCCCGGATGTCTGCGGTGAGAGCGATTCTCCAATATCTGCGCAAGGGAAAGATTATTTCCGTGGCTCCTTTACGGGAAGAGCAAGCCGAAGCCATCGAGGCAGAAGCCCTGGAAACTTCCGATATCGTTAACACCCCCTTATCAAAAGTTGACTTTCCCCCGGGCGCCATTGTAGGCGCCATTGTGCGGGGAGATGAAATCATCATACCCAAAGGCAGTACGATCGTGCTTCCCCATGATCATCTGATTATCTTTGCCATGCAGGAAGTCATCAACAAACTGGAAGGGCTACTCACGGTCAAGTTGGAGTATTTTTGATGAATTTTCGTCTCATTTTTTACCTGGTAGCCGTTGTGGTTTTCTATCTCGGGTTATCCATGGGCCTGCCTCTTTTGGCTGCGCTTTATTATAATGACGGCAGCACCCTGGCCATTCTGATTTCCATGCTGGTGACTTGCGGCCTTGGGGGCATAGTATTTTTTATGACCCGCGGCCATGAGGAATATTATCTGAATCATCGGGACGGCGTGGCCATCGTCACTTTGGGATGGGTTGCTGCCGGACTTGCTGCAACTCTGCCGTATCTTATCTCTGGAGCGATCCCAAACTTTACACAGGCCTATTTTGAATCCATGTCCGGATTTACAACGACGGGTGCCAGCATTCTGACAAATATCGAAACGCTGCCCCCGGCGGTACTCCTGTGGCGGGCCCAGACCCAGTGGCTGGGAGGCATGGGCATCATCGTTCTGTCGATTGCCATTCTTCCTTTTCTTGGTATTGGCGGCATGCAGCTTTATAAAGCGGAAACCCCCAGCCCTGTTGTTGACAAATTGACGCCTCGCATATCCGGTACCGCAAAGGTTCTGTGGAAAATTTACGTGATTATGACAATGGCACAAATCCTTCTCCTTTTGTTTGGAGGAATGTCTCTTTATGATTCCATCTGTCACAGCTTCGCTACGATGCCTACGGGGGGCTTCTCCACAAAAAACGCCAGTGTCGGATATTACAACAGCATTTATATTGATTTTGTCATTTTGATATTCATGTTTTTGGCAGGCATCAACTTTTCACTTCACTACAAATTAATCAATGGACATCCCCGGCATTTTTTTCGTGATCCGGAGCTGCGCGCCTATTGTGGTATCACCGGTGTCTTTATCCTGCTGGTATTCATGGATGTTTACGGAAAAATCTATCCCGGCCTTGTGGATGCTTTCCGTTATGCTTCCTTCCAGGTTGTTTCGGTTATTACCACGACAGGATTTGTGACGGCGGACTATGAAAAATGGCCTCACTTTTCACAAATCCTTCTCTTTGTTTCCATGTTCTTGGGGAGCATGGCCGGCTCAACCGGAGGTGGCATCAAGATTATGCGGCTGATCCTGCTGGTGAAGCATTGCTATCAGGAAATGTTCCGCATCATCCATCCTCATGCCACGACCATGGTCAAACTTGGCAATAATCCTGTTTCGCAAACCATCATGCGCAGTATCTGGGGGTTTTTTCTTCTCTACGTAGCCATTTTTATTGTCGGAGCGATTGCCTTGTCAGCCCTTGGTTTGGACGTCATTTCATCGCTCACCGCAATGGCGACATGCCTGGGAAATGTCGGTCCCGGGTTGGGCAGCGTTGGCCCGATGGATAATTTTGCCGGTGTTCCTGTCGTCGGGAAGTGGATACTCATCTTTGCCATGCTTCTGGGACGTCTGGAAATTTATACGATTATTGTCTTACTCTTACCGGCCTTTTGGCGAAAATAACAGGTTATTAAAAATATCAGGACCAAATGCCTGACATCACAATAAATAATCTTGAATTATAAGTTTTTATTTGTTAGAAAGAGCGGCCCTAAAATGATGCCTTACTGTCAGATGAACATTTTGGGGTGGCACTTGGGAAAATGTGTTCTTTGAACTTGTGAAATTTAAGGAGAGATGTCCGAGCGGCTGAAGGAGCACGACTGGAAATCGTGTGTACGCCCCCAAAGGTGTACCGCGGGTTCAAATCCCGCTCTCTCCGCCATT
>CAYZLL010000090.1:0-7039 GCA_964479225.1 uncultured Smithella sp.
CCCGTCCGATGGCGCCGTTTCTGATGGCGCGGGTTCATGATATTGAATTTATCAATACCGCCACTCAAAAAGAAGCGCTGATTCTGGAAAACAATTTAATCAAACGTCATCGTCCGCGTTACAATGTTACACTGCGCGACGACAAAACCTATTTTCATCTGTCACTGGACCCGGCGGAAAAATTTCCCCGTCTGCAACTGGTTCGCAAACGGTTGAATGATGCCGCGCTGTATTTCGGTCCTTACCCTTCGGGCCTGGCGGCGAAGGAAACGCTGCGTTTTGTTCAGCAGGTTTTTCCGTTGCGTACCTGCCGCAACAGAGATTTTCAATTGCGTTCCCGGCCTTGCCTGGAGTATCAAATCGGGAAGTGTCTGGCGCCCTGTAAAGGCCTGATTGATGAAGAAGCCTATGGAAAAATGACGCGCAATGTCGTGTCGTTTTTGCAGGGGCGCCGTCGCGAGTTAATTGCCGAATTGAAAACACAGATGATTGAAGCATCACGCAACCTCCATTATGAAGAAGCGGCTCGTTTTCGTGACCGGATTGCGGCGCTGGAGCACGCGCTGGAAAAGCAAAATGTTGATTGGGGCGGTGAAAAAGATCAGGACGTCGTCGGCCTACATGAACAGGATGGCCATTATCAGCTTTGCATTTTGTTTGTGCGCGGAGGAAAATTGCTCGGCAGTAAATCATTTGCGACGTTCAAAATAAAAACAGATGTTGCTGAAGTGATTTCATCCTGTCTGACACAGTATTATGACGGCGAAACGAATATTCCGGATGAAATTATTATTCCGTGCCGTCTGCCGGATGAAAACGTTATCATCGAGTGGCTGACAGAAAAAAAAGACAAAAAAGTTGCCTTGACTGTGCCGGCCATCGGAACGAAAAACGCTTTGCTGGATATGGCCAGTGAAAATGCCCGTAATCTTTGGGAGGCGGCCCATAAAAGCAGCGAACAGAAGGAAAATGCTTTTCATGTTCTTCAAGAAAAATTATCGCTGGTAAAATTGCCCCGCCGCATCGAGTGCTATGATATTTCAAATATTAGCGGCAAGAATGCCGTTGGTTCTCAGGTTGTTTTTCAGGACGGCGAGCCGGATAAATCCGCTTACCGGCGTTACCGGATAGAAACACTGGCGGAACCGGATGATTACGGGATGATGTATGAAGTGCTGTCCCGCCGGTTTACGCATACGGAAAATCTGCCCGATCTGGTGGTGGTTGATGGCGGCAAAGGGCAGCTCAATGTCGCTCTTTCCGTGCTAAGAGATTTAAAAATAAAGCTGGATGTTATCGGTTTGGCCAAAGAGGAGCGCAGTTTTATTTCCGGCCAAGGCGTGGAAAAGAGAAAAGCGGCAAAGTCCGAAGATCGTGTTTATCTGCAGGGGCGTAAAGATGCCGTTTCCCTGTCCGCCTGGCCGCACGCTTTGAGATTGCTTCAGCAGGCACGCGATGAGGCGCACCGTTTTGCCTTGAGTTACCATCATCTTGTCAAACGAAAAGATGATATGGAATCAGTTCTTGACGGCGTTTCCAATGTCGGTGATACGCGCAAAAAAACGTTGCTCAAACATTTCGGCTCGGTTAAAAAAATACGCGAAGCGTCTCTTGGCGAATTACAGCAAGTGCCAGGAATCAGCAAGTCCGTGGCGGAAAGAATATACGGCCATTTTAGAAAGCAAAAAGAGGCAGAATCTGAATAGAAATTGATCCCCGATCAATCCGCAAAAAGCGGCGCGTTCGGCGAATGCGCCCACATGAATAATTCTATTTGCACCGGTTGTTTTCTTTAAATAAAACGAGTATAGAACAAAAGACAAAAAATAATTTTACAAGTGATTACAAGAAATGAGTTTAATAACCATATTCTTGATAGCGATTGGTCTGGGCGTTGATGCTTTTTCGGTGGCCATCGGGATCGGCGCCGCCAACAAGAAAAAATCATGGTCTCCGGTATTGAGGCTGGCAACTTCCTTTGGATTGTTTCAGTTTATGATGCCGATTATCGGCTGGCTGGCCGGTCAGAGCGTTGTTGAAATGATTGCATCATTCGATCACTGGATCGCTTTTGGGCTTCTGACCCTGGTCGGTGGAAAAATGATCTGGGAGGGTTTTGAGAAAGAGAGCGATGAGGAAAGGGAAGATCAGACACGCGGCTGGCCGCTCCTTTTGCTTTCCATTGCCACCAGCATTGACGCACTGGCGGTGGGTTTCAGTTTTTCCGTTCTGAAAAGTCAGATTTTGTTGCCGGCCGTGATTATCGGTATCGTCTGCTTTTTAATGACAGTCATCGGAATGATTTTCGGCAAGGTGCTGGCCAAAATATTCGGGAAGAAAGTGGAAATATTCGGCGGCCTGGTTTTGATAGCGATTGGCGTTAAAATTCTAATTGATCATTGGGTGTGATATTTATGGGCATGATGAAAAAACCGGCAACCATTGTCTTGTTATTTTTAAGTCTTGCCCTTTGTTCTTGTTCTACTCTGCTTCCCGGAAAATACACCGCTGATACTTCTCCATCTCGCTGTCTGCCGGTTTTTCCGGATAAAGACGGATGGTACGGGGGTGACGGGGCTTACTCCATAAAGCTGGATAAAGAGCGAACGCTTTGGCTGTTCGGAGATACTTTTGTTTCCTGTAACCGATGGAGAGAAGACCGTATTAATATGGATGTTGTCCTGGGAACAACCCTGGCCGTTTCCTCCTGTTCTGCAGATAATAAATTTAAAATTAAATATTACCTGGAACAAAAAAATGAAAAATACGTATCCTCTTTCGGCGAAGATGCATGGCTCTGGCCGCAGGATCCTTTTATCATCAACAATGTTTTATACATTCCTCTGATCGCCATTGAGCCGACCAATAATGCAGGAGAAGTTTTTAATTTTAAAATATCGGGGCATAAATTTGCCCGTGTCAGGGATTTTTCGGCTGCGGATCCGCGTGCATGGAGTTATGATTATGTGGATTTGACGTCATTCCTGTCGCCGGAAATATCGGCGTTTGCGGCAACTTCCATTGTCCATAACAACTACGTATATTTCTATCCTTTCTATGTTAATATGAAAGACAATCTGAGTATTTTCGGTAATATTCTGGCTCGTATTTCTTCCGATAAGATCGATCATCCTCAAGACGCCATTGAATATTATACCAAGGAGGGTTTGTGGGAGAAAGTCCTTAAACCGGAAAATGTGAAGGTCGTTCTTGATGCCGGAGTTTCGGAATTAAGTGTAAGGTATCACGATGCCGATAAAAAATGGATCGCGGTTTACATGACGATTCAGAATAAAGGCAATCAACTATTATATCAAACCGCTGATCAACCGGAAGGTCCCTGGAGTAAACCGAAGGCTCTGGATGTGAAAGTTCCGGAACTTGATCCTAAAAGTCCTTTGTATGACAAGGGTAATTTCTGTTATGCGGGAAAAGAACACAGCGAGTTTTCAAGGGATAAAAATCTCGTTGTCACGTACGTCTGCAATTCATCGGAGGATATGCAAAATCAAAACAGCTTCCTCCGTCGCAATCTTTTTCTCTACCGTCCGGTTGTGAGGGAAATTAGTTATTAAAAAACTCATTTTTCACAACATTATGGAAACAATATTTTATTTTTAAGAAAATAATGCCTCTAAAACTACAACTTCACAGTTTTTGAAAGTTGTTTGGATTACGTATAGTACCTACAAATGTGCATTTTTTATTGCTATGAAACTTGATGATGACTTGTTGAATTTTAACGCCCAGCATCAGCCACGAGTAAGGAGCACGAGTCGGCCTGAATGCTGTGGTTCGGTGTCCTTGTATCAGCCTTTCATCTGTTTTTTTACCGTTCTGATGAATTTCCCAAAAGCCTTGTCCTTCTTCCGTTTGTCCAGGTATGACATCTCGTGGAACTCGGATTCCTTCTTGAGCTTGATATAATTGGAATAGCGATCTTCACTCAATTCGCTACGTTCCACTGCGGCCCGGACGGCGCAGCCGGACTCACGTTCATGGCTGCAATTCGCATAGCGACATTGCGAGGAAAGTGCGACAAATTCCTCGAAACCCGTATGGATTCCATCGCCGGCACCGATTATGCTCAGCTCTCGCATACCTGGGGTATCAATCAACATTACCCCCTGGCTCAGAACAATGAGCTGCCGGCGGGAAGTCGTATGGGTGCCTTCTCCTGTGCCGCTGACAGCTTTCGTGTGAAAGGCCTCCCGGCCCATGAGGCGGTTGATGAGCGTGGTTTTTCCCACGCCCGATGAACCAAGAAGACAGTACGTCCTCCTAGGGGAGAGTGCCTGTCGGAACTCATCGAACCCCATACCGGTGATGCTGCTCAACGCGATCACTTTCACATTGGCAACCGAGCCGATGATGGAAAGCTTCTGATTCAATTCGTCCCGGGGGATCAGATCCGTCTTCGTAATAACGACGATCGGTTCAACATGTCCATCTGCCGCCATTACCAGGTAACGATCCAATCGACGCGGATTAAAGTCGAAATGGCATGACTGAACAATAAAGGCGGTATCTATATTAGCTGCAATCATCTGGTAGTCGACGTTTTCACCCGCGGATTTGCGGCGCAGGAACGTCTTTCGCGGAAACACTCTGTGGATAATTGCTGCCGTGCCATCATTGTAATAGTACGCTGTCACCCAATCACCAACACATGGTAGTTCCAAGGGACTGTCAATCTGATATGAAAGCTTTCCTGTTAGCTCAGCCGGAACCTCTCCAGATTCGTTCTTTATAAGATACGAACCGCGGTCAACGGCGGATATGCGGGCAAAGCTGCAACCCTCCTGTCTGAACTCAGCGGAATGATCTTCAAACCATTGGTCAAAACCCAGATCTCTTATTTTCATATCTTTGTATTACCGAACATTGTTTATATGGATCGGTGCTAATGCTTAAATGCTAACGATTAATGTTTGAAAGATAACATAAAATCGGAAATTAATGAATTGCAGATTTCAGGAAGCGATGTTCAGGAATTTCTTTTATGAAAAGAGTGTAAAATTGCGCGTCCTGTAAATCAGGACGCGCAATGACAAACAGGGTCAACTTATTTCTTTCCGTAGCCGATAGTTTTAGCGGCTTGGGCGATAACATCCAGTACCGAAGGATCATCAATGGTGGAAGGCACCACATAATCCTTGCCGTCAACGATTTTACGCATGGTGCTGCGCAGGGTTTTTCCCGAACGTGTTTTCGGCAGAGCCTTGACGACAGCGGCTTCCTTGAAGCAGGCCAGCGCGCCCAGTTCATTACGAACCATCTGGACAAGTTCCTTGATAATGTCTTCGGGTTTGCGATCCACACCGGCTTTCAGCACGACAAATCCCACAGGCACCTGACCCTTGAGCTGATCTTCCGCGCCGAAAACAGCGCATTCCGCAACGTCTTTGTGCTTGGAGACGATTTCTTCCATCGCGCCGGTGGACAAACGGTGTCCTGCTACGTTGATGACATCGTCAATGCGTCCCATGATGAAGATATAACCATCCTCATCGAAGCGTCCGCCGTCGCCGGTGACGTAATAACCCGGTCTTTCAGTAACGTAATCCAGATAACGCTTGTCATCCTGCCATAGTGTGGGCAGACATCCGGGGGGCAGGGGAAGTTTGATCACGACGGAACCTTCTTCGCCGTTGGGAAGCTGGTTGCCGTCGGCATCGAGTATCTGCACATTGTAGCCGGGAACCGGTTTTGTTGGTGAGCCCGCCTTGATGAGGAATTTTTCAACCCCCATGCAGTTGGCGGCAATCGGCCAGCCGGTTTCCGTCTGCCACCAGTGATCCACCACAGGAATTTTCAGCATGTCGCTGGCCCAGTGATAGGTATCGGGGTCGAGACGTTCGCCCGCGAGGAATAGATATCTGAGGCTTTTGATATCGTATTTTTTCAGATAGTCGCCGTTGGGATCTTCTTTTTTGATGGCACGGAAAGCTGTGGGTGCCGTGAACAAAACGGAAACGCCATGCTGAGAAATAACACGCCAGAAAGCACCGGGGTCCGGTGTTCCGACCGGTTTCCCTTCATAAAGAATAGTTGTGCAGCCGTAAAGAAGCGGAGCATAAACAATATAAGAATGGCCGACAACCCAGCCGACATCGGATGCCGCCCAGAAAACCTCGCCGGGCTTGATATCATAGATGTACTTCATCGACCATTTCAGAGCAACGGCATGGCCGCCGTTATCGCGCATAACGCCTTTGGGCTTGCCGGTTGTTCCGGACGTGTAAAGAATGTAAAGGGGATCTGTTGCGGCAACGGACACGCAGGGAACAGACTTGGCATCTTTCATCAGGTCGTTCCAATCCAGATCGCATGAAGCATCCAATTCTGCTTTTACCTGAGGGCGCTGATAGATGACGCATTTCTGAGGTTTGTGAGATGCGATTTTAATCGCTTCATCCAAAAGCGGTTTATAAGGAAGCGTTTTCTTTCCTTCAATGCCGCAGGATGCTGAAATCATAACTTTGGGTTTGGCGTCGTCGATACGGATGGCCAGTTCATTGGGAGCGAATCCGCCGAAGACAACAGAATGGACCGCGCCGATGCGGGCGCAGGAAAGCATGGCGACCACAGCTTCCGGAATCATCGGCATGTAGATGATGACTGTGTCGCCTTTTTTGACGTCCAGCGAACTTAAAGCGCCGGCAAATTTGGAGACTTTGTCCAGCAATTCTTTGTAGGAAATTTTTTCAACGGTATTGGTCACGGGGCTGTCATAGATAATTGCCGTTTGTTCTCCCCGACCGGATTCCACCTGATAATCAAGAGCGTTGTGGCAGGTGTTTAACTCCCCGCCGGTGAACCATCGGTAGAAAGGTTTGTTGCTGTCATCAAGAACCTTGTCCCATTTTTTGTTCCAGACCACATCTTCTGCCGCTTTGCTCCAGAAAACATCGGGCTGGTTGATGGATTGAGAAAACACTTCATCATACTTTAATTTGTTGGTCATAATACGTCCTTCTCTATGCAAAATTTTTTTTGGTCATAGCAGATTGAAATTGGATTTGTCAAAGGAAAGATA
>CAYZLL010000090.1:7139-9996 GCA_964479225.1 uncultured Smithella sp.
AAAAAAACGGCCCTGAATCCAGGGCCGTTTTTACTAACTTATATCAATTTTGCGGAAAACTATTTCATCTGCTTGAAGGAGCCGTCCACGATTTCAGGCTCAGGTTTGAAAATCTTCAGTCCGAAGCGGTCGTACAATTTATTCAGTATATCGGTCATCTGCTGGGGATCCATGCCCGCACCCAGAGCAAAAGGTCCGGCAAATGCTCTCATGCAGTGAACCATGCCCGCGTCGATATCCGCCGCGGAAGCTGCGATCTTCTCTTTGTACACCCGCACCGCTTCGTTGATCTGAATGGACAGAAATTCCATCGGGCCGATATCCTTAGACTGCTCGGAAGCGTCGATCTTGGCCTTGCCGCCTTCCCAGGTATAAATTCCCTGGCCGGTCTTCATGCCCAGTTTTTTGCTGTCCAGCAGTTCCTGAAGTTTTTTGCCGGGTTTGAATTCCGGAGAAAGCGTCTCGGAATAATACTTGAGGGTATGATAGAAAACGTCAATACCGACGTAATCCGCAAGTTCAAAGGGCCCCATGGGCATACCGCCGAGCGCCTTCATGATTGTGTCGATGCTGTCCGTCTTGATGCCTTGATCCAAAACGGCGCTGATCAGGGCCTGGTTGGGTGCGCCGATGCGGTTGACGATAAAGCCCGGGGCATCCTTGAGCACCTTGATGGGAACCTTGCCGATTTTCTTGGTCAGTTCGCAAAGCAGGTCCACATTGGCGTCGGTGGTTTGCTTGGCGTAAATGACTTCCACACCTTTCATAACCGGTGCGGGATTGAAGAAATGCATGCCGAGGATCCGCTCCGGGTTCTTTCCTGCCGTGGCGATTTCGCTAATGCTCATGGTGGATGTGTTGGATGCAATCAGCGCGTCAGCCGGAGCCGCGGCCGATAGTTCTGCACAAACCTCTTTCTTCAGAGACATAATTTCCGGAACGGCTTCGATGATCACCTGGGCGTCTTTGACCGCCTCGGCGTTGCTTAATGATGTGGACAAGTTTCCCATGGCCGCGGCCTTTGCCTCGGGGGTGAGCTTGCCCTTGTTGACCAGAAAATCCAGGCTCTTGTTGACGGTGGCCATGCCTTTGTCAACGAACTCCTGCTTGATGTCCACCATGACAGCCTTCAGGCCGGACATCGCGCATACCTGAGCGATGCCGTTACCCATGGCTCCTGAACCGATTACCGCTATTTTCTTCACATCTTCCAATTTCATTGTAACTCTCCTTCTCATTTTATTTTTTATAAGACTTTGTGCAGCATTGCTTTTTACAGCGCGCGAAGTATAAGAAATCGAACACTTCACTGTCAAGCAAAAAAGGAATCATATCGCTTTAAATTTTGGTTTATTTCCATCCGGCGAAAACGAAAAATCAATATTTTTTGTCAAATCGTTTGATGTGGGTAAATGGTTATGCGCAGTGCGAAGTGCTTTTCGCATATCATGATAAGATTTTTAATTATCCATAAAATTTCTTTTTGAAAAACTCAATAAATACAAGTTGTTTTGATGATCCGGGATATTTGTTTCTTATGGCATGGATTGTGCTAATAAGATGAAGAATTTTGTGATTGTCATAATAAATATTTTAAGATAAATTTGCACCTCTTTAAAAGGAGGTGTTGGAATGAATGAAAGATAATAAGAAAATTGCTGTTGTTTTTCCCGGACAGGGTTCTCAGAGGCCCGGCATGGGAAAGGATTTTTACGAACAGATGCCCGTGTGCCGGCAGACTTTTGATGAAGCGGCCGTGGCATTGGGCTGGGATGTTGCGGCGCTGTGTTTCGGTGAAGATGAAAGACTGAATCTTACCGAGTTCACACAGCCCTGCATTGTCACGACGGAAATATGCATGCTGCGCGGTTTGAATGAACGCTACGGTTTTGCGCCGGATTATTTCGGCGGTCATTCGCTGGGAGAATTTACCGCATTGGTAGCCGCGGGAGTATTGCCGCTGGCAGACACTTTAAAGGTAGTCCATACGCGCGGCAAATTAATGCAGGATGCCGTGCCGGTGGGAGTCGGTGGCATGGCGGCGGTGATTGCTGAAAACATCGATGTCGATCTGTTGAAGAAAAGCCTTGAGGGGCTGAATGCCGGTGTCGCCAATATCAATTCCGCCAATCAGGTGGTCATCAGCGGTGAGCTGAAGGCTATTGACGAAGCGGAGAAACGTTTGACGGAAAATTTTCCGCCAGAGAAAAGTTTTCGATTCATTCGCTTAAACGTCAGCGCGCCTTTCCACAGCCGTTTGATGAAAACTATCGAGGGGCGTTTTGCCGAGACCCTGGAGCAATACGGCAGTCAATTAAACGCGCAAAATGCGGCCAGGGTTACTTCGAATTTTGCCGGCGGTTTTCACCGGGCTGATGTTGACGAAGTGAAACGCAATCTTGTCAACCAAATCAGCAACACCGTCAACTGGCGTGAGAACATGAAGTCCATTGCAGCGCAGGCACAGGAAGTTTATGAGGTGGGACCGGGCCGTCCGCTGCGCGATTTCTTTAAGACGATGGGAGTTGCCTGTCAGTCTGTTACCGGGTTGAACGCGGCGGAAAAGATTTTCAAAACTTCAATCTGACCCATTAAAATTCAAAGCGATCAATTCGCAAAGGAGAAAATATTTTGAGCAAGATGGAAAATAAAAATAATCCCCTGAAAATTCAGGATAACACTTTTCGCGACGGGCATCAGTCGATCTATGCCACAAGAATGCGGACGGAAGACATGATTCCCATTGCCGAGGAAATGGACAGTTGCGGGTTTCACGCGATGGAAGTCTGGGGTGGGGCTACTTTTGATACCATGCACCGGTTTCTGGATGAAGATCCCTGGATGCGGCCGAAGATTT